>NZ_JBHSHC010000112.1:0-342838 GCF_042652925.1 Effusibacillus consociatus
GTGCAAGCGCCCGATACGGGGTGTGTGACCACGTACAAGGTAGACGTGATCGGCAATAAAGTGTATATCAACATGTAAGAATCAAACAGCGGGAGAAAGAGCATCGTGAGCTTAAAAGGGCTCACGATGCTTTTTTTCAAGGTTTTTTTCGCCATGTAAGATTATATAACATAATGCGTTGTTGAGTTCTTGCAGTTCTGATACGCTTAAACCAAATCCGTGAAATAAGATTGATTCGCATTTGAAAAAGGAGTTGATCTTCATGGTCGACAGACAAGTGAAAGTAAATCTTCGTATGGGCTTACATGCACGTGAGGCAGTCTTGTTCGTCAAACAAGCTACTCAATTCAAATCCGATATTTTTGTCGAGAAAGGGGGCAAAACGGTCAACGCAAAAAGCATTATGGGCCTCATGTCCCAGGTCATCTCCAATGGATCTGTGATCACGATCCGGGCGAATGGTTCGGATGCGGAAAGAGCTGTCGAAACGTTAGTCGGTATGGTGAGTTGAGAGGGGGCATTCGTATGAACCGTGAACAAGCTCTACAGTTGGCAAAAGAAATCATTCAGTTGGATTTGCTAAGGGATGAACTGTGGGAACAGTTGATTGCCATGTCTGGCTCGCGTGCCCATGAAATATTGAGATCTGTTCAAAACGGGTGCATCGAATTGCCGAATGAACACAATGTATGTAAGGTATCCTGACATAACTGATTGCAGAGGGGGAGCGCTTCCTGCTACTCTAATTCTAGAAACAAACCAGGTGAGGCCTGAGGGGAGGCATTTTTATGGGAGTACTCTATGAAATTGCCAAGAAGATCCGTGATGCCAAATTTCAAAGTCGACAAAGTCATTCCGATGAGATCCGACTGATACTTAAAAAGGGGGATTCGGATGATCGGAGCCCGGGTAATCAAAACATCGCTGGCAGTAGCCATTTCTATTCTCTTAGCGAGAAGTTATGACCTTGATACCCCACATTTCGCAGGAATCATTGCGGTGTTGGCAGTTCAACCTTCGATCTATCGAACGTTTCGGCATGGAATTCAGCAAACCATCAGTGCTGTTTTAGGTGCATCATTAGGAGCATTCGCATTATACGCTGTGGGGGATTCGTTCTTTGTGATGGGAATTGTTGCGCTGCTGCTGATGACTCTCCATGTCAAGATTCGATGGACGAACTCGCTTCTCGTGGCCGTTGTAATTGCGATCAATACAATGGGAACAACACACCTTTCCTTTGCGGAATCCGCATTAAATCAGATGGCATTGGTATTGATCGGGATGGGGATTGGTACCCTCATCAATCTGCTTCACAAACCTGTGCATGAAGTAAGAGCCAGAGTTCTGCTCGTTCAATCAGAAGGAATGCTCAGGGCACTTCTGCATTATATGCACCTTGACTTACAGGAAAATAGAGTTACCCCTTACGCTTCCGTTATGAAGGAACAGATTGAACACGTTCGCGGCTTTATTGAAAAAGGAAAAGAAATTTCAGGATTGATCAGTGAAGATCAGAGGTTTCGTATTTTTCCGCACAAAAATACATTCACGATTTTTCATTCATTCGAGATCATGGTGGAACGAATTCGCGATATGTCAAAAGAACTGCAACAAATTGATCTGACTGATCAGCAGATCGGATTTTTAAAAAAAGCGGTTCGCGTAGCTGCCTGTGTGCAGGAACGAGCGGTCAACGCTAAGATCTCCCACGCGAATCTGGTGAAGCGTGTACTTGAACAACGAAGGATTACGATGTGGATTCCTCAAAAAGTCAGTGCAGACTTTGCGAGCAGGTTAGCCTTTTACAATTTTTACGGATATTTGTTGGAATATGTCCGGGAAATTAGTTCCGAACAAGTCTCACAACACGACATGTTACCGACATTCGAAAGAAAAATACATTTTCCGACCTACTCCAAAGCCATAAATCACGAAATGTTCGTGTCAACGGCGACACACACCAGGCAATGAAGCCTCTGTCCATTGGGTCGGGGCTTCATTGTTTTTTAAAAATCTGATAAGGGGGTGAAACCGACATTCTAAAACGTATTCAATACCAGAGTGAAACAGTAAAACTCGTTAAGAGAGGGAGAAACTAATGAACAAAACAAGCTTTCTAAAGAGCGGACACACACCATCTCTATTCAGTGCATTTCTGTATTTTGACATTAGCTTTATGGTCTGGGTTCTGTTGGGGCCTCTTGCGGTAATCATTATGAATGATTTCAAAATGGATGCGGCACAAAAAGCAAACTTAGTCGCTTTGCCGATCTTGGGAGGCTCAATTCTCCGATTAGTACTTGGCTGGATGACGGATCACATAGGTCCCAAAAAGACGGGGCAGATTGGCATGATTGTAACGATGATTCCTTTATTTTGGGGATGGCAGTTTGCAAACTCCTTATCAGAACTATATTTTGTAGCGTTGCTGTTAGGAGTTGCCGGTGCCAGTTTCGCTGCAGCTCTTCCGCTTGCCAGCCGCTGGTATCCGCCGCAGTATCAAGGCTTAGCGATGGGGATCGCCGGGGCAGGGAACAGCGGTACGATCATAACCACTTTATTTGCGAATCGGATTGCACAACATTATGGCGGCGATTGGCATATCGTTTTCGGATTTGCACTCATTCCAGTACTGCTTACATTTATTGTGTTCTCACTCCTGGCAAAGGACAGTCCGAATCAGCCGGAACCGAAAAAGTTCGCTGACTATGTTCAGGTACTCAAGCAAAAAGACACTTGGCTGTTTTGTATATTCTACTCTGTGACGTTTGGCGGCTTTGTCGGAATGGCAAGTTATCTCACGATTTTTTTCAACGCGCAATACGGATTGAGTCCGGTAAAGGCGGCAGACTTTACAACGTTGTGCGTAATCGCGGGCAGTTTCTTTCGTCCGGTTGGGGGATGGCTGGCGGATAAGGTTGGCGGAATCCGCATGCTCACCATTTTATATGCCGGAGTTGCTTTAATGATGGCAGGAATTTCAACTCTACCTTCTCTCTCCATCACGACGGTAATGCTCTTCGTCGCCATGATGTGTCTGGGAATGGGCAACGGTTCTGTATTCCAGTTAGTTCCGCAGCGTTTCCAGAAAGAGATTGGGGTAATCACTGGAATTGTAGGCGCGGCTGGAGGGCTTGGCGGTTATTTCCTGCCGAAGATTCTTGGAAACATTAAGCTTGCAACAGGTTCTTTTTCACAGGGCTTTCTCATCTTGAGCGGAATCGCCGTTTGTTGTGTTTTGCTCATATTGGTTGTACAGGGTCAGTGGAAGAAAACCTGGATTGGCGAAGGCGGCAGAGTGAGAATTGGACAAATTGAACATGAAATCAGCAAGTAAATGAAATTCGTCCCGTCAATCTGACCTCCTAGGTTGAAGAGACGGGACTTTTCCTTAATTACATATCATCAGTGTGTTAAATTTCGCTAAGGAGAGGAGTGGATTCGTTTGTTGACTATTTGGAAGCGTAACGATTTCGTAGGAGAAACATTAGGAAAACTGGCGGATGGCGATTTGCGGATCAGTTGGTCCGGAACAAATCCAAGCAAACGAAACCATCCGTTCTATCAAATTCTGTATAAAACGATAAATACGTTTCAAAATCTGATTCGGATGGCCAGCAAGACAGCCGGTAATGTAGATTCAAACATGGGTGAGTTATCGATTGTATCGAAAAAAATGGTAGCGGAAGTACACGCCGTCGCGGAGACGATGACCCAATTGGCGACGGGAATTCAAGGTTCAGCCGAAGAGGCAAGCCGTTCGGCTTTGGAGATGGAAAAAATTCAGAATCTGATCAGAACATTGGCAGGTCGCAATGATCAGATTATCAACGTTTGCGTAAACACGGAAGAGGCAGTGGCAGACGGGCAATCGTCTGTCCGGGAAGCGGTTCGATTCATGCAAGAGTTGGAGAAACAAAACAACGAAGTCGCACAAAAAATACACCAATTGGATAACTTGTCGCGGTCAATTTCCTCGATTACGCAAATTATCAATCAGATTTCCGATCAGACAAGCCTGCTTGCACTGAACGCGAATATCGAGGCGGCAAGAGCCGGAGAACATGGCAAAGGATTCTCCGTGGTGGCAGATGAGATCCGCAAATTGGCCAATCAATCGAAGACAGCAACGGAAGAAATTGACGGGCTCCTGCACCAATTGAAAGATCATGTTCAACACGCGGTCAAAAATGTATTTTCCAGTATCGAACTCGCTTCTTCCGGATCCGCCCGGGTGACGGAGGCAAGTGCGGCCTACGACAACATTAATCAGTCGCTGGTTCAAATTACAACTGAAGTCCGAGGCGCTCAAGCAGATATCCGCCATATATCCGGCAGTGCGGATCAGATTACAGACTCATTCAGTCATTCTTCGGCTGTCATTGAGCAAATAGCGGCTGCCAGTCAAGAAGTATTGGCTGCTACGGAAGAACAGCGGAGTAATATGGAAAGATTGGATCGCCTTGTACAGGTTACGGTAAACCGCAACCGAACCTTGATTTCAGTTGTATCCCAGTTCACGCTTCCTGATTTTACTAAAATGAATGAAACTCAAATCGCAATCGAGGAGTTGCTCGAGAAAGCTCTCGAAATTCGAGGTATCATGGTCACTTTAGTTAATTCTGATGATTTGAGAGTGATCAAACAGTTATCTGAAGCTAAGGATCAATCGGAAAAAGAATTCCGGAAGTTGCTCACAAATCTCAAGGGCAGGATGTCCCACGGTCATGAACGAGTCTTATTGGAGAATTTTGAACAGGCATGGAATGATTTTAGCGAAGTCAAAGATACCAATGCCAGATTGATGCTTCAAGGAGAATATCAACAGGCACGACACAATCTGATTACTAACGGGCGCCAGAAATTTAAAAAAGTGATGGATGCAGGCATTAGCTGCTGGGTAGATTCATCACCGGATTGTTAAGAAACTTTACATAGAGTGCCCTGTAAACAGTCACTGATCGCAATAAGTTGGGTCAACGGAGATTCATTTGGCAATGGAGCTTCCAGCCATCAGGTCGGAAGCTTCGTGTCTTAAAGATGTCATAAAATATAACACGTATTAGAAAAACGGAGAAAACAAGAGTGAAAACGGTTAACTGAGAACCCTATGTGTTATATTCCTTCACATTTAACATTTGAAGTTTTCTGACTTTGTGTATAGAATACAGATAAAGAATTAAATGTTAGATATTCTTACATGAACTGAAAGTTGGAGTGAGGGGGAGGCAGGTGCGCGATGAGATTGTTGTTGTAGGTTCTGACAAAAAGCTCGGCGGATGGCTGGAAAGCATATTGACCAAGTGCCCGCTGCATCTGCGATTCCAGCAGATTCCGTCCAGGACAGCATCACCTAAGACCGTTCCTGATCTCTCACGGACTTTCTTCCAATCTTCGACCAAAGCGGTCGTTCTGATGGATGATCTCGGGGAATTGACTGATTGGACAAGAAGCGTTCAGCAGGAACAAAAAGGCCCGGTGCTTTGGGGAGTATCCCAGTTGACCGAGAGCCTGCTCGGAATTGTTGAAAAAGCCGATGTGAAAGGAATCTTGACTCCTGACACTCACTCTGTGACCGCCGCATGTTTGATCAAAATGGCAATTGCAAGCTGGCAGAAGGAGGAAAAGTATCGAAAAATCGCCGATAAGGCTTTGACTGACCTGGAAAATCGAAAACGGGTCGAAAGGGCCAAGGGGATTTTGATGGACCGGTTCGGTTTGTCGGAATCGGACGCTTATCAGCGAATGCGTCAGGAAGCGATGCGCAACCGAAAGAGTATGGTACAAATTGCGGAAAGCATCCTGCTGATGGAAGATCTGAATAATATGTCATCATAACTAACATCATTGGATGGAGGGTGAAAGTATGAAAAAAGTATTGGCGATGCTGCCTCTTGTTCTTCTGTCGGTAACAGGGCAAGCTCTGGCAGCCGGTGCAGAACCAACCGTCAAAGATGCTATTCAGGCGGTTGACGCATTGTGGGTAATTGTAGCATTTGCACTTGTTTTCCTTATGCAGGCAGGTTTTGCTTTACTTGAAGCAGGGGCCACCCGAATGAAAAATGCCGGTCACATTGCAGGTAAAAATGTTCTCAGTTTCGGGATCACGACCCTGGTGTTCTGGGCGATTGGTTTTGCAATCACTTTTGGTTCCGGCAACAGTTTCATGGGTTCAAGCGGTTGGTTCTTGAATGTGGCGGATGAGCAAGTAAATGAGGTGTTTGCATCCCTGGCGTGGACAGACACTCCGCTGGCTGCCAAGTTCCTGTTCCAGGTTGTATTCGCAGGTGTATCCTTGGCGATTTTCTGGGGCGGTATTGCAGAAAGATCCAAATTGATTGTGTACTTTGTATTCGGCGCTATCTTCATCGCTCTTATTTATCCGATTGTCGGTCACTGGATTTGGGGTGGCGGTTGGCTTGCAGCACATGGCAAGCAGGACTTCGCCGGTTCTACAGTTGTTCACTTGACAGGTGCTACAGCCGCTCTCGTGGGAGCCATGTTGTTGGGACCCCGTATCGGCAAATACAACAAAGACGGCAGTGTGAATGTAATTCCGGGTCATAACATGGTTTACTCCGTATTGGGCGTAATCATTCTCTGGTTTGGTTGGTTTGGATTCAATGCCGGTTCTACAATGGCAGCAAACGGAACATTCTTCCCGTATGTCGCTTTAACAACGAACCTGGCGGCAGCGGCAGGTGCTGTAGCGGCTTTGCTCACAGTGTGGGCAGTTCTTGGCAAACCGGATATCAGCTACATGCTCAATGGTGTTTTGGCGGCTTTGGTTGCAATTACTGCTTCCTGTGCATTCGTTAAGCCATGGGCTGCGGTTGTAATCGGAGCAGTTGCGGGTATTTTGATGGTATTCTCCTACCTCTTCTTTGATCGGGTAGTGAAAGTTGACGATCCGGTTGGAGCGTTTTCGGTTCACGGCGTAGCAGGTATCTGGGGAACACTTTCTACAGGATTTTTCGCGGCACCTGATCTGGTTGAGAAGTTGGGAGTTGGCAAACCGGGCTTGTTCTACGGCGGCGGCTTCCATCAGCTCGGTGTGCAGGCAATGGGCGTGGCTTCCGTATTCGCCTTCGTTTTCATCGCTTCGTTCATCGTGTTGTATCTGCTTAAAGTTACAGTTGGTATTCGCATCAGCCGTGAAGAAGAGATCATCGGACTGGATGTCAGCGAACATGGTACATCGGGATACCCGGAACAACTTCCTAATGGTGGTACCTATACCAAAGCTGAGGCTCTTTAAAAATAACAAAGTTCAAGAAGGCGCTGGGGCAACTTCGGTTGCCCCGTTTGCCTATTTTAGAGAAAGAAATAACTTCGTTGCAGGGGGGGAGAGTGACGTCATGATTACTGCTGTATCGGACACCCATCTCACTTTTCTTGTCCGGTTGCTGCTGAGTATTTTGCTGGGGGGTGTGCTGGGATGGGAACGGGAACGGAAAAATAAATCGGCAGGTTTAAAAACCCACATTCTTGTTTCCGTATCCGGATGCCTGTTGATGTGGCTCTCTACCTATTCGTTTACTGAGTTTACGGAACATCCGAACGCAAGATTTGACCCTGCGCGTTTGGCTGCGCAGGTCGGAGGAGGTATTGGAGGATTTCTTGCAGCCGGTATTTTTCTGCGCAGTGATAAATTTGCAATCAGTGGATATTCGACCGCCGCAATGCTGCTTTTGGCCATGATCATAGGGTTCTCGGTTGGAAGCGGACAATATTTCGTCTCCGTCGTGACTGTAGTGGCTGTTATTTTGTGTATGGTGTGGATTCCTCCAATCCAGAAGCGAATCCACAAGCCGCAGCGGAAACAGCTGACATACGTTTCTGTGGATCGACCGGGACTGCTTGCCGAAATTGCCTCGCTGCTAGGGGCGCAGGGGATTAATATCACCGATGTCTCCATGCAGGCGGATGACGATGTGGTGACGACTACGATCGAAATTTCTTGTTCTTCCAATCAGAATTTGGAAGGACTTCTTGAAACCATCTCGAATGTAGACAGTGTTTTATCCGTGAGTTTGGAATGATCGGTGACAAGGATGTGATTGGGTGCAGCCTGACTTGGAGTCAATGTTGACACAGATCAAGAACCAAGTTAACAGTGTGAATGACGTGGGGGAACTGCGCGCGATACATGACCGGATGCCGGAAGTGGCTTTTCAATTGAAGGCAAATCTGATTGATTCTGCCGAAATTCTTTCATTTGTTAACAGGTGGCACGATAAGCTGACTTCTCGAGTAATCCAATTGGTCCTTGCGACAATGGAACAAGAAGGCTGGGGTCCTCCTCCATCCCCTTTTTGCTGGCTGTTGCTTGGAAGCGGAGGACGCGGGGAACAAACCCTGCAGCCGGATCAAGATAACGCCATCCTGTACCTGGAAGAGCAGTCCGGCCAAAAGGATAGGGGAAAGGCTTATTTCCAGACGTTGGCCGAGAGGGTTGTCGGAAGTTTGGCCGAAATTGGGTACCCTTACTGCCCAGGCTATGTAATGGCGACCAATCAGCGTTGGAATTTATCCCTTTCAGATTGGAAACAGAAAGTAGAAGGATATTTATCCTATCCGGATTGGGATAATGTTCGTTTCTTAATGTTGATTGGGGATATTCGCCCCCTGCACGGTGACTTGGAAATCGCAGCACAATTTCGCGACTGGTTTATGGAACAAATGAAGGAGCATTCCTTCGTCCATTGGCAAATTGCCGATCACGGATTGTCACACAAAGTGGGGTTGGATTTTTTTGATCGCTTTCGGGTTGGGCGATGGGGGGAACATACCGGTGAATTGAATATAAAGGAAGGCGGCTATTTGCAAATTGTAAATGCCACAAGACTTTGGTCGCTGGCGCATCGAATCCATGCTGCTTCGACCGTGGAACGCATCAAGCTGCTTCGGGATCAGCAAGTGTGGAAAAACGAATTGGCTATACAGGTGATGAAAGCTTTGCATGTGTTCTTGCGCTACCGGCTATGGAGCAATTATGTGACTCCCGACAAACTGTCTGAATCCGAGGCATTTGAGCTTAAAGAGGCAATGACCACCGCGAGATATCTGCAAAAATTGACAGCCAAGCAATTTCGTAAACCGAAGTGAGTGAAGCGTGATGGACCCCAATCGACTTGGATTTTTTCGCCGTTTCTTAAAGTTTAACGAGGTGCCGGTATCGACATCCGACTCCCAGAGCGAGATGCAAGCAGAAGCTCTTATCCGTCATTTATTGAAAGAGGCAAGAACGAAAGAAGCATGGGACGTCCCTTTGCTTGAGACTCGTTTTGTTGTCGTCGATACGGAAACGACTGGTTTTAACCCGAATACGGATGTCCTCATTGCAATTGGCGCCATCGAGATGATAGGGGATCAGATTGTTCCCGCGCGAACCTATCATTCCTTAATTCGTCCGGAACCGGAAAGGATGATTCCGCCCGTTGTTGTGAAGTTGACGGGGATACGGAACGAAGATGTGGCGACCGCAGCGGAACTGAGCAAAGTCCTTCATGAGTTTTTGGACTTTGCAAAAGATGCCGTGTTGGTGATGCATCATTCCAGCCATGATGTCCGCTTTTTGAATGCGGCCCTGTGGCTGAAGTCCCGAACCCATTTGACCCATCGGGTGATCGATACTTTTGATGTGGCAAAGTGGCTTCGTCCAAGTTTAAATCAATATGGACTTGATGAACTTCTTGCGACCTATCAAATTCCGGTAGAGGGCCGGCACACGGCGTTAGGAGATGCAAGAATGACGGGACAGCTATGGAAGCTGCTGATCCACGAGTCAATAGAAAAAGGAGTTTCAACATTGGGAGATTTGTATGAACAGATTGTACTCTCCAAACGGTAGTGTCCGGGGGAAAGCCCCGGATTTATTTTTTGGTTGCAGGGAGAAAATTTGCGTCATATACTTTGAGTAAGTACTCAATCGTTGAGTGAGTGCTCAATTCCCTAAACCACTGCCCCTAGATCCGCCATGTGAGTTTTCTTCCGATACCTGAGAATTTGAAAGTGGGAACCAGGGGAAAAGTTTTGGAGGTGCCATATATGCAAAATTCGGCGGTTGTAAGCGTTGAACAGCTTGAACAGCAGTTTGGCAAACGGAAAGTACTTCATAAAATCTCTCTTGACCTGCAGAAAGGGGAAATCCTGGGGTTGCTGGGGCCGTCCGGTTCAGGAAAAACCACGCTCGTTCGGGCAATAGCGGGCATAGGGGAGTTTACAGGAGGAGAGGTTACGGTTCTCGGATTCAAAATGCCATCATTAAATGTGATTCGCCGTATCGGGTATATGGCTCAAGCGGATGCGCTGTATCAGGATTTAACCGGGACGGATAATTTGAATTTCTTTGCCGAGCTGTTTGGGGTCCCCCGTTCCAGAAAAAAAGAGCGGATTGAGTATGTTTTGAATTTGGTGCAATTAACGGAGCATGCAAAACGTCCGGTTCATACTTACTCGGGCGGAATGAAACGGCGCTTGTCCCTGGCCATCGCGCTGCTCCATGAACCGGAAATTTTACTGTTGGATGAGCCGACGGTCGGGGTTGACCCGATTCTTCGGAAGGATTTCTGGCAGGAGTTTTCGCAGCTCCGGAAAAAAGGGGTTTCAATCCTCATCACCACCCATGTCATGGATGAAGCGGAGCATTGTGACAGATTGGGACTCATCCGGGAAGGCCGGCTGATTGCTTTGGGAACTCCGGAAGAATTGAAAAGAAAATCGGGAGCCCAAACGATTGAAACAGCATTTCTCCACTTCGGAGGTGCTGCCCTGTGAGAATTGTGTCATTGGCGAAGCGGCTCATAAAGCAAATCGTTCGGGATAAAAGGAGCATTGCACTTTTATTTATGGCTCCATTGGTTGTGCTGTGGTTATTGAGTGTCGTATTTACTACAAGCGAAACCAAGTCTGCGATTGATGTCGTAGGCGCACCGGCCTTATTTTTAGAAAAAATGAAAGAAACGGATGCATCCGTTGAAGCCGTTTCGCTCGAAGAAGCCAGGAGAAGGCTGGCGGACGGAGAGACGGATGGGTATATTGAATTCGCCCCGCCAAAGGTCAAAGTTGTTCTGGAGGGATCTGATCCGATCGCCAATCAAGCAGTTGTAAAAACCGCACAGGAATCGCTGATGAAGTTTTCTCCCGGTAATGCGGTATTGAAAAATGTGGTAGACGTTACCTACTTGCATGGAGGAAGTTCATTATCCCTGCTGGACTATTTTGCTCCGGTACTCATTGGATTTTTCATCTTTTTCTTTGTGTTTCTCATTTCAGGGGTCTCTTTCCTGAGGGAAAGAACGGGAGGTACACTGGAGAGGATTTTGGCCACTCCAATCCGCCGATACGAAATTGTGCTGGGGTATTTTTTAGGGTTCGGGGTGTTTGCCGTTTTGCAAACAACGCTCGTACAATGGTTTGCGCTTGAGGTAATTGAAATCCGCTCGGCAGGCAATTTTGGGTCAGTGCTTCTGATAAACATTCTGGTAGCCACCGTAGCGCTGTCACTTGGCAGCCTTTTATCCGCATTTGCCAGAAATGAGTTTCAAATGGTGCAGTTTATTCCGGTTGTGGTGGTCCCGCAAATATTCTTCAGCGGATTGTTCGATCTGAGGGGGATGCCTGAATGGGTACTTTGGATCACAGAGTCGCTTCCTTTGACTCAAGCAGCAGATGCGTTACGCGGGGTTATGATTCGCGGTCAGTCCTTGGGAGAAATTCAACTGCCGCTATGGGTCTTGCTTGGATATTCGGCGCTTTTCCTCACATTGAATGTATTGGCATTGCGTCGATATCGAAAAGTTTGATCAGCAAATAGCCACTTCCGACTCGTTTCGTAACGGTTTGCTTTCGAAATGGAACGGGAACTTGATGGTTCCCCCAACAAAACAAGCATGAAATTCTACATTTCAGAAAAAAAAAACGACATCTTACGATTTTTTGAGTCAAATGTATGATCTTTTTTTTAAAATGAACTGTAATTCAGAAATGTTATACAAAGGAACGAAATTAATTTCTAACGAGTGGAGAGGAATTGGATGCAGGTCATCTTTATGGGATTGCCAGGTGCAGGCAAAGGAACCCAAGCAGAAAGAATCACAGAAAAGTTCGGTATTCCGCATATCTCCACCGGTGACATCTTCCGTGCCGCTATGGCGGAAGAAACACCGCTCGGCCTTAAGGCAAAGGAGTATGTTGAAAAAGGGCAGCTTGTTCCTGACGAGGTTACAATCGGTATTGTCCGTGAACGTCTAAGCCGTCCGGATACCAAAGAAGGGTTCTTGCTGGATGGATTCCCCAGAACAGTTCCTCAAGCGGAGGCATTGGAGCAAGTTCTGGAAGAAATGAACCGGGAGATCAACCACGTGATTCATCTCAACGTGGATCGGGAAAGGTTGTTGTCGCGTCTCACAGGCCGGAGAATCTGCCGTTCTTGTGGCTCTGCCTATCATGTGATTTTCAATCCACCCAAAGTGGAAGAAAAATGCGATAAGTGCGGCGGAGAATTATATCAGAGAAAAGATGATACCATAGAAACTGTTGCAACCCGTCTTGATGTCAACATTCAGGAACAAAAGCCATTGCTTCAGTTCTATGATGTGAAAGGTCTGCTTCGCACGATCGACGGGGAAGCAAATATTAATGAAGTGTCCGAACAGATTTCAAGCGTCCTTCGGGATATTCTATAATTTGCTGCAAGTAACAATAAATCACTTTCCGGAAAGGGAATGGAGGTATTCGTTGTGACAGTGAAACTAAACGAACAAGAATTGATTCCGGTTTTATCCACCGAAAATAACCTGGTAAGCTATGAAGAAGCTTATAAGAACTTTAAGTGGGAAGATGTTGAAAAGGAATTCTCTTGGTCGAAAACGGGAAAGGTCAATATTGCGTATGAAGCGGTTGACCGTCACGTAGATGAAGGCCGTGGGGATAAAGTCGCGCTTTTATTCAGGGACGCAATCCGGGAAGAGTCTTACACATTCACTCAAATGAAAGCCCTTTCAAACAAGTTCGGCAACGCTTTACGTTCGCTTGGCATCAAAAAAGGAGATCGCGTTTTCGTGTTCATGCCGCGTTCCCCGGAACTCTATGTTTCCTATATCGGTTCCGTCAAAATCGGAGCGATTGTCGGTCCGCTGTTCGAAGCGTTCATGGAAGCGGCCGTCAAAGACCGTTTGCTGGATTCCGAAGCGGTCGCCATCATCACGACTCCCGCTCTGAAAAGTCGTGTTCCGGTATCCGAACTGCCGGCCCTGAAGCATGTGATTCTGGTCGGTGCGGAAGGGGAACTGGGTGAAAAGGAACTGAGCTTTGAAAATTTGATGGCCGAGTCTTCCGACGAGTTGGATATTGAGTGGGTGGACCTAGAAGACGGCATGCAGCTTCACTATACTTCAGGTTCCACCGGTAAGCCGAAAGGCGTTCTGCATGTTCACAACTCCATGATTCAGCACCTGCAAACCGGGAAATGGGTGCTTGATCTCAAACCGGGTGACATCTACTGGTGCTGTGCAGATCCCGGCTGGGTCACTGGCACCGTCTACGGCATGTGGTCTCCGTGGCTGAACGGCGTCACCTCTGTAGTTCGGGGCGGACGTTTTTCGCCGGAAGACAGTTACCAAACACTTGAAAAGTATAAAGTGACCGTTTGGTACTGGGCTCCAACCGCATTCCGGCTGTTGATGGCTGCCGGTGACGACCTAGTGAAAAAGTATGATCTGTCCGCAGTCCGCCATATTCTATCTGTTGGAGAACCGCTTAATCCGGAAGTGGTTCGTTGGGGAATGAAGGCATTCGGAAAACGCATCCATGATACTTGGTGGATGACAGAGACCGGTGCTCAATTAATCTGCAACTATCCGTCCATGCCGATTAAACCGGGCTCCATGGGGAAGCCGATCCCCGGTGTCTATGCGGCGATCGTGGATGACGAAGGAAATGAACTGCCGCCCTATAGAATGGGGAATCTGGCAATCCGCGCCCCATGGCCTTCCATGATGCGTCAGATTTGGAACAACCGGTCGAAGTATGAAGAATACTTCCGCTTGAAGCCGTGGTACATTTCCGGTGACTCTGCGTATAAAGACGAAGACGGCTACTTCTGGTTCCAAGGCCGTGTGGATGATGTGATCAACACTTCGGGTGAGCGTGTGGGGCCGTTTGAGGTGGAGAGTAAGCTTGTTGAACACCCGGCGGTAGCGGAAGCAGGTGTTATCGGTAAGCCCGATCCCCTCCGCGGTGAGATCATAAAAGCGTTCATCTCTCTTCGTGCAGGCTATCAGCCATCCGAGGAGTTAATTAAAGAGATTCAGGAATTTGTGAAAAAAGGACTGGCTGCTCATGCTGCACCTCGCGAAATTGAGTTCCGGGACAAGCTGCCAAAGACTCGTTCCGGGAAGATCATGCGCCGTGTATTGAAGGCATGGGAGTTGGGCTTGCCAACCGGTGATCTGTCAACTTTGGAAGATTAATAGGGAGGGGGGCATAAGCCGATGAATGAAAAAAGTCAAATCGCCGATCCAGCACCACTTGGCCTAGCTGCTTTTGCACTGACAACTTTTGTATTGAGCTTATCGAATGCCCATTTAGTTCCTTCTAGTATTTCTCACCTGTTCTTGACACTAGGTCTGTTCTATGTCAGTTTGCTGGGCTGTAAAGCGATTATCCCGGAATACGTCCGGAAATTGCAAACACCATGATCGAATTGGGCAGTACTTTTACTGAAAAGGTAGATACCAAAGCCACTCTGCAGGAGGCTTTGGAGGAATATAAATAACTGAAATAAACAAGCCACTTCCTCAAGATGGATAGATTGAGGAAGTGGCTTTTGCAATGTGCTCGTCTTGAATGAGTTCGGCCAAACTTAGGAAACATAGTAGTTGTCCGTTGTAGTACACAGATCATTTTTCGAAAAGAGGGTGTTGGCATATGAAAATTGCCCTGTGGGTTGGCCTTGGATTGGCAGTGGTTATCGTGCTGTTTTTACTGTTCCGCAAACAAAAGTTTACGAAGGTTCCCTATTACAGATCCAAAAAAGATTAACTTTGGCTTTGCAGGGCTTTTAACAACTGCAGTTCCTGCAGGGTTTGCAGCAGATCTTGTCCTTGTTGCTGCTGTTGGTTTTGCTGCTGCCGCCGGTTTGGTTGACGCCGATGCTGTTGATTTCCCATCTGGGCATCCTGCTGCATTTGATTCTGTTGGTCAGGTTGTTCTTGTTGTTTGCCTTGTTGGGGATTTCCAGATTGGGACATCTGCTCTATCAGTTGAACCATCTGCAGTTGCTTCAAGAGTTCGTTTGAGTCGGCTCCTCTGAGAAGTTCAAGCAGGGCCACCTGCTGCAGCACATTTTGCTCCTTTTGCTGGCTCCTTTGACCTAATTTCACTACCCCGCGTTTGTTTTTTTGCTCATTGCCCTTTGTAAGCATTTCTACCAATTGCATCTTTAACAGCAGATCTTGATCTGAAGTCTGGTTCTGCTGAACTTGGGTTTGCGCCTGGTCTGCCGATTGCAGTTGAACAGAGTGCGCCTGAATGGTGACGGGCGGATCGGACTCGACAGCCGGTAAAAAATCTTGATTGGAATGGCTCTCCAAAAGTTGATTCAAATAATCCGCATTTTTCTTGTCTGTACAAACAAACGCTTCCTTAGAACCTGCATCAATCACGAAGAAATTTCCCGATCCAAAGCTGTCTTCCAGCTCGATCGCCCCTTTTGCGTTCTGGAGTTCATCTTGCTCTTTGGAGCTTAAGCTGAGTTTTGGAATTTCGCCTAAGATGGCAAGTGCAACCTGTCGGGACACGCGGGCCCCTTTCATCGCTTTTACGATTGAGTCATGCATAAGGGCGTAGAGTGGAAGCGATAACGTTTGACACGTACGGCCGATGAAACCTTCTTTCATTAGACTCCCATCCTTCCATTTCAACTCTTGCCTTAGATTTCCCGTCATCCGTTTCCCTGATTCTGTTATAAGACCGGTTGTTTGTATGAATTTCTTCCTGTTCTGGAAAGATATGCATAGATGTTTGGCGGCGACACGGAGGTTTGTCCATGGATGGATTCCAGAAGAAGAGGCTGCAATTTCCTCTATAGCGATTATCGCCCCATTTTCCCGTGTCAATAACCGGTATTGCAAACTTCACGATTCCTCGTTTTAATATGGGGAATGCAATTCGGGTTCTGCGTTATCCGATCATTATCTTGGCGGGGACGCTGGGACTTTACGGAATCACAGTCGCGTTATTGGCGATTCTGATTCATCTTACGAGCCTTCCTTCGTTTGGAGTTCCGTATTTCACCCCTGTGGCTCCGCTTACGTTCGGGAATTTAAAGGATGTGTACGTGTTCCTTGGTGGAACATGAACTTGCGACGGTGGTTGAAAGGGTCCAAGCACCTTCTGCGTGTACCGGGAGGACAGAAGCCCAGTCGAAACGGAGCAAAGGCCGAACGGGGGAAGAATAGATGTTCGTTCAAGAGAAAATAACCGGTTCACAGTTGGGCTTGTTGTTGATTCCGTTAGTGATTGCTACAGAAATCTTATCTGTTCCTGCGACAATGACAGGAGTGGCCAAGCAAGATGCCTGGTTAGCGGTAATTCCTTCGTCCGTGACCGCATTCTGGAGTGTTATGGTTATGACCGCATTGGCAAATCGGTATCCCGGAATGACAATTGTTGAATACAGTACGACAATCCTCGGAAAATGGATGGGGAAATTGTTGGCGATCTATCTGGCTTATAATTTCTTTACGTTCAGTGCAGGGATTCCTCGGTTCGTGATCGATTTCCTCAATGTTGTCGCATTGCCTAAGACTCCACCCGCTGTACTGTCGGGAGTGATGCTGGTTATTTGCGGGATTGCCGTATTCGCCGGGATCGAAGTGATCGGATGATGCGGGCAGTTTCTTGTCCCCTTGGGAATTATGACCTTTGTCCTGATTTGGGTGTTATCATTGCGGGACATGGAATTCGCCCGCCTGCAGCCTATTTTGAGTGAAGGAATTCGTCCGGTAATCACCGGGGCTGTCATACCGTCCGGATGGATGGGGGAAGTTTTTGTGATCGGCTCCCTGCTGATTGCGGGAGTTGAAATACCCAGCCCCATCACCCCGCTCCGAATGGTCTTTGAACCAATCGGAAAAATGATATGCAAAAGTGACAGAAAGGTGACAAGGGCATCCTTAGTGTGATTCCGTATCATGATTCCAGGAAGGGGGCGAGCTTCGTGGAGAGAATTATCGGCTATCAACTGTTTGCTACAACGCTGTTATCTCAGATTGGCAGTACGATAATCTTTGGCTTTGCTTCACCTGCCGGTCGAGATGCGTGGATTGCAGCGTTGCTATCCAGCTTTTTAGGGTCGTTCGTCCTTATATTGTATACTGCATTGATGCGTCTGCAACCAGGTTTGACTCTCGTCCAATGGTTCCCGGAACAATTCGGTCGTTGGCCGGGGAGGGTGATTGCATGGCTTTATCCTCTCACATTCTTATATATTGGCGGACGGGTTTTGCGTGATTTTGGGGATTTTATATCACTTACAATTTTACCCCGTACCCCTCTTGCTGTAACTATGGGTACGTTAGTGATGTTAATCGCTTTTATTCTGTATCACGGTATAGAGAATTTCGCACGGGCTGGAGAGTTCTTACTGCTTGTGGTGTTGCTGTTGTACATTGGTGAGGTGATCCTGCTTCTTAGTTCAGACATCGTACATCCGGAGTTTCTGCTGCCTGTCCTGGAAAAGGGGTGGGGGGATGTTTGGAAAGCTGTATGGCCGCTCGGGGTGACCGTGCCCTTATGGAGAGACGATTGTGTTTGGGATGATCTGGACATTGGCAAATGAACCGGGGCGGGTGATGAAGATCACTTTGCTTTCGGCTTGTTTATATGGGATTCTTATTGCATCTGCCAACATATGGAAATTACAATTTTTGGCGAAAACCTATTTAAACGCTATATCTATCCGCTGTATTCCGTTCTCCCGGAAGTAAGTGTGGCAGATTTCGTGGAAAATCTGAATCCCCTCGCTGTGGTCTATATGTGTACTATGGTGGTCTTTAAAGTAGGAATCTTTATGTTCGGAGCAATTCGCTGGATACGACAGTTGACAGGGATGAAAAGTGAGCGTTGGCTGATTATTCCTGCAGCGATTCTCGTCCTTATATCAGCAATCTACATGGCAGAGAACGTAGCTCAACACGCCTATGTCGGTCTGAAAATTGTGCCGAACATTGCATGGATTCCCTTATTCTTGGTCTTGCCTGTTCTGCTGCTGTCCGTGATTTTGATTCGGAGAAGAAAGGCATGATATGATATATTATTGAGTAAGGACTCAATCATGCATCAGAAAGAATCGACCGGAGGTTTACAAAATGAAGGACAAATCCACACGACAATCACCCATCCATACAAATGAGTTGGCCGATATCGATTTTAACCCGGACACTGAATTGACGGAGAAGCACTGGCAGATTCTCGAAGCGGCCATTCGCGTGTTTTCCGAAAAAGGATTCAGCGCCAGTCGAACGAGCGAGGTGGCCAAAGAGGCCGGCGTATCGGAAGGGACCATTTTTAACTACTTCAAGACAAAGAAAGATCTCCTTCTGGGCATGCTTATCCCGCTGTTTGTCAGATTCTTTCGTCCTTTTGTATTAAGCGGTGTCGAGAAAATCTTTAAATCGCGAACAGACCGAAGGATTGAAGATGTATTGGCGGATCTGATGCGAGATCGAATTCGCCTGGCACAAAATAATCTGCCCCTGATTAAGACGGTTGCCATTGAGGCTGCGTTCCATCCCGAATTGTTGCAGCCTATCAAGGAGAAAGTGCTTCCGAAGGTAATCGGGATCGGAACCAGGTTTATTCGTGAAGAAGTGGAAAAGGGAACGCTTCGCGATGTGGACTCCGTATCGGCCTTGAGAATTTTGATGAGCATGATAGCTGGCTACGTTGTACTTCGAAACGTGGCTCCGGAGGTATTTGGGCAGGAGGATGAGGAGGTAGAAATTCAGCGGATGGTGGAGATTTACCTGAACGGAGTTAAGGCGAAGGACTAATGCCGGTACTTTTTGCCCTTCACAGCGAGCCCCTTCCCGTGCTACCTTACTAAGGTGGAAAAAATTAAGGAAGGCCAGCGGAGGGTTGTATGACTTCTGAGGTGAAATCATCATTTACAATTGATACGGATTCGATCCTTAAAGGGCTGAATCCTGAGCAGAAAAAAGCGGTGGAAACAACGGAAGGACCCCTGCTGATTCTTGCCGGGGCGGGCTCGGGCAAAACAAGCGTAATGACCCGGCGGATAGCGTATCTGATGGGGCACCATAAAGTGCAGCCTTGGAATATCCTTGCGATTACCTTTACGAATAAAGCGGCGAAAGAAATGAACGAACGTGTGGAGAAACTGGTTGGGGAAGCGGCCAGCGACATTTGGATGAGCACATTCCATTCCATGTGTGTGAAGATTCTGCGGCGGGAAGCTGAGAAACTCGGCTATCAGAACAATTTTTCCATCCTGGATCCGGAAGACCAGATGGCTGCAATCAAGCAGTGTATGCTGGACCTCAACTATGACATGAAGAAGTTTGAGCCTTTCTCGGTACAGTGGAAAATTTCCGCTGCCAAGAATGAACTGCTCGGTCCCGACGAGTTTAAAAAAATGGCCGGGAAGTCTTTGCTTGATTCGGTGGCGGCCAATGTGTACCGGGAATATCAGCATAAACTTAGCGGCATCAATGCGTTGGACTTCGATGACCTGATTTTTAAAACCGTTCAGCTGTTTGAAGATCAACCGGATGTGTTGGAAACGTACCAAGAAAAGTTTCAGTACATACATGTCGATGAATATCAGGATACAAACCGTGCGCAGTACAAGTTAGTCAATCTTCTGGCGAAGAAATACAGAAATCTTTGTGTGGTCGGGGACTCTGACCAGGCGATTTATCGCTGGCGGGGGGCGGACATCTCCAATATTCTCAACTTTGAACGGGACTATCCCGAAGCCAATGTCATCATGCTGGAACAAAACTACAGATCCACCAGTACCATTCTGGACGCGGCCAATGCGGTAATCCGCAATAATACACAAAGGAAAGACAAGAATCTGTGGTCGGCGAAAGGACAGGGTGAGAAGATCTCCATCTATGCGGCGCTTGATCAGGCAGATGAAGCGGCGTATGTGGTGGCAAAGGTCCAGGAGCACGTGGGCAATGGCGGACAATTTCGCGATTGCACCGTTCTGTACCGGGCCAACGCCCAATCCCGGGCGATCGAGGAAGTGTTCCTGCAAGCGGCGATTCCATACAAGATTCTTGGCGGAATGACGTTTTATGACCGGCGCGAAATCAAGGATGTCATGGCCTATTTAAAGGCGATATCAAACCCGCAGGACGAGATTTCTTTACTGCGGATCGTCAATGTTCCAAAGCGGAATATTGGGGAAGGGACCCTTAAGCGGCTGCTTGATTTTGCTCATGACAACAGCTTGACTCTGCTGGAAGCGATGGGCAAAGCGGAACAGGCAGATCTCGGTGCGAAGGCGACCGAAGCGGTGAAAAAGTTTCATCTGCTGATGACAGATCTTCACTTTACACAAGAGGGACTGTCGGTCACCGAGTTTCTGCAGGAAATGCTGAGGCGGACCGGGTATCGGGAAATGTATGAGTCAAGCCCGAAAGAAGAAGACAAGAACCGGCTTGAGAATATTGATGAGCTTCTGACCGTCACACGGGCGTTTGACAAGCGCCGCCGGGGCACGTTGGCCGATTTTTTGGCTGAAACCTCGTTGTTATCCGATACGGACAAAGAAACAGGGAAAAAAGATAATGCGGTGCACATGATGACCATGCATGCATCGAAAGGGCTTGAGTTTCCAGTGGTATTCGTTATTGGGGCGGAGGAGACGATTTTTCCGCACAGCCGCTCGATGGATACCACTGGTGGAATCGAAGAAGAACGAAATCTGTGCTATGTGGCGATCACAAGAGCGCAAGAGAAGCTGCATATTACGTACTGTACGGAACGCACCATTTTTGGGCAGCTGCAAATGAACGATCCCTCCCGCTTTTTGGATGAACTGCCGGAAGAACTGGTTGAAAAATCGGGCTCTGACTTCCAAGTGGTTCCCCGGTGGGAAATCGGCCTGCGTGTCCGCCATCCACAGTGGGGGATTGGGGTGATTATGGATATGACCGGAAAAGACGATGAATTGGAACTGGAGGTTACTTTCCAGTCCAGACACGGAACAAAAAAAGTAAAACCGAAGACGACAAAGCTTCGGGTTATCGAAAAGTAAGCCGCGTTTTCGATGAGAATTTGTTCTGGCCCTCGGATTATTGGGCCAGTCTTTTCCTATCGCCACCGGCACTGCTGCCGAGATGAGGACATCTGCTTTTTTATGCGGCACCGATTGATATCAAGTAGTCGATGCTCAGTTTCGCGCTTTCAAGAGGGGAAAGACGGCTGAAATCCTGCTCTACAAAGTAATACTGCACCCCTACATCGCGGGCAATCGGAAAGACGGACCGGTAATCAATAATCCCGCGCCCTACTTCCGTAAAGTCGCCCTCTCGGTCCATATCTTTTACATGTATAAGTGGAACTCGCCCTTTATAGGAATTAAGGGTCATCGCGGGGTCAAGCCCGGCCTTTTTCACCCAGAACAGATCAAGCTCGAGCTGCAGGACATTGGCACTCACACTATGCAATAAACGGTCAAGAAGGTACATTCCGCCAATTTTTTCAAACTCGAAAGCATGATTATGATATGCCAATTGAAGGCCGTATTGCCGGACCTCTTTGCCGATCTTTTGAATGGACGAAACGAGTGTGCGGAATTCCTGTTCGTTGGTAAGCTGCTCTCGGCCGACAGAAGGGATGACAATATATTTTCCACCGATGGTGAGGCTGTATTTGATTTGGGCGATCAATTCCTTTTCCAGTGTCTGCATTGCAACGTGGCTCGAGACTCCCTGCAGGCCAAAATCATCTAAAGCTTTCTTCATTTCATCTGCCGGAATACCGTAATAGCCGGCAAACTCCACGGTTTGGTATCCCATTTCCGCTATTTTCCCAAGAGTTCCGAAAAAATCCTCTACCAGTTCGTCGCGCACGGTATAAAGCTGGAGACCCGGAGGAATCTTGGACTTCTCCATCCAGTTAACAAGCCTGGGAGATTTCATCTGTTCTCCTGCATCCTCCTCGATTTGAAACATCAGTTTGTTTCCGAATTACGAATTCTTTATTTTAATTGCCGAATGACATAATCCGCTGTACGAATCGCGAGGGCGATCGTGGTCAATGTCGGATTGGCCGCTCCGGTAGATGGCAATACGCTGTTGTCGGCGACGTAGAGACCGGATACACCGAAAATTTCTCCATACCGGTTCACTGCCGCATTGGATCCGTCATCACCCATGCGGCAGGTTCCCGACTCATGGAAGTCAAGTCCGGGCGGGTTCAGGCAGATGGGCGGTTGGCCTTCCTTTGAAATCAAACGGGCCCCGATGGCTGAGGCGACCCGCTGCATATCTTTCGTCATTTGTCGAATGACCGCTTGATCTTTTTCACTATAAGAAAAATTTACTTGAATCTCAGGCACCCCATATTCATCCTGCCTGCGCGGGTCGAGGAAGACCTGGTTTTCAAAGCGTGATTCGACCTTCCCAAAGCCTTGAAAGAAGATCTGCCATACGTCCTGTAAAGGTTTTTCTTCATACGGTTGATACCACAAATAGGTTCCAGGCCCGTAAATCTGGAACTGATAAGGACGTACTTCCGTCTGGGGGATCAAAATTCCGAGTGTCCCCAATACCTCCGGAAGCTCCCGGCGGCTTATTTGTCCTGTTGCGATAATAAATGAATGGTTGGCCAGGTAATGGCCGACGGATCTTCCCTGAATCCCCGAATGAAGCAACAGGCGAGGGGTTTCAAAAGTGCTTCCCGATAAAATGACTCTTCTGGTTTTCAGAAAATACGATTTTTTCTCGGGTGACATCACCTGAAGCCCCGTCACTTTCCCTCTTTCGGTGTGAACCCGGACGGCGCGGGCCATCACCGCCAAATCGAACGGACGCCGGTTTAAGGCAGCAGCAAGGAAATTGATCGAACTGAAAAAAACATTGGAATGGATCTCACCATATTTTGTTGTTTGAAGGTCGACGGCTACCGGATAATCGTCGGCTTCGGGAAAACCGTTTTCACGAAGGCGCTGGAGCAGCAGTTGGGTGATCGAAGACCCTTTGGTATAAGCCGAAGTGACGTTCATGATCTGTTCGGCAATGCTGTAGTACAGCTTCATTTCTTTGCCGGTCACAGGCCATTTCCCGGTCTCGGAAACAGGCATGCGGGGACTGACTGCAGTCCAGAACAACGTCCTTCCCCCGAGAGCGAAAACTTGTTTCGCGCCTGAAAATTGAGGGAGGATTCTGCCGATCGGTTTCGATATTTTGGGGTTTTGGAAATATCTTAAAAAGCGCCTGCCATTCATTGTAGGAATATTATGTGCATGTGTCGGCAGCAAGAGGTCCCCCGCTTCGACCATTCCGATCCGTCTGCCGTTTCGCCCCCATCGCTCGCACAGCCTCCAAAGAACGGCTCCTCCACCAGCCCCGCTGCCGACGATGAGGACGTCATAATCCGTTTGTTCCATTTGCTCGAGCGAAGTGAGGGGAATCCAGTGGTCCAAGTATTTTGTTGGCGGTTCAGGCGGGCAAGGGAAAATGGGTGTCAATATCGGCACTTCCTTTCGAACAAATCATGATTTCGCGAAGACGCTGTGATCCTTTATAATACTTATTTCAATTGATGGAGAATATGATCTGCCGTGCGAAGGGCCATAGCTACCGTCGTCAATGCCGGATTGGCGGCTCCGACAGTAACCAAAATGCTGCTGTCGGCCACATAGAGGCCGGACACGCCGTGAATTTGGCCATACCGGTCGGTTGCGGAAGTCAAAGGATCATCCCCCATGCGGCAGGTTCCCATATCGTGGAAAACCTCCCCGACCGGCTGCAGGCAAATAGGCGCGGAGCCGATTGAATTGAAGGGAACTCTCATGGCTGAGAAAGTTTGCTTCATCCCCTCCGCTATATGGAGGATGACTGCTTTGTCATTTTGGCTATAGGCAAAATCGATTTGGATCTCGGGTACCCCGTATTCATCCCGTCTGCGGGGATCGAGATAGACTCTGTTTTCAAACCGCGGTTCGACCTTGCCAAAACCGTATAAAATGATCTCCCATTGTTCCCGCAAAGGTTTTTGTTCAAAGGGCTGATACCAGTCAAATGTTCCCGGACCGTGAATTTCGATCTGAAAGGGACGAGCCTCCGTCTGCGGGATTAAAATTTTCAGTGTCCCCAAAACCTCCGGAAACTCCTGGCGGCTTATCATTCCTTTGGCTCTTACAAAAGAATGATTTACAAGATAACGACCAATGGCTGGTCCACGGATTCCGGAGTAAAGAAGAAGGCGCGGGGTTTCAAACGTACTGGCCGACAAAACGATGGTTTTGGCTTTAATAACATACGATCTTTTATCCGGTGACATCACTTTGACGCCGACCGCTTTTCCTCTGTCGGTAAGCACTTGGACAGCACGTGCCTTCACTGCCAGATCGAAAGGGCGAAGGTTGAGGGAAGAAGCCAACAAATGGAACGAGCTGAAAAATACATTCGAATGAATCTGGCCATATTGCGTTGACTCAAGGTCGACCGCCATCGGGACATCCATTGCTTCGGGAAAACCGTTTTCACGAAGGCGCTGGAGCAGCAGTTGGGTGATCGAAGATCCTTTGGTATAAGCCGAAGTGACGTTCATGATCTGTTCGGCGATATTGTAGTAGAATCGGATCTCTTCCACCGGGATCGGCCATTTTTGCATCTCAGCATCATACATGCGGGGGGAGAAGGCTCCCCAGAACAAGGTTCGGCCTCCCAGCGCAAATATTTGCTTCGCACCAGGAAATTGAGGAAGCGGTTTCGATACTTTAGGGCTTAACAAATAGTTTTCCAAACGTCGGTTGCTCATCGTGGGAATGTTTCGTGCATGTGTCGGCAGCAAGAGGTCTCCCGCTTCGACCATACCGATCCGTTTGCCGTTTCGTCCCCATCGCTCGCACAGCCTCCAAAGAACGGCTCCTCCACCGGCCCCGCTTCCGACGATAAGGACGTCATAATCCGTTTGCTGCATTTTCTCCAAAGATGTCAGAGGTATCCAATGATCCAGATAATCCGGCGGTTCCTCTGGCGGACAAGGGGGAAGAACGGTCTGCCTGAGAGGCACAGCTGTAGAAGGGATGTTTATTTTTCTGCCGGCTATGATCAGATCAGGACTTTGAATGTGTGGATTGAAAGCGAGGAGATCCTTAAGTTCGAGATGATATTTTTGCGAAATAAATCTGAGGGTTTCTCCGTCTCTACCGAAATAGAAATACATGGTTTCACATCCTAGCTTCATTCTATTTCAACCGATGGATGATATAATCCGCTGTTCGAATAGCCAGGGCAATTGTCGTCAATGTCGGGTTGGCGGCTCCAATGAAAGGCAAGACGCTATTGTCGGCTGCAAAGAGATTGGATAGACCGTGCACTTGACCAAACCGGTTGGTGGTGGAAGTGCAGGGATCATCCCCCATCCGGCACGTTCCTGCCTCATGGTAGTCAAGTCCTGGAGGCATCAGACAAGGAATCTTTTCGATTGACATGCCCATACTGGAGACCGCATACGTACTGGAAGAAGCGAGTTGCCCAATAATAGCTTGATCCTGTTCGCTGTATGAAAAATGGACGTTCAGTTTTGGCATTCCATATTCATCCCGTCTGGCCGGGTCCAGCGTAACGCGATTCTCAACTCGAGGTTCAACTTTACCGAAACCAAGCACACTAAACCTAAGTTCTTCCTGCAGCGGTCTTTCTTTATAATGGTACCAATAATATTTATAGGGATCGGTTCCGGCAATTTGTAACTGATAGGACCGGTCTTCCGAGCGTGGTATCAATATGCCGGTATTCCCTAAAACTTCGGGAAATTGTTTCCGGGACGCCGTTGCAAGGGTAACCGTAAAGGAATGATTGATTAAATATCTGCCGGTGGCTTCCCCACGAATACCGGAATTTAGCAAAATACGCGGATTTTCAAAGGTACTCGCCGATAGCACAACGGTCTTTCCTTTGATAAAACAGGACTTCTTGTCCGGTGTGACCACTTTCACGCCGACCGCCTTCCCGCTTTCAACCAGAACCTGAATCACACGAGCCTTGACGGCCAAATCAAATGAACCTAGATTTAATGCGTAAGCCAAGAAGATGATCGAACTAAAAAAGGCGTTGGAATGGATCTCACCATACTTGGTGACTTCACGGTCCACAGCAATGGGGAAATCGGTTGCATCATAGTATCCGGCGAATCGAAGACGATCAAGAAGGATTTCCTGCAGGGAAGATCCGGCTGTAAAGCCTTGATTTATATTCATCACCCGTTCCGCAATAAGGTAATAGGGAACGAGCTCCTTATATTGAATCGGCCAATATTTGAAGTCTTCAGGATGGAAGCGCGGACTGACAGCTCCCCAATGCAGCGTTTTTCCACCTAATGCCAAAAACTCTGTAGCACCTGGATAGTCCGGCCATTCAGCCCCAATCGGTCGCCCGATCTTGGGGTTTGCCAAGAATTTGGTTAGGCGTGCGCTATCAAAAGTGGGCAAGTTATACGCATGAGTTTGAAGCAAGAGATCGCCCGCCTCGAGCAGAGCGACCCGTTCTCCATTTTTCCTCCATCGTTCACAAAGCCTCCAAAGAACGGCCCCCCCTCCTGCTCCGCTGCCGACAATAATCACATCATAATACGTTTCAGCCATTCGCTCCAAAGAAGTTAGCGGAATCCAGTGCTCCAGATAGTCTGATGGGGGCTCGGGCGGACAAGGAAGAAGATACGGACCTACCGGCTGAAAGGGCTGGGGGTTATTGGGCTGGTTTCTGTTTTTCATGTTGTCACATCCTTTACCCGAAAACTTACTTTACACTCCATGTATATGACTCAATTTCTAAATCTAAGCCAGCCCTTGGCTCGTTCTTGACCACTTATCATATGATTAAAAAATTCGAATACAGTTAGGTAAGCGAAAAAAACCATAAAGTTTACTTGGAGGCTGATGCTTCTTGAAGCTCGGTGTTTTTGTCGCGAGAGTTTTTAAGGATCTGCCGTTTGAAGAAATGTTGGATTTCGTAAAATCATGGGGAGTAGAGGCTGTAGAATTCGGAACGGGAAATTATCCCGGGGATATTTTTGTCAAACCGGCTCAGCTCCTCGCTGATGGGGGAAAGCAAAAAGGTTTCCTGCACGCTGTGGAGTCGCGAGGGATGTTCATCAGTGCATTCAGCGTCCATGGCAATCCTCTTCATCCGAATCGGACTATCGCCCGGGAACATCATCAGACATTGATTCGGACGATCGATTTGGCTCAACAAATGGGAGTTCCGGTGGTGAATTGTTTTTCCGGTAATCCAGGTGCCCCGGACAGTACGCTATATCCAAACTTTGCTTATTTATATTGGCCTCCGGAATATCCGGAGATTCTTCAATGGCAGTGGGAACAACAAGTGATCCCGTATTGGAGGGAAGTGGGGCGATATGCCGCCCAGCGCGGAGTTAATATCGGGATCGAGATGCACGAGGGATTCACCGTACATTCCCCGGCCGATGTTCTCAGGCTTCGTGAAGCTGTTGGCGAAGTCATTGGAGCCGGCTTTGATGCAAGCCACCTGTGGACCCAAGGGATCAATCCGGTTGAGGCGGTGAAAATCCTCGGTTTTGCCGGAGCCATTTATCATGTCTCAACCAAGGATATGATTTTTTCGGAGGCCAACATGAATTTATACGGAGTTCTGGACCCGAAACCAATGGACCAACCGGGCTTCCGTTCCTGGTACTACCGAACCATCGGATATGGGCATGACTTAAAAACCTGGGCCGACATCAGTAGTGCGCTCCGGATGGTGGGGTACGATTATGTGCTCAACATAGAACAAGAAGATCCCCTGATCGATGGATTGGAAGGTTTTACTAAAGCGGCCGGCAATCTCCGAGGATTGATCATCCGATCTCCTTTGGCGGAGAAATAACAAATACCGATTGCTTGTGATCGTCGTTGTTACTTTCGATTCTTTTTAAAAAGAGTGACCACTGTGATCAGAAGCACAGGAAGAACTCCTACGGTGGTAATCAGTAATGGCCAAACCACTGTTACATTCTCCACAAATTCGGCTTCATTTTTAAACATGGTGAGCGAGAGCAGCAGGGAGACAAGCGCAACAGGAAAGATCAGCAGGCGGTCATCCTGCAGCTTCAATAATTGCGATAGAGCCAGATTAAGAATAAACAGAACAATGGTTGCTTTCATATAAGAACCGGCAATTAATGTGAAACCGATTACGGACTCAATTCTTTCGATTATTTCCTGAACATTGATCAAACGTGCAAGCTGAAATACCGAATACTTGATTTCACCGGCCAAGGGTCCTATGGCCATAATCGTGCATACTATCACAGTGACCAAACTGACCCCATTTACAAGATGGGCCAGAAACATGAATTTGACGAGGGGACTTTTTCTTTCCTTGCTAGTGAATGGCAGAATCATTGAAAATAGGATCAGCTCTGCATAAGGGAACCCCCAGGCCATGTAAGCTCCATGCAGAATCGGTTTGATCCCCTTCGGAAAAACAGGCAAAAGATGTTCCGGACGGTAATAGGGCAAAACAAATAATAGAACTGCGAACACTAAGGTAACCATAATATAAAGAAGCAAGGTGAACATTCTGGCCATCACTTCGATACCCGCGCGCGCTGTCAGAGCAGCTGTCATAAGAATCAGGGAGTTAAACACATACAAGGGTGTTTCCTTCATCATCGTACTGGTAAAAAATCCCCCTATATCGAGAACGATATTGGAAAGCATTAAGAACACGGTGGAGAGAAAGGGGACGGCAATAACGACGGTGAGCCAGCTGCCAAGGGTTTTCCGGCTGTAATCGATAAAGGTCAGTCCCGGATACTGCCGATGTAAATACAGGACACAGGCTAAAAGAAGAAAACCGATTCCGTTTGCAATCAGAAGTGACAACCAAGCTCCGTTCTTGGCGGCACCAGTCAAGGGAGCTGGAATGTTAATAATTGCCGAACCGGTCATAAAAGCGAGAAATAAACTTGCCGTCTGCCAGGAATTGATCGTTTCTTGCTTCTTCATCGTACCACCTTCGCTGCAGCTTGAATCGAACTAGGATGGGAGCTTTACAGATTCGACAATGTGTTTGGCCGGGTCCGCAAAAAAGAACTCGATAATGTGGTTGAGGTTCGGCCATTTGCTGTCAGTCACGTAAATGAAACTCAGATAAACGGCAGTCAGTGTTATCGCTCCGTAAGAGAGACGCTCCCGACGGCCTTTTAGCTTCCATTTTCGACCGTCGTAAATCAAAATTGCGCTATAAATAATTAAAAGAAGAATGATTTTCTCAAACAAGCTTTCATTCCTCCGTTCAGAAAATTTAAATCGGAAAGGATTTATTTGCCAAATGGCTTGCCGACGTTCATTCCCGTATTCGCAACCTTTACATCGACATCGATCTCAAATCGGCTGGCAGCGAAATGCTGGTCCCATTTTTCCTTCCAACTTTCCCACAGTGCAGGATCTTTGATGTAGATTTTATTTCCGAGACCGATCGCATCCACTTTTTCCTTCTGCAGAAACTCGATCGTTTTCCGTAAATTCTGCTCAACTCTTTTTTTAATCTTTTCCTCGAATGCTTTTGCCTGTTCTTTGGTAAGCAAGGAAGAACAACGGAGTTCACTGGTTGAACCCTCAATTTTGGCGGATACATGAACGGTGAGCGAATTTCCTTTGATCCTGGGAGTGACTTTGGTCTGAACTGACCTCACCTCGAAAGATTCCATTGACTTCTTGTCTTCTTTTCCTTGTTTTTCGCAGGGGATTTCGATGACCCCGCTTTTGTATTGATTGACCAGGATCATCAAGTTTTCAGCATCTGTTGGAGATAGAAGGTCAACCATTTTCCCTTTTTTGAGGAGGGCGATTCCTGCAACCGGAGTGGTTTTCGGTTTCGTATTGCCGAAATCGAGGTAAGGAACCGTTGCCACCTTTCCTGCGCTTTTCAATTGCAATGCAAGGTCCAACAGGTTTGTCTTTATTGTTTTGGCAGAAAAACGGCTGGCGGTTTCATCAATTCTCCGTAGTTGCTGACCCATTGTACTTTCAATCAACGGTTTGACATCCAAATACTCGCTCGCCTTTCCTTTGGCAATCATTATTGAGACGGTCGCCCTCGGTTCATGATCCCGGGAGAAAATATCGAGAATTTCTGCTACGTTTTTTTTCCTTGCCAACTCTTCTCCGACAATAATGACCCGCATATGATCAAATTTGGCTTTGCGCCCTAATTGGATGGGAATATCACGAATGGCGTCATGGATGGTTTCAGCTTCTGTCTTGACGTTGATAAACTTAATACCTTCATGTGGGGAGGGTCCTCCCCCTTCGCCTCCTCCACCGGTCGGCTTATATATGTGTGTCGTCAATTCTATCTTCCCTTCCTCGGTTGGATCGATCGCCACCGCCTGGACAAAACCCCATTGGGTCAATTCAAATTTATTCCAGCACCCTGTTATTAGAAAAACTGGGAAAATAGAAAGAATGACAGCCATTGATGGTCTCATTGTTTATCCTTCTTTCTCCGATTCCGAGATGACATTAATTCCGCGGGAACTTATGCAAATGCCGGTTTCGCGGTGAATGCATCAGGGCTTTAAGAGGGAAACGAATGAATACATCCCGCCATTGTCTTCCTTGCATTGGTGCAAGTGTCATCATATAGGGTTGTCCCAATGAGCGCAAACAAGTCAGGTGCAAGAAAGTCAACAAGAAGAAAATCATCATCCCAAAGCCTCCCAATGTTGACGCAAGAACCATCAGAGGAAATCGCAAAATCCTTAGTGTGATCGCCATACTGTATTGCGGAATAGCAAAGGAGGCGATCCCGGTCAGGGCCACTACGATGACCATCATGGGAGAAGCGATCTTGGCTTGCATCGCAGCCTCACCGATGACCAGTGCCCCGACGATGCTTACGGCAGGGCCTATCGGCCGTGGCAGGCGGATTCCGGCTTCCCGCAGCAGTTCAAAGAAAAATTCCATGATCAGCGCTTCCACAAAGGCTGGAAACGGAATGCCTTCGCGCGTGTCAAGGATAGCCAATAAAAGAACGGTAGGTATCAGTTCAGGATGAAAGGTGGATAAGGCAATATAAATACTGGGCAAAGTAAGCGCCATTAAGAAGGCTCCGATCCTCAACAGGCGAATCAATGTCGTAAACACCGTTCTTTGATAATAATCTTCACTTGTAGCAAAGAACTCAACAAACAGGCCGGGACAGATCAAGATCGTAGGCGTGCCACCAACCATGACCACAATCCTTCCGTCCAACAGGGCGGCGACTGCGGTATCGGGTCGTTCTGTATAACGAACTTGGGGGAAGGGAGAATATGCAGACTCTTCAATCCACTCTTCGATATAGCTTGTTTCCAATATTTCTTCCTTGTCCAGATCTCTTATCCGCCTTCTGAATTCAGCCAAGCTTTCCGGATTGACGGCTCCTTCCAGATAACCGAACATTACCTCTCTTCTTGTTTCCTGCCCGGTTGTGAAAGTCTCGATCTTAAAACGGGGGCTTTTCAACAAGCTTCGGAGCAAGCCAATATTTTGCTGGAGATTCTCAACCGTGCTCATGTGAGGTCCTTGGACTACCGGTTCCGTGATTGGTTCAGTAATCTGCCTCGAGTGAAGGCCCATGGCCGGATAGCTGAGCGCTTTGTTCCACTGGTTGAAAAAGATGACGAGATGCCCATTCAAGATATCTTGCACCGCTTGATCCATGTCATTGAGAAGAATTGCTGATTGAGCAGATACTCCATGTCGTTCAAAAAAGAACATCACATCTTCGGGAGTGACCATGGTGGCCGGTCCCACTTCGTGGGTGACAAGATCCTGCAGGGACGCTTTCATATAATTAAGCTTTTTTTCCTGGATTAACGTACCAAAATAAACGGAGAACGCAGTATGTTCCAGATCAGGCCCATATCTCCAGTTAAGGATTTGAAGATCCTGGCAGTTTGTGAAGATAGTTTCAATTTTTTGCAGGTTATCCGACAAATTCGTTGAAATCGGGGTTTGTTCTTTGTCGGCCTGCCTATTCGCCATATTCGGTGATTCACCAGTAAACATACGATTACCAGTGGAGGACCGGTTGATCTTGATCCAATTTCTCTCTGTCATTTGGATTGAACCCCTTTGTTGTCGGTACATATTCTGATTTAGTATGCAAGTTATACTGGAAAAATATGCATTTACAAAAGATTGGGGCTCTTTGCACGAACTTCTGGATGGGCTGTAAGCGGAAGAGTGGATATGACCGGAATGCAAAATGAACCAAATGCCTATATTGGAATAGATTAAATTGAAAAAGATAGGAGGGATGATTTTGAACGAACTCCCGGTTAGCATTAAAACTTACCGGATCACCATGCCCAAGTTGAATATACTTTACCCGGTCATCGAGGAACTGGCAAATTCGATTGTTCAGCAACGAATCAATAATACCATTTTAAATGAGGTTAACCTGCTGCTCCATCTGCAGGGATACCCGCAAAAACCGAAGACGGAATGGACCGGTCATTATGAAATCAAAACGAATGAGCGAGGAACAATAAGTTTATCTTTATTCAATTACGCATTTTCCGGTGGGGCTCACGGATTGACGCTGCAAAAATCGCTTACGTTTGATGTGGAAACCGGAAAATTGTACACTTTGCAAGATTTATTCGTACACGATCTCGACTATGTCGGAAGCTTATCCGATATCATTGAACAGCAGATCAAAGGGCGCAACATTCCACTGCTGTTCGAATTCAAAACAATACGGCCCGATCAAGATTTTTATATCGCCGATAAGTCTCTGGTCGTTTACTTTCAGGTCAATGAAATCACGGAATATGTATACGGGTTCCAATATTTCCCCATATCGGTCTACACTATTCAGAATATCATCAATGAGCAGCCCCTTGGTAAAATGATTTACTGATGCTCTGCTAAGTTTGTTCGAGGATATAATCCACTGTGCGGATTGCCAAAGCAACGGTGGTTAATGTCGGGTTGGCAGCTCCGGTAAGAGGCAGGACGCTGTTATCGGCCACGTAGAGACCGTGTATGCCGTGGATTTGTCCGTACCGGTTTGTTGCCGAAGTAGACGGATCATCGCCCATTCGGCATGTGCCCGCTTCATGGTTGTCTCGACCGGGAGGCCAGAGGCAAGGTTTCTCGTAAAATTCCAATCCCATACTGGAGGCAGCCGCTTGGATAGAGGAAAATAATTCACCGATAGTCGCTTTATCCTGATCGCTGTAGGAAAATTGCACCTTTAACAAAGGCACACCGTATTGATCCCGTCTTGTCGGATCAAGAGTGACATGGTTTTCAGGTCGCGGTTCGATGGTGGCCAATCCGTGAAATCTTAGTCTCAGTTCTTCTCGAAGCTTTTTTTCTTCATACTGGTACCAAAAATATTCCAAAGGATCAGATCCTAAAATGAAGAACATGAATTTTCGATCAGTCGTACTGGGAACCATTATAGCGGCATTCCCCAACACTTCCGGAAATTCATTTCGGTTTATTTTTGCATTCGCGACGACTGTTGGATGATTCACCAAATATCTGCCAATGGATTCTCCAGGAATATTTGAGTTCAGAAGAATGCGCGGTGTTTCAAAGGTACTGGCGGAAAGGATTACCGTCTGTGCTCTGATCGTGTACGATTTATTGTCTGAAGTAACTACCTTGACGCCTGCGGCTTTTCCTTTCTCGGTTAGAACCTGTACTGCACGTGTGTTGACAGCCAAATCAAAAGGTCTCCTATTTAGGGCGTGAGCCAGAAATATAATGGAGCTAAAAAAGACATTCGAATGGACTTGCCCGTATTTGGTGCCTGCAAGGTCAACGGCCAAAGGGAGGTCTGCCGCATCCGGAAATCCTCCGAAGTGAAGGCGGTGGAGCAGTGTTTCTTGCAGGGAGGATCCCCTTGCGTATGCCCCGGTTACATTCATAATCTGCTCTGCCGTGAGGTAATAGGAAACAAGATCTTGATATGAAATCGGCCAAAGTTTGAAGTCTATAGGCTGCAAACGGGGACACATTAAATACCAGTGAAGGGTTCTTCCGCCGAGAGCTCTGAATATTCTCGCCCCCGGATAATCCGGCCATAATTTTCCGACAGGTTCAGCGTAGCGGGGATTTTCTATAAATTGCTCAAACCGGGTATTGTTGAAAGTAGGCAAATTGCGTGCATGGGTCGGTACTAAAAGATCTCCTGCCTCGATCATTCCGATCCGCTTGCCTCTGCTTTTCGATTGTTCGCATAATCTCCAGAGAGCGGCCCCGCCTCCCGCTCCGCTGCCGATGATGAGGACATCGTAATCGGTCTGTGCCATTTCCTCGACCGATGTCAAGGGAATCCATGGTTCCGTCGCCGTTTGGGACGAATAGGAACGGGTCACATTGCCGTTCTGCATCGGTAACTCTGTAGACGGTTTCATGACTGACGCTGGCGGGATGACATCCAACGCCCAATGAATGGCGTTCATCACCAGTTTGCGAAAAGCAGGCACCTGAAAATCCTCAGGATGGCCAAGAGTGGTAGTGAAAGTTTGTCCCCCGGCATAGTTTTTAAAGGTCCATGCTACAGGGTTGATCTCTGTGGTTGCATCAGGCTTGAAATCAGGATCAACTGATTGTCCCAGGAGTAAAATTTCCGCCTCTTTTGGCGGATACGGCAGAACATAATATAACCACGATCGTACATGGAATCTGTCCGGAATCCCGCATAAGATTGGATGCTGCCTTGCTTTAGGTGCCACGAATACCTCAGTGCTTGAAGAATACGCATAATGCTTGATCCAAGGAGCACCAAGCACCCCAATGCCAAACTTTGTATTCCATGGTTCAAGAGGGTGACCTTTCGGATAAAGAAATCCATGCGTGCTTGTGCGGAATCCGATTACCGGTTTGCCTCTCTCAATGTAATCCCGGATATGGCGAAATTGCTCCTCAGGCAAAGTTCGATAACGAATAAAAAATACTGCCAAATCCGCATCGGCAAGTGCCTCGAGACCGGGAATATTGGCAGGATTTGAAGAAGCCGGATAGGCAGTTAATACTGTCGTCCGGGCTCCATACAGTTCTGCCTCCTTAGCAATCAAAGGGAGGGTATATTCGGATTCATATTCGACTTCCGCGGCAATAAACACGATATGGAACGATTTCAAAGATTGTTTCTTGTGTGACTTATTGTTTATTCTCCTTTTTTGACAAAATAGATGGTCTATGTCATTTGTTCGATGATATGATCTGCTGTTCGAATCGCCAAAGCGACAGTTGTTAGTGTCGGATTTGCAGGTGAAGTCAGATTCAGGACGCTGTTATCGGCTACGTAGAGACCGGTTATTCCATGGACTTGACCGTAGCGGTTGGTTGCTGAAGTTGAGGGGTCATCTCCCATCCGGTATGTTCCCGACTCGTGGTTGTCACGGCCTGGCGCAAATAGTTGGGGGAGAGCGTCCAGCGATAACATCATCGTGGAAGAAAAGGCTAGAAGGGAATCGTATATTTTACGGATAAGATCTTGATCCTTGTGGCTGTAGGAGAATTGCACGTTTAGCATGGGTACACCGTACTCATCCCGTCTTCTCGGGTCAAGGCTGATATAATTGTCAACCCGAGGTTCTACGACCCCATAACCATGTAATTCAAAGTTAACTTCTTTTCGAAGCGGCTTCTCTTCATAATGGGACCAGAAATCTGTAAAAGCCAAGAGTTGATAATTTCGATCAACCGAGCTTGGAACCAGGAGGGTGGCAATGCCCAACACTTCCGGAAATTGATCGCGTTTTACTGATGCATGCGCAACGACTACAGGATGATTCACCAAGTATCTTCCAATGGCTTCTCCGGGAATATTTGAGTTCAGCAGAATACGTGGGGTTTCAAAGGTACTGGCGGAAAGGATGACCATCTTTGCTTTGATTATGCAGGATTTATTGTCCGAAGTAACTGCCTTTACGCCTGCGGCTTTTCCTTTTTCGGTCAGAACTTGTACCGCACGTGTATTTACAGCCAAATCAAAGGGTCTCGTATTCAGAGCGTAAGCCAAGAATAGAATCGAACTGAAAAAGACATTCGAATGGACTTGCCCGTATTTGGTCACTTCAAGGTCTACAGCCATGGGGATGTCCGTAGCCTCTGGAAATCCGCCAAACCGAAGGCGATCGAGAAGCATTTCGTGAAGGGCAGATCCCTTAGAATAGAACCTGGTTATATTCATCAGTTTTTCAGCGCCAAGATAATAGGGAACAAGATCCTTATATTGAATCGGCCAGGATTCGAACTCTGCAGGGTGAAAACGGGGGGGCAAATGTGAACCATTTTAAGGTTCTTCCGCCTAAGGCTCTAACTATTCTTGCGTCCGGATAATCCGGCCACAATCGTCCAACTTGATCCTCAATCCGCCGCAAGTATGCAGTAAGACGTTGTACATCGAAAGTAGGCAAATTAAACGCATGGGTCGGCAATAGAAGATCTCCGGCCTCGATCATCCCGATCCGCTTGCCGCTGTTTTTCCATTGTTCGCACAATCTCCAAAGAACGGCTCCGCCTCCCGCCCCGCTGCCGATGATCAGCACATCATAATCGGTCTGCGCCATTTTCTCAATGGGCGTCAGGGGAATCCAGTGTTCCTGATAAGCTGCAGGAACAGGGGGACATGAAGGGAATTCGGCGGATTTCCTCACCGGAATCCCTGGGGAAGGGAGATTCACTTTTGTACCCGGATCAATTTGCACATCGATAGCTGCAATGTGTGGATTGAGAGAGAGGAGATGTTCTGATTCAAAATGATATCTGTTCGCAATCTCTCTCAGAGTAACCCTATATTTACAAATATATGGTTTCAAAAGAAACACATCCTTTATTTATCCTTTGGGTAAATAGATATGCGTTTATCCCCACATAATTTACATTCTAAAATTATACATCTTTCACTCGCCAATCCCTCGGCCCGATACCCTCTGGCCATATCCTGCACCTTGGTGGGAGTGTTACAGTTTTGTCCCCATCACTTTCGGACCGCGTGGAGACGTTCCATTTGCATCCGGTTCTCTGGTAATTCCGATATTGTCAAAATCAGGCTTGCTGCTCGCCGTGTAAACCAGTACCCCGTCTCCTTTTTCATTCACCCGGAAGGTCCCCGCGTTTTGTCGCTGCCCGTTTCTTAACAGCCAGACCTGGTAAGCTTGTTCGCCGCTTAAGGGAGCAGCGTTGTTGACCTGTACCACCAACTGAATCCCGCGGGAGGTTTCCGTTAGGTACACAATTCCGGAAGCTTCCAAGTCATTTCCGGCAGTATAGAGCGGGAACGAGCGCTCTAATTTGGTTGTGGGTCCAGGTTGATTGCTGGGCTCGGCCTGCAGTTGTTTCTGATATTGATTGTTTTGCCAAAGAGACATTCCAAAAGCTACGGTTACTGCCGCCAGCATTCCCGCCGCAAGTTTCCCATAGCGATTTGAAACAAATGACTGCCAAGCGGATATCGGAGAAGCTGCGGACTGTTTCGGACGGATTTCAGACCCGCTGTTGTCTGCCGGAGCTTTTACGCTGAAGGCCGCCTGTAAGGTCCGGGTTTTCAGTTGATCCGGTACAGGAACCGGATTTGCCGTATAGGGAAGACTGTTCGCCACAGCCTGCAAATCAGCGATCTCACGTTGACAATCTGCACATCCGGCAAGATGGGTTTCAAAATGTTTTTGTTCTTCAGGGGTCAATGGGCCAAAAACATAGGAAAGACATAGGGAGCAGGCATTTTCTTGTTCGCGGTTCATTGTCTTTCCTCCTTCCATGACTGCATCAGTGTGCGCAGGGTTTTCAACGCGGCATGCAGCCGGCTTTTGACCGTTCCTATCGGCAGATTCAGTATGTCTGCCACCTCGGAGAGCGAATGCCCTTCCCAATAAGTCATCTTCAGAATCGTTTGTTGTTCGGGTTTCAGTGTGTCAAGACCCAGCCGGACTGTATCGGCCAGTTCCTGCCGCTCCAGACCCGATGCGTAATCCACAGTATCATGGAGAGTTTCGTATAGCATAAGCGGTGGCAGAACGGAAAAGCGGGTCTTTCTCGAACGTTTGCGAAGTGCATCGATCGCAAGATTGCGAGTAATAGTCAAAAGCCAGCTTGAAAATCGTCCCCGTCTCGCATCATAAAGCTCGGGTGCGACCCATATTTTCGTGAACACGTCTTGAACCACTTCCTGTGCGAGTGGCGGGTCTTTTGTTATTTGCAGCGACAGGGAATACACGAGAGAAGCGTAGCGGTCATAAAGCTCCTCCAAGGCATTTCCGTCGCCAAGCTTGAGGGAGTGCAAAAGTTCCCCTTCAGACTTGATGGACATGCGGGCTGAGACTCCTTTTTCCGATAAACCAATCTATTAGATATACGATTGATCTTTCGATTTGGTTTTTAAAAAAAATTATATCAAACAGCGAACCGTTTGTTGGTTGCTGTCGTTATCTGAATGTAAACCAAATTTCAGAATAAGGGGAGAGTTATGTGAAGAAAAAATGGTTGGCAGTACCTGTGACAGTAATTGCGCTTGCCGGTGTAACCGGCTGTGGAAGTGACAAAACTTCAATTCCGGCCCAAGATCCTTATTCGGCACCGGCCAAACAAGAGCAGCCGGCAGCAGCCCCGGAAACAAAAAAGCCTTCTTTCAAAGTGGAAGGGATTAAAGACGGGGATAGTGTGAAACCCGGGGATCTGAAGATTAAAGTGACCCTCACAGATTTCAAATTGGTTGATTTTTCGACGAACACACAACCCAAATCCGGGGAAGGACATATCCACATCTGGTTGGATACCGATCCGAAAGATCCGAAAGTGGCACAAAAGGTGATCAAAGATCCCGATAACATTGTCTTAAAAGATGTGAAGCCGGGAGAGCATACATTAGTGGTGAGCATTAACGGAAACGACCATAAGCCGGTTGAAGGAACTACACCGCAAACCTTTAAATTTACCGTAAAGTAATTCTCGGCAAACGCGCTTTCGATCCGTCGGGTCGAAAGCTTTTCTATTGAGGTAGTCACAACTCCGCCTTAGCCCAATTATGCAGGACAACAAACCAAATCTCCTTCACCCCAATACAGTAGTTATTGAATTTATTCCTTGGGGAGGGTGTTTAACCAATGTATTGGGGATATTATCCTTATGAAACAGTGCCGTTTTATCGAAATTATCTGCCCTACAGCCCTGATGTTCACGACGTTGATGATTTGAAACAAATGGTGGATGAACTGCAAAATCAATTGGAGGAAATACGGGCAAAAATTAACAATCCGGCATTGAATCCTGAACCTGAAACCCGTCAAGCAGCCGAAGTGGAAGAATCGGATTTGGTGAGAGACATTCAACAACAAATTAATTCTTTAAAGGCTGCCCAAATTGCATCCTATGAAGAACTGTTATCTATGTTTCTCAAAAATGAAATGAGAGATCGAATTCGTGACATTCAACTGGATATCACTCCCGAAAAAGTGGTTAAAAAGATTTCTAAAAGCCTGGACGGAACAAAAAGTGTGTCGCAAGAGGAATAACTTTGGCTTCCGCCAGTGTTATACGGTTCATCAAATTTGTGACAATTGATGACAACGGAGAAGAAATTGTTACCCCCTTCGGCTATCCAAGACATCATAGTTTAATTGATAAACAGACTGGTAGCGAGAATGAGCAGTCACAACAAGGGGTACCTTTACTAACAGTGTTCCAATTTATTTCAAACCATCACCCTGCTTTTTTAAATGATCCGAAGTTAATCGGAGTAGATGTCAATGGCATATGGTTTCCAGCTCAGCAGCTTTTAATGGTGAAATCAACCTTAAGGTAACAAATCAAATTCTCAGTTGTGTTTCTATTTTTGCTATGGTAAAATGTCTTTTGTTGATCAAGACGGTCCGCTGTCAATTCACGAGATTTTGGCAAGAACGTCTGTAGGGAAGGAGGAAATAGGCATGAATCAAGAACTTCTTCGTCAAATTACCGACGAACAGCTCCGTAAGGATGTACCGAGCTTTCGTCCGGGGGATACTGTAAAAGTTCACGTGAAGGTAAAAGAAGGTAACCGTGAGCGGATCCAGTTGTTTGAAGGCGTTGTAATCAAGCGTCGCGGCTCCGGAATTTCCGAGACTTTTACCGTTCGCAAGATCTCTTACGGTGTGGGTGTGGAGCGTACGTTCCCAATCCATTCACCGAAGATCGAAAAAATCGAAGTTGCTCGCCGTGGTCGTGTGCGTCGTGCGAAACTCTATTACCTGCGCGAACTCAAAGGTAAAGCTGCCCGTATTAAAGAAATTCGTTAAATACCTCGGAGGGACTTGTGAAATGCAAGTCCCTTTTCCCGTCATAGGAACGAAAAGGTTATAGAACCGGGCTGGAGGGGAACGCTATGTCTGAACGTACAACGAATGAGACTTGGGAATGGATTAAAGCACTTGGACTCGCGGTTATTCTTGCGCTAGGCATACATCAATTTGTCTTTGCCCAGTTCCTCGTAGACGGTGAATCCATGATGCCCACCATGGAAGACCATGAACGGCTCATTGTCAATAAGATCATTTACCGCATACATAAACCGGAACACGGAGATATTATTGTATTCCAATATCCCGCCGACAAATCGAAAGATTTTATTAAGCGTGTGATAGGTCTCCCGGGCGATAAGATTGAGGTGCGCGGCGGCAAAGTATACCGCAATGGTGCCGAACTTGCAGAGCCTTATCTCGGTGAAGCCACGAACGGCTCGTTCGGTCCGGTAACAGTTCCGGAGGGTAAGCTGTTTGTAATGGGGGACAATCGCAACAATTCGAAAGACAGTCGGGACGGTTCCGTTGGTTTTGTCCCGTTCGATCTGGTTGTTGGGCGTGCCGATGTTGTGTTCTGGCCACCAGACAAATTTGAATTGTTCCCGTTCAAGTAGGGGGTAGCAGTATGACAATTCAATGGTTTCCCGGCCATATGGCAAAAGCTCGCCGGGAAGTCACCGAAAAGCTGAAACTGGTGGATATTGTTTATGAACTGGTGGATGCACGCATTCCAATCTCAAGCCGCAATCCGATGATGAATGAAATCACACAACAAAAACCGCGCCTGGTGCTGTTAAACAAAGCGGATTTGGCCGATCCTTCCATCACAAAAGAGTGGATTTCCTTTTTTGATGAACAGGGAACGCCGGCTATTCCAATTGTGGCAACAGAGGGCGAAGGTTTTCGTAAAATTGAATCGGAAGCCAAACGACTGGTCGCGCCCAAGTTGGAAGCCATGATCAAAAAAGGGATTCGCCCTCGCGCGATCCGAGCGATGATTCTCGGAATCCCGAATGTCGGGAAATCCTCTTTAATCAATCGAATGGCAAAGCGCAATATCGCGAAGACCGGGGACAAGCCGGGTGTGACCAAGGCCCAACAGTGGATCAAAGTCGGGAAAGACTTTGAACTGCTTGATACTCCCGGTATTCTTTGGCCAAAGTTCGAAGACCCGGAAGTCGGGATTCGTCTGGCGTTAACGGGAGCCATCAAGGATGAGGTTCTGGAAGCTGACAAACAGGATCTTACCTATTTTTTGGTTAAATGGCTGCGGGAAATCTATCCCGGTGTGCTGGAAGAACGTTATAAGCTGGAAGAGCTGCCGGACGAACCTTGGGACACTGTTCTTGCCATAGGGAAGAAAAGGGGATTGGTTCGTTCCGGCGGCGTCATAGATGAAGAGGGCACGTGCATTCTTATTCTGCGTGAGTTTCGGGCGGGAATGCTCGGAAAGATTTCGCTCGAGCGCCCTTAACCAAAATAGACCACCTTCCCCAAAGGAAAGTGTGGTCTCTTTTTTATTTCAGTCTTTTGGCATCGCTTTGGCGATGTAGGCGAAGATCTCGGGATTCAGTCCCATCTGGGCTGCATAACCCGGCTCTTCTTCGTAGCGGCGCTTCAGGGTTTCGGCAATGGCCGGGTCACCGCCGGTAAACATCTCGATGAGTTCTTTCCAGCGCTTTCCGAGCTGCTGCACCTCCGGACTGTCCGGGGGAGTCCCTTTTTCCATCGCTTCACGAACCTTTGCAATCAGTTCAGGCCACTCCTGTTCGACCTCGCGCATCTTCCCGGGCCCCAGCAGTTCACCTTGTTTTTTGATCTTTTCCATCTGTCCCGGTGTAAACGGATATTTTTCAGACATTCGAATCCCCTCTATCGCGAGAATAAAATGTTCCGCGGAAATGTGCCTACGCTCCTGCAACTGGTCGGCGATTTTCTCCAAACGGCGGCACAACTGCGTGTGCACATCAATCTGCTCCCGCAGCCGTTCGATGTGCAGGCGGACGACCTCCACTGGGGAAAAATCGGGACTCTGCAGGCAGTCCATGATCTCCTCGAGCGAGAACCCGAGCTGCCGGAGCGATAAAATTTGCTGCAGCCGGGCGATATCCGCTTCCGTGTACAAGCGGTGTCCGCTATCCGAATGCTGCGAGGGCTTCAGCAGCCCGATCTCGTCATAAAAATGCAGCGTTCGTACGGAGAGCCCGGTCTGTTTCGCCAACTGTCCAACTTTCCAAACCGATCTGTCTGCGGGAATCCCCTCCCTAATGGCCTTAAAATTTGCCGGCAACTTTACTATATATCCTCACGTAACGTTAGGTTCAACAGTTAATTCACTTGACAATTCGAATAACGGAATGGTAAATATTAGAATATACTCATGAGTATGTGATTCGAATACTAACCGGTATTTTGTAAGGGGGGTTGAAATATGAAAGCACGTGACGAGATTTTGGAGGCCGCAAGGCGGCTGGCAGCCCAAAAGCCCCTGCATCAAATCAGTCTGTCCGACGTTGCCAAGGAAACCGGTAAAAGCTGGCCAACTGTGCGGCGCCATGTCGGGAGCAGGGAAGAATTAAGAGCACTGTTGGAGAATGAGAAGGTGGAAAATGCCAACGAGAATCCGGACACCAGAACCCGAATCCTGGCTGCTGCAGAACGGGTCTTTGCCCGGTATGGGTTTTCGGGGGCCACTCTCGATCAAGTGGCGGCTGATGCAGGACTTACAAAGGGTGCCGTCTACTGGCATTTTAAAAGCAAAAGTGACCTGTATCTCGCTTTGCTTGAGGAACGAATTGAACATCAGCTCGCGTCTCTTCCGGAGGTAATCTGGAATCTCTCGGGAGCGACGAGTGCGGAACCAGCGCTGGCGTCTCTTTTAAAAAGCCAGATTGACTGCTGCAAAGATCCCGATCAACCCAGACTGTTTTGGGAATTTGTAGTAAAAAGCCGCGAGCCGGAAGTTCAGGAGAGGTTGTGCAGCATTTATCGTGTTCTGTATCAACGGGTTCGTGAACTGATCCGTGAACTGCAGGAAGCAGGACTGTTGGCAGGCGATCAGGATCCATATGTGCTTTCGGTCTACTTGTCAGCTGTTTTTGACGGGTTGGCTGTAGCCTGCATGATTGACCCGGAACTGGTCGACCTCAATACGTTGGCTCCGGAGTTGGCTAGAATCATGTGGCGGGGGATTGGACCGGTCAGGGGTTTATAGGCTAGGGGCAGATAATGGGAGGGGTAAGCGGTGACAAAATGGGTTCGATTTTCAATGAAGAATGCAGGCGTCATTTTTCTGGCGATGATTATGATTGCCGCGGGCGGCTTGTATTCCACTTTTTCCATGAAGCTTGAACAGTTTCCGAATGTTGACGTTCCTTATTTGAATGTTGTGGTTGTGTATCCGGGGGCCACACCGGAACAAGCGGTTGACGATGTGGCGAAACCGCTCGAACAAGCTTTGTCAGGGTTAGAGAAATTAAAAAATCTTTATGTCGAAGCCGGCACCAATTATGTGTCGACAACAATGGAGTTTGAGTTAAGTCATTCCATGGAAGAAGCAAAAAAAGATGTGAACAGCGCGTTGGCGAACGTCAAACTTCCGGAAGGTGCGGAGAAACCGCGAATTTTTCAAGAGGGGCCTACGGCTGCGCCAATTTATTCGTTTGGTGTTACGGCCAGTACCGATCCGGCCACGATCAAGCAATATATAAACGAACATGTAAAGCCTTTATTCTCTTCCATCCAAGGGATCTCGAGCGTGGATGTGCAGGGGAGCCCGGAAAAGAAGCTGTTCATACGGGTTGACCCTGAAAAAATGAAAAAAGAGAATCTAACTTTTGATAAAGTAAAGCAAGCGCTCCTGGCAAACAACGTATCTTTCCCTGCCGGCGAGGTCACGATCGACGGAAAAAGCCTAAACGTGGAAGCCGGCAAAAAAATCCGTTCTGAAGAGGAACTGAAAAATGTCAATTTGATCATCATCGATCAGGATACCAGCAGACTTGCGAACGCGTTTCAATCGCTAGGGGAAGGAGTAGGCACGGTCGGCTCTTCTGTCGGTCAGCTCGGGCAGGGTGTCGGCAATTTGACGAAGGGGCAGATTCTGTTACAGGCGGAGATTCAGGTGATGCAGGCGATTAACGGGCTCTCCGCAAGCCTTTTTGAGAATCAATCCAAACTCGCCGCCCTGACTCAACTGGCTCAAGCCAACCCGCAGCAGCAACCGGAGTTGGAAACCCAAATCAGGCAGTTGAAACAGACAATCCAAGAAGAGCAGGCTCAGATTACATCTCTGCAAAACAAGCTGGCAGAACTCCAGGCACAAGTCAATGCTGCCAATACAGATGCTGCCAATACACTCAAAAGCGCGTCCGGAAGCTCGGCCGTAAAGAACCGCAATCAGGAGATTTCCGCCAAACCGTCATTAAGTATACGTGCTCTCAAGCTGTCCGACATTGCCGATGTGACCTACTCATCGGACAAAGACAGGGTTCTTTCCCGTCTAAACGGAACACCGGCAGTTCTCGTTGATATTAAGACCGAACCTGGTTCCAACACGGTTGAAATCGTAAAGAGCATCAATCAAAAGCTGGACAAAGTGTCTTTGCCGAATGGCTATCACTTGACCAAACTACGCGATAATTCCATCCAGATTAAAAAATCGGTCGACGGGATGCTGCGTGAAGTCGTACTCGGATCCTTGTTGGCTGTGTTGGTTACGCTTCTGTTCTTGCGGAATTTGCGGGCCACTCTTGTGGCGGTTGTTTCAATCCCGCTGTCAATTCTCGCTTCCATGATCACCTTATACTGGATGGATTACAGCTTTAACATGATGACATTGGCCGGAATTGCCGTAGCGGTGGGCCGGGTGGTTGACGATTCGATTGTGGTGATCGAGAACATATACCGGCGTGTGGGCGCCAGCGCACAGCGAAGTTGGGAACTGGTACTGGATGCGACGAAAGAAGTGGGGCAGGCGATTACCTCTTCCACTTTTACGACGATCGCCGTTTTTGGCCCATTGTCGTTTGTACCGGGCATCGTTGGGAAGTTTTTTGCCCCGTTCGGCATTACGGTCGTTATCGCACTCGCGTTCTCATTGTTGGTCGCCATTACAGTTGTGCCGTTGGCCGCCAGACTGTTTTTGCTCAATATGAAGCATACAGAAGACAAGGAAAATGGTCTGCAGAAGGTGTATCGCATCGTTCTCGGATGGTCGCTTCAACACAAATTGACTGTGGCGATTGCCGCTCTGCTCGTATTCGGGGGATCATTGGCGCTTTTGCCGAAGATCCCGAAAAACTTTCTGCCATCCGAAAAAACAGTCTCTTACGGATTGCGTGTAACTCTGCCTGTTGGCACAGCGCTTGAAAAGGCGGACCAGGTGGCAAACAAGATTGAATCGTTTGTTCGCGGACGTTCTGAAATCAAGAGCTACCAAACAACTGTCCGCGGGGAAAGCATCCGGATGCAGATTGAGCTGAAGGATGACGTCTCTCCGGAAGTTGCGAAAAAATTCGAGCAAGACATGAGAGAGAGTACGGCCGGCTTGGGCACCGGTATCCGCTCGGCACTTACTCCACAGGGAATAACAGGCGGCGGAGGGCTGTTCATTGTTGTGAACGGAACAGACTTGTCGGCGCTCAAGCAAGCGGGAGACATGATTGCAAACGCGATTCAGGATGTGCCTGGCCTTGCGAATGTTGAGACGAATTTATCAGCGTTAAAACCGCAGCTTTTCGTCGATATTCATACGGAAGAAGCGGCTCGAAAAGGTCTCAACCCGGCTATGATTGCCTCCTCCATCCGACAAATGATCAATGGGGACAGTGTAATGAATGTCACGCTGGATGGCCGAACAACAGAGGTTAACCTCGGGCTGAAAGCGGATGATCTGAAAACGCTCGATGTCATTCAGAATCAGATCATAACCAATATGACGGGTGAGCACGTGAAGTTATCCGATATCGCCACAATTAGCGAGAAGCCCGGTCCCACTGCCATACAACGCTTGAACCAACAAGAGTATGTATCGGTAAGGGGCGGTTTTACCTCTGATAATGCGTCGGGTATACAGAACGAGGTGGAAAACCGGATCAAAAATCTCAACCTGCCAAGCGGCGTCTCGTACTATTTTGAGGGGGAGGCCAAAGCGATGAGCGATGGCTTCCGCAACATGGCAATCGCAATGGCGGCCAGTATTCTGCTGGTTTACATGGTGATGATGATCGCATTTGGCGAAATGCTGGCTCCGTTTTCGATTCTTTTCTCCTTGCCGTTTATCTTCACGGGAGGATTGTTGGGACTTTATGTCTTTGATGAGGCGTTGGGAATGCCGGCATTGGTTGGCTTCTTGATGTTGATTGGAATAGTGGTCACAAACGCCATTGTCTTGGTGGATCGGGTTCAGCAAAACCGCGCCGCTGGAATGGAGATAAGGGAAGCATTGATTGAAGCGGGTGTAACCCGGATACGGCCGATTCTGATGACTGCGGTTGCGACGATTGGCGCACTGCTGCCGCTTGCAGTTTCCAGCGAAGGCGGCTTAATTTCGAAATCTTTGGCAATTGTAGTGATTTCCGGTCTTACGACTTCTACCCTGTTAACCCTCGTTATTGTCCCGGTCGCATATCAAGTGTTGAATTCGATTCGAAACCGGCTGGTTCGACGAAAGCAAACAGAGAAGAATCCGTTCGGGATCGTTAAGATGGAAGAAGCTTAAAAAACGAACGTTGAGGTGGGACCCCTGAAAGGAGTGGGGCCGCCTCTTTTTGATGTCGGCGTGGGTCAATAGTCTCTTCGTCACTTTTGTGAGTTTGCAAGGTAATTTGCTATTTCTCGAATTTGCAGGAAAAAGGGGGATGAGTGCCGAATTCGTAGTAGATATCGAAGGAGAGAGTGCATGCATGAAAGACCTGAAAAACCATTCGATCGAACAGATTCGAACCTGGTTGGAAAGCCAATCCGACGTAACCGACAGGACATTGCTGGCGTTAAAAAAGGATTCTCGTTCAGGCGTCCGGGCTTTGGCCGAATCCTACATCAAAAAGCGGGCACGCCAACAGGCCGAAGCGGAGCGTATGAAGCAGCTCTGGAAGTTCGAACGGACATTAACCGACCAGGGATTTCGCATGATCGCCGGTATAGATGAGGCCGGCCGTGGTCCATTGGCAGGTCCGGTGGTAGCGGGAGCGTGCATTCTGCCAGTGGGTGTGGAGATTCCCGGGTTGAACGATTCGAAACAGCTAACGGCAGAGCAGCGAGAAACTCTTTTCCATGTAATACGCGATAAAGCTATAGCTTGTGGCGTAGGCATTGTCGACGTCGATTATATTGATACATACAACATTCTCCAGGCAACTTACGAAGCAATGCGGCGTGCGATTGACGGTTTGGGCGTGGAACCCGATCATCTGCTAAACGATGCGGTTACGATACCGAAGGTAACGATTCCACAGCTGCCAATCGTCAAAGGGGACGCCAAAAGCCATTCGATAGCGGCGGCTTCCATCCTGGCCAAAGTCACCCGGGATCAATTGATGAAGGAATATGGCCGTATCTATCCGGAATACGGCTTTGAAAAACATATGGGCTATTACACGCCTGAACACATCCACGCTTTACAAAAATACGGCCCATGTCCCATTCATCGCCGGTCATTTGCTCCGGTGGCCGTGTTTTCGGGGTTGGTATAGAATCTCGCCAAGGGAGGGGGTCCGGTGAACATCTGGTCATCACTGATGGAAACTATAGGACAGGCCTTTCGCCCGGATTCGCCTGCCAGAGGTCTCGAATTGCGAATCGGTGAAGTGGTTCAGGCAAGCTTGATTGAAATGCTGGATGACCGCGCGGCTCTGGTTCGAATCAAAGGACAGGTTCTGCAGGTCCAGATGGAGGCCCAACTGCCTAAGGGTACCGTTCTTTCTTTGGTTGTGATTGGTCAAACTGAGGGCGGCCTTTTGGAGTTAAAGGTCAGCCCTTTCGGACAGGGGAGTTCCAATCCCGACTCCCGGAAAATGTTTCCTTTATCCAGTGAGCCTGATCAGTCTGAATTCCCTTCACTAGCGAAGTTGTTGAAGAATCTTGACATCGAAGCCACCCCGGCGAATCGTAAAATTGTCAATCGGTTACTGGCGGCGGAATTATCGGTTTCTAAGTCTCTCGTAAAGACTATGCAAGCCTTACTAGAGCCGGAGCAGCATGTTTCTCGAAGCGACATGTCCCTTGAGACGCTGGTGAACATGGTTCGCAAGAATATTCCTATGACACCGGCAACGTTTCAAGCTATGAAAACTCTCTGGTACGGTCCTCCGCTGCATGAAATCCTGAAAGTAGCAATCTCTTCCCGAAGCAATGTTTCAACAGGCGATGCGTCCGGAGTGCGGGAGGGGATGCCAAGCGGCCAACCGATAGTCGCTTCCATGCAGGAAAGTACTGTCCAAATGCGTGTTCCGAATGATTCCGCCAAGTCTTTGAGTCTCCATCAAATGGTGTCAATACAAGATATCCTGTTAGATCTGGATCAGCTTCAACAACTTCCTCCTCAGGAGAGGGGCCAAGCTTTGCAGGCGGTTGTGGAACGGCTGGGCTTGGCACATGATAATCAAATGGCCCTTCTGCAAAAAAACGGTTCGGACACAACTGTCCCTGCAACGCTGAAATCCTTGTTGTTGGCCGAACTTCAGGTCAATCCCAATAACTCCGGGGCTGAACTGGCGTTGAATCATTTGACCGGGCAACAATTGATGCACTCCCTGAAAGAGGACGCCAGCCCTTTTTTCTATCACTATCTCGCACTTCCGGTACAAGTGGAACAGGGGGCGGGAGAAGCAAAGATTCATTTGTTGACCCGCAAGAAAGAGGGAAAACGTCTTGATCCGTATAACTGCTTTCTCTATTTCCATTTGCAGTTGCCGACGCTTGGAGAATTGCATATGCACGTTCAAATTGTGGAACGGATTGTATCTCTCCGTTTGATTGTGGAAGAGGAAAATCGGCTTCTGCTGGCCGACTCTGATTTAGCTTTTTTGAGGCAGGGGCTGCAGGAAGCAGGTTTTCAACTGGGAGCCGTCCGGAAGGAGAAAGGCTCCCCGGATCTGATCCAACCGTTTTCACAGTTGCCCCTATTGATTGCAAGCGGCGGGTTTGATCTGAAGGTTTGAGGTGAGACAGGTGAAGAAATACCAATTGCATAAGGCGGCTGCTTTGTCGTATGATCCGAATGCGGATCAGGCCCCCAGAGTGGTGGCCAGTGGACAAGGGGAGGCAGGCAGACGAATCATTGAATTGGCAAGAGAACATGGGGTTCCTGTCCACCAGGATCCGGTACTTGTGGAAACATTAATGGCTTTCGATTTGGGACGGGAAATTCCGCCGGAGCTTTATCAGGCGGTGGCTGAGATTCTTGTGTTTGTGCAGTCTTTGGAACGAAAATCGAGTAAAGGAACGGGTCGCAAGGAATGACAGACACTCGAAAGGAACGGGGCCGCCTGGGAGAAGCGATTGCCCGTCAATATCTTGAAACGAAAGGCTGGCAGATTCTGGCCGTCAATTGGCGGTGCCGCATTGGAGAAATCGATATCGTGGCGGAAGATGGAACATGTACAGTATTCGTGGAAGTGAGGACCCGCTCATCGACACGTTTCGGCACGGCGGTCGAATCTGTCGATTGGCGAAAGCAGAGAAAGGTACGACAAGTAGCGGCCGCTTTTTTGACTGCGAATAAAGTTTGCACGTCCCGTTTCCGTTTTGATATGATCAGCATACAGGTGTATGAGAACGGACAAGACCCCGTGCTCGAACATATACAAAATGCGTTTTAGATCGAACAGGAGTGAGCATAATGGTTTGGTATTGGGTAATTGGTATTGTATGTTTCCTTGTAGGAGCAGTCGCCGGTTTCTACGGAGCCGTACAATATTTGAAGAAACAAATGGCGAATATGACGATGTCGGAAGCGGATGTTCAAGCGATGGCCAGAAGCATGGGTCGTAACCTGAACAAGAAGCAGCTTGCCCAGGTAACCCGTCAAATGCAAAGCATGAGCCAGAAGAACATGAAGAATTTTGCCGCTGGGTCAAAAAAGAAAAAGTAACGGTAACTTGAAATCGCGATTGACAAGATACTGAGTTGCTAATGGCAAACCAATTAGTATACGTCTTGGTGCTCTCGAATGAGAGATAATAGGGAAATCGGTGCAATTCCGATGCGGTCCCGCCACTGTAAGAGGGAGTTCCTGTTTTGAATGTCACTGCATCTGCGGGAAGACCAACAGGAACGATGAACTTGAGCCAGGAGACCTGCCAATTCGTATTTTTCCCACAACCTTCGCGGAAAGGGGTGTGGCAGGAAAAGCTGTGATTCTTGGCCTTTCTGCCCTTAACCGTTGGTGGTTGAGGGCTTTTGTATTTTTTACCATAGAAAAGGGGAGTTCAACAACATGAGAAAGCTCTTATCAATCGTAACCACTCTGGCATTGGCTGCCGGTCTGGCCGCAGGCTGCGGATCCAAGACTGCAGAAACTCCGCAGCAGCCGGTCAGCAAAGAAACGAAAGCGCCTGGGCAAACTACATACCCTTTGACTGTTAAGGATGCAACCGGGACTGAAATCACGATCAAACAAGAGCCGAAGCGTATCGTTTCACTTGCTTCCAGCAACACGGAGATTTTATTCGCTCTGGGGCTCGGCGACAAAGTCGTTGGGGTTGACAAATGGTCCGACTACCCGGCAGAAGCGAAATCGAAACCGGTAATCGGGGATATGAACACAGATACCGAAAAAGTAGTGGCACAACAACCCGATCTTGTGATCGCAGGTGCAACATTGAACGGGAAAGCGATTGATGCTCTCCGCAAACTCAATGTTACGGTGTATGCCGTTGAACCCAAAACAATTGCCGAGGTGCAGCAGGCAATCAAAGAAATCGGCAAAATTACGAATTCCGTATCCAAAGCGGAAGAGGTTGCAAAGAACATGGAGAAGAAATTGTCTGAGGTCAAGGCGAAAGTACAAGGTCTGACCGATGACAAGAAGCCGCTGGTTTATGTTGAAGTATCGCCCGCTCCGGAGATATTCACGGCGGGAAAAGGAACTTTTATGGATGAATTGGTGACGCTCGCAGGCGGAAAGAATGCATTTTCCGATGTTGCCAATTGGGCAAAAATCAGCGCTGAGCAGGTCGTTGCCAAAAATCCGCAGGTGATCATCTCTACTCACGGTGTGACAGCGGAAGTGGAAAAAGAGGTTGCAGCCCGTCCGGGTTGGGATAAGATATCCGGAGTGAAGGAGAAGAAAGTGGTCGCAGTTGACACCAACCTGGTTTCCCGTCCCGGTCCTCGATTGGTAGAGGGTCTGGAACTGTTTGCAAAAGCGATTCATCCAGAGCTGTTTAAATAATGAATATACGCAAGCTTGCAATTGGTGTTGCAATTCTGTGCATATTGTTGATAGTGAGCGCGGGTGTGGGGCTTTCAGTGGGAAGTTCCCATATCCCGCTTTCCCATTCAATCGGGTATATCATCAACCAGCTTCCCTTCGGAGAGGCGATTGTTGCACCGAATTGGACGGAAACGGAAGAAACGATTCTGGCAAAAATCAGGTTGCCCCGTGTGCTGCTTGGAGTTATGGTGGGCGCTTCTTTGTCGCTGGCAGGAGTTGCATTTCAAGGGGTGCTGCGAAATCCGCTGGCAGATCCGTACATCCTTGGTGTTTCAGCGGGAGCATCCGTTGGAGCGGCACTTATGATTTCGTTAGGAACGAGTCTTGCAATTGTAGGTGCGTTCACGGTTCCGATCGTATCTTTTTTGGGTGCGCTGCTTGCCATCCTGCTGGTGTTTTCGATTGGGCGGACCGACCGCAAACTGAAAACCGAAACTTTGATCCTGGCCGGAGTGGTGGTGAATTCGTTCTTTGGAGCGGTCTTGACCTTCACTCTCACAATGGTTCCGGGTAACAAAACCCAACAGATTGTTCTTTGGCTGCTGGGGAGTCTAGGTTTGCGGGGATGGGAACACGGATTAACTGTTCTTCCTTTCTTTCTGATCGGGTTTGCAGTAATTTGGTCATACAGCCGTGAATTGAATGCATTCGCGATGGGGGAGAAGGGAGCTGCTTCCCTTGGGGTGAATATCGAACGAACAAAGACGATTTTGCTGCTGACATCCTCTTTGTTAACCGCTGTTTCAGTTTCGACTGCCGGGATTATCGGATTTGTCGGATTGGTGATTCCGCATGCTGTTCGAATGGCAATTGGATCGGATCATAGGATTCTCATCCCGTTGGCGACTTTGGCAGGTGGGATTTTTCTTGTCTTGTGTGATACGGCAGCGCGTTCCGTACTTCCTCCGCTGGAACTCTCAATTGGGGTCGTTACAGCGGCAATCGGTGCTCCGTTCTTTGCATGGCAGCTTCACAGAAGCAGGAGGGGAATGTCATGATTCAACTCGAACAGGTTTCCTTGACTATGGGCGAGAATGTGATCCTGCAAGACGTCTCCCTTCAGTTGGCAAAAGGACAAAGCTTGGGAATTATCGGTCCTAACGGAGCGGGGAAATCGACATTGCTGCAGGTGCTGGGCGGACATCTGACACCCACCGCGGGAAAAGCCTTCCTTGATCAGAAACCGATTGATTCGTATCGCAAAAAGGATCTTGCAAAACGTGTTGCATTTATGCAGCAAATTGCAAACGTTTCGGGACAATTCACCGCCTACGAAACCGTAATGCTTGGGCGCTATCCATTTCTCAGCCGCTTTCAGATGGAGAGCGAGCGTGATCACGAAATATGTGAAAAGAGCATGGAGCGTACCTGTACCCTACATCTTCGTGATCGGAATCTGGAAGAGGTCAGCGGCGGCGAGCGACAGAGAATTTTATTGGCCCAGGTGCTCGCACAGGAGCCGGAGCTGCTGCTGCTCGATGAGCCGACAACCTATCTCGATATGTTTCACCAGTTGGAGCTTTTGACTCTGCTCAACCAGGCACAGAAAGACGGATTGACATGGGTGGCGGTTTTGCACGATTTGAACCTGGCTGCCCAGTACTGTGATCAGCTTCTGTTACTAAGCGACGGGAAGGTCGTCCAGATAGGTCGCCCGCAGGAGATCTTCAGTTCGCATCTGTTAGAAGAAGTATTTGGTGTGCGGGTTACGGTTGTGGACGTTCCAGGTTTACCTGTGCCCCAAATCGTGATCTCCCCGAAATGGATTGCGTATCAGAATTCATAGCAGCACAGAGAAAGCCCTCGACGCTTGTCGAGGGCTTAGTGATTCTTATTTCGACTTCCGATTCGGAATTTCATTCATGGTCCAAGAGGTTACATCGATTTGATTTTCGACCAATACAGAGAAGAATTCGTGAACCAGGTCTTGATAACCGCTCTTTTCCAACAATTCACAGAGGTCAAACAAAAGCATTGGTTCGCTGTCGGAAATATCGATTTGAATGGAAGGCAACTCTTGACCGTATACCGCATGGTATAGATCGGGCACTCCTACTTCAACCTGAATGGTATCCAGATACACGTCCAGCCAAGCAAACGCTTTAAGTACTTCAGAAAGGTTGATCCCTGGTTGTTGCTTCGCCAATAAGAACGCCTCCTTCCCATGCTTAACCTACTATTCGCCAGAAGGGGGGATTGTCCTGCTGCCCTTATTTGTGAAAGTAGTTTTGTTAGTAGAATATGCTGGAAAAGCAGGAATAGCACGGCTTATTTCCAATATTTTCGGTCAAGGCTTCGATATTGGACTGCTTCTGCGATATGGTGGCTTTGAATTGTTTCTTCTCCCGCGAGATCTGCGATGGTTCGGGCAACCTTTAAGATTCGGTCGTGGGCGCGTGCCGACAGTCCCAATTTTTCAAATGCTTGCCGCATCAGCTGCGCGGCTTCTTTGGTTAATGAGCAGTATTTGCGAACTTGGGAGGCTGTCATATTCGAGTTGGTGGGCATATTCCGGTTCGAAAAACGGCCTTGCTGAATGGTGCGAGCACGAGTTACCCGCATCAATACTTCATTCGAACTTTCCGGAGCTTTCGTTTGCTGCATTTCATCAAATTGAATCCGGGGGACCTCTACATGCAGATCTATCCGGTCGAGCAAGGGGCCGGATATGCGGTTCCGATAGCGCTGCACGAGTAAGGGGCTGCAGGAGCATGGGACCTCGCCTGTGAGATCGTCTTGCCCGTAGTACCCACACGGACAACCGTGTGGAGATCAACCTTGAAAATTATAATGGGTGGTAATGGAGGCCGTTGGCTTTTTCCGTTCGCCTGAAGAAAATTCGGTATGAACTTCGATTTCTTTTACCAGGGTTTTCACGATCTCTCTCCGTACTTCAAAACTCATATCCCCATGTAATTTGTCACGAAGACCGGTTAATAACTGTTGGAGGCTGTTGAACTTGTCGGCCAGATCCGTTTCCTCATCAATCTTCTCAGAAATTTCTCTCGCACGTTGTTGCAACGCGAGCTTTTCTTGTTCTATTTTCTGAAACTGCAGCTCTACGTCTGAACTACCGATGACCTTCCTTCTAAAGAGATCAAGTATATTTTGCTTTTCGTTATCCTTGTCCTGGATGGCCTTCATAATGAGACTTTTTTCTGTTTCGAAGTCTTCTTTTTTCGAAATCTGAACTTGCATCGTAGCAGCCAATTCTTGCATTGCTTCACCAGGATTTTCAATAAAAGATACACACGATTCCCAGATGCGTTCTTCTAACCATTCAGCCGGCAAGTTCTTCGACGTACATTTACCTTGGTACGGGCCGCGATATGATGTTTTACCCCCACAGATATAGTACGCCTTTACTTTTGTTTTCCTGTCAGGATATGCGGTTCCGTGATACGTTAGACCGCATGTACCGCACCGGATTAAACTTCGTAATAAATATTGTCTTTTTGCGTTGCGGAACGCCTCTATTTGATTTTCCTTCAATACCTGTTGGGCCTTATCCCAAACGTCTACGGTGACGATGGCAGGGACGATACGAGGTATTAATTCCCTTTGTTTATTTGTTCGTTTTCCATAGTAATGGATACCCTTGTACGTTTCATTAATAACCATGTTTCGGATTCTTCCGGGTCTCCATATACCTGCTGTACTTTCCTTGCGTTTTCCCTTTTTAACCTTCCGGTCGTCCTTCGAATATGAGGTAGGGATATGAAGGGCATTTAGATAGTCGGCCACTTTGGGGGTTGTCCACTTCTGGTTGGCGATCAAATCATATATTAACCGGATCACGCCAGCTTCGCTCATATCTTCTTTACCGGGGAGCGGATCCTCGTTGATTTCGAGATAACCTTCGTCATTTACCCGATATCCATAAGGCACGATTCCGCCGAGCCATTTTCCTTTTCTGGCCGCACGATTTGCCCCATGCCAAAGAACTTCAAGGGTAGTATCACGATCCAATTCGGCTTGGCCGGCGAGAACTGTAATTATAAAGCGGCCCACAGGATCTCCTGTATCGAAAGGTTCGGTCATGCTTTTAATCTTTACACCGTATTTCTCTAATTGGTACACCGCGTCCAACGTTACACGCGCCTTTCGTCCAAGGCGCTTCATGTTGAAAATGAGTACGAGATCAATTTTACCGGCTTTGGCATCTTCGATTAGACGATTTCCGTCAGGCCTTGCATCAAGTGGAATTGTTCCTGTGACCCCATCATCTTTATACCAGTCCACGATTTCCAACTTGTGAAGGTCTGCGTACTTGGTTGCAAACTCCACCTGATTTTCGATAGTTTCTCTTTCTTGCTGATCCTCCGAGCTGACCCTGAGATACGCGACAACTCTTTGATTATTGATAAGTTCCATGCGTCCTCATCCTTCTTAAAAAATATCGCTAGTATGTAGAATCTCTAAATCATCGTCCTGTCGCTTAATACCATAACATACACCGGAAACAATAAACTGATTTCGATGGGTGGAAATTGGTGGATAGTCGTCATTGGCAGCCACTAAATCCACTTCGGGATTCCACAGATCCGGAATGATTCGCAGAATGACTTCTTCGCCGAAATGGATAAAGCATAACTGGCCGTGTTCTGTGGGCCATCCTTGACGTCGGAAGAGGAGATAGTCGCCAGGACGGACTCCCCAGTTCTGAAGACCGTCATCACCAATAATCACGGCAAAACGGTCCTGTAGGTCCATAGTAGAAAGTTTTAAGAGCGGATAGTTTTCCTCCGGATAGAAGGGAATCGCTTTTTTGGTGTAATACTCTCCTGCGATAGGAACATAATATTTCAAATTCATGTGGCACCTCCTACAGTTCAGCTCGGCGGCGAGTAAACAGGACATTGCCGAGGGCATCACAGTAGTATTCTGTAAGTCCGATGGTGCGGATCAGTGCGTATTTCGGAACCTTTTCCATGGCAGCGCACAGTTGGTGTTTCGCTGCATTTATTTCAATCCGTGCCTTCAACAGTTGCAAACGTTTCTCCATAAACTTTTCTGTGACATTGAAGATTTCGGCCAACTGCTTGATGAGCCAAGGTAAAGGAAGGGAAAGATCAATCTGTTCGATTAACATAAAACTAGGAACGAGCCAATAATAGGGCATCCGGTTGGCTTCGGTCTCCTGAGCTTCCCGGAAGAGATCTGTCATACCCAATTGATTCCCTGCGTGTCTTATTGCGTGGGTCAACTCGTGAAAGAAATCCTCGCGCTGCTCCTCGGGATATAGTCTAGAGTCGATGACAATAGTGGATCCCATGACTTTGCTCCGGACATCTAACTCCATAATCGAAAGACCAAAGTGATCGGCAATCGTGTACATATCGATCTCCGATGGATGTGAGATTCCAAGCTGTTGATAAGTGTCGATGACAATTTGTTCAAGGAAAGAAGGTTTGTACGAATTGATGTCTGTGAACATAAAGGGCCTCCTGATGGGAATGTATGTTCGCTTTTGTGTGGAAAATAAAAGCCCTTGGCGGGCTTTTACACTACCTCGGAAGTGATCTTATCTGCAAATTCAATGATTGATTTTTCGTTGCGTGCTTCAATTATTTCAGATGATTCTTCCCTAAGAATATTTAAAGCAGTCAACACGTTTTTGTTTCTAATTTCGCCAGTGTAAACCAAAGTAACAATCTCAAGTTGAGAGGGGTTTAATACGGTTTCACCAATAGTTCGAAGTTTTTTCAACCTATTAAAGTTGTAAACCCATTCTTTTGCTGTAAGTGGAGCATTTGAGCTGCCTTTAGGAGTATAGTCAAAGGAGAATGCTTTAATTAATTTTGTTCTATTGTGTGCTTGGTAGGTGTAATCAAGTTCGACTTCCTCTGATCCAATTTCAACTTTTACCGATCTTTGAAGCTTTGAAAATACATCTTTTTCCCTTAAAACACGGTTCATTATACTCTTAACTTCATCTTCTGTTATTCTCTTCTTTTTATGAACATCAAAATACACGTATGTCCTAAAGAGATCACGGAAATCCTTTTGTATATCATTACTTCTAATTACCTGGATCGGCGAGAACTGAAGTTGGTTAACATATATTGAAGTTGCTTTTTCAAGGTAATTCCAATCGTTTACTTCACGAAGGGACGGTCCGTCAACGGTCGTTTGCGAGAATTCACTCTTTACACCTTCTAAAACTAACTTTAAGAACTTAAGATCGACTTCGTCATCAAAGTTAGTAAGTCTAGAGAAGTTTGATGTTAAAGCGAGCTCCATAAAACCGTCTTCGGGCGAATGATACACTAAACCAATATTTATAAACTCTTCACGGATCTCATCAGGAATATACCGGAGAACAGCGAACTTACATAGGCGTTCCACTTCATGTCCCTCCTTTCCAGTAAGGTAGTACCGGTTTTAACAGTGGCAATACCTGTTCGATTCTATTTAAGCGGTTCCAAAGATATGAATGAAGAGCAATTTTGTCTTCTTCGGAGACATTCCATTCTTCGGGTACACTCTTTATAATATTCCACAAATCGTCTCTTGTCAGTCGTGACATTTTGTCGAGAATGGAATGAAATGGTCGATTACCACGAATATAAGGGACCAACTTTTTATATACGTATCCAGAAGTATCAAATATTGAGAATTGATCATTCAATCTTTGTTTTAGTTGAGTCGCATTCCAAAGAGGACCCAAATCAAACGCGTGAGTATGATCAATAATGACAACCTCCATTCGGACTGCGTCAAACAGTAGGTTGCCACCGTTTCGATCTCGATCGGAATTATGAATCCAGTGATCAAACAATAAAATTTCAGGTACTACATGTATATTTTTTGCCATGTGTAACATTTCAGCGCTGGTTACTTGATATGCTTTTTTCAGTCTTTTGGTTCCAAAGTGATTACCCGCGGTTATCGACTCGCCCACATGATTTGCGACTTCGTTTCCATGATCTTCAATAAAGGTTTGTCTTACTTCAATTATGGCAGGGGTAGGGATCGGGAGTTGAAGCATTTCTGCAAGCTTTGAGCAAATAAATTCATTAGCAAGTACACGAACCCCTTCCGGGTTCTGCATGAACTTAACCACGAAAGTTTCTCCGCCGCATAAAACATTGTATGGTTTAGTACAACCGTTTCTAATTTCGCCTATGGCTCTGTTCGCCGTAACAATTTGCATGCGACAGCTTGTCCTCCTAAAAAAATTCTCCCCTATTACTGCCTTGGTTTTCGACTCTTCTCAAAAATTACTGAACAAATACAAAATATTATAAAAACCTACTTAATACGGTTTTTGTTATATTTTACTTTTGTTCCTTCCCATGCAAAGCCTTCCAAATCTTAATCAGATCCCGTTGATGTTCCTCTTTTCAGTCCCCTTAGTTCGGGTCAAATCATGGAAGGCGTACAAAGTCGGTTACTTTTTCTCTCCGTGGAGTGCTTTCCATATCTTGATGAGGTCCCGCTTGTGCTCGTCTGGAGCGTCTTTGAAATCCTTAAAGAACAAATCGATTTCCGGGTCATTTTTAATCATTTCGAGTATCTCGAGGTCTTCAGGAGAGAGGTCGGAAGGTTGTCCAAGGGTGTAATTCGTTCGATCCTCACGAGCTATTTCGGTAGTGCGGCCAAGCAGATAGTCGGTAGATACTTCAAAGACATCGGCAAACTGTTTAATCTCGTGATCTTCAACAGGTCGTTTGCCTGCTTCAATCCGGGAAAGAACGCTGTTATTCATCCCGATTTTTTCTGCCAAATATATCTGCGTCCAACCACGTGCTTCTCTTAAGTTTTTTATTTTCTCACCGATTAACACAGGCCAGTTCACCAACTTTCCATATTAGCAAAATCATACCACTTTTCTGCAACAGAAAAAATATTTTTGCTAAAACAACAAAAAACGTATTGACTTTTCTGAAACAGCAAAGTATATTTTAGACAGAAGGTTTGCTGAATCAGCAAAGAAAGGAGGGCATCTAGTGAGAAAGATAAACCTGTCTTATATTGCCAACCGAAGAAATGAATTGAACAAGACGTTGCAGGATCTGGCGGATGCGCTAGGGTTTAAAAACGCATCTACGTATATGAAATACGAGAAAGGCGACTATGCATTCAAAGCAGATCATCTGCCAATCTTAGCAAGAGAAATCAATTGCAGTATCGATGACCTTTTTTTTGAAAAAAATTTTGCTGATTTAGCAAAATACGACGAACAATCCGCCACATCGGCCTAGGGGGTGAATTGGATGGAAAACAAAGCGGGCGAACTGAAAGTGACTTTACATTTGGACGCGGACCAGTTCAAATCGCAACTGAATGAAATCGAAGCGCAGCTGGATCGGATTTTGGAGAAAGCGGAGAGGGTAATGAAGGTTTTTGGAAAGGAAGCCGCCGCTGCAACGACGGCTAAGGAAATCACTTTTGTCCAACCACCAATACATGTAAATGAAGAAAGTCTAGAAACAATTCAAAGATCACTCAGAACTTTCGCCACCGGTAAAACCAACGATTTGGTCTGCGAATAGAGCTAATTGATCAAAATCAAACCGCGCTTCAGGGTTTGCGAATGGTCTAAGCGTCGCGTTCTTTAACAAAACAATCGAAGTATCATTGGTCAATCTTGCGTTTTCGGGACCGATCTCATTTTCCCATTCTTTAAGAGCTTCGTCCCGGAATTTCACTAGCATGTTGATCGTATTGAGCTTCATCTGATCTGCACCGACTGGTGTACCGAGTTCTTCGGTGTCGATGTGCTCAACATCAGCAGTGATAATTCCGAAATTCGTAACGATTATCGCTGAATGGTCTGGGTGTGCAGGCAATGATTCTGTACCGTTTTGAATGGACTTCATGAGTCCTCCAAACAAATTAATGGTTAATGCTTTTAAATCTTTACGACCTTCAAGTGTTTTTGGGATTTTTTGTTCTGACAATTCAATACCTCCTTTGATGGTTGGACTTATAACCAATTCAATACAGAAGGTGGAAATTCCTTGAAGGGAATGATTTCGATGAAGCTGATCACCAACGAACTGATTCCGGTTTATGAAACAGATTTGGGGAATAAAGTTGTAGACGGTCGAGAACTTCATGAGTTCTTGGAAGTTGGCGACAAATTCTCTCAATGGATAGAAAGACGCATTGAAAAATATGGCTTTGTTAACGGTGAAGACTTTTTCACAATTTCGGGAAAAAGTACCGGAGGCCGCCCGACAACTGAATACATCATCAAATTGGATGTCGCAAAAGAATTCTGCATGGTCGAGAACAACGAACAGGGTCGTAAGGCCCGGAAATATTTCATCAAGGTTGAGAAAGATTACAAGGCACAAATGATCGACGTTTCCCGGCTCAGTCCGCAAATGCAGATGTTCCACTACATTGGGCAGGCTGTTGCAAATTTGGAGATCGAAGCAGCTAAGACCAAAGAGGAACTGGCAGAGGTGAAGACGACGGTTGAAACCATCCAAGAAACATTCCTCCAACGCGACGACGATTGGCGCAAATCAATTAACTCTTTACTTAATGGTGCGGCTTTCCGGTTAGGTGGAAACTACCAAGATTTACGAAATGAAAGTTACCGGTTACTTGAAGAACGCGGGCGCTGCGATCTGAATACTCGTCTCCGCAACCTGAAGGTGAGGCTCGAAGAAAGCGGAGCGACGAAAACCAAGATCGACAACACAACAAGGATGGATGTTATTGAATCCGATCCGCGCCTGAAAGAGATTTACACAACCATCGTTAAGGAACTGTCGATTGGTTCTTTGAAAGTAAAGAGTTCTTAAAAGGTGGGAAAAGAATGCAAGAATGCTTACTTTGCGAGAATACGGCGGACACGACGTTTCGAAACAATGGATGCGGCAAACAAATCTTTCTGTGCGACTCCTGCGTGGGATTGATTGTGGATTTGTTTATCGAAAACGAGGGTGAACCGCCAGAACCGAAACAGCCCAAACTCTACAGAGTTAAGTGAGGTGATCTAAATGCCTAAAGACCCGCCCGGAATCAAATTCCAAGAAATCTACGAGCCGGATATGGAAAAGATGGTTCAGGCTTTACGGATTGTTCTGGAATCGCCAAGTGGCTCCAATGAAAAAGAAGTCGAAGCTTCAGTGGAACACGATTCCGCATAGAGTTTTTCTCTACGCATGAGAGGAGGGGGTGAAATGGTTGATATCCGTTGTGTAGAGTGCAAGAAACTTCTTCTCCGTTGCCATACAGTAAACCGGATCACGGTAAAGGGGGAGGTAAGAGTCTATGCAAAAGTCTGTGGAACAAGTGAAAAAACTGCTTCTGACAGTTTTCGTTCCGGCTGCCAACAAACTGAAGCAGAATGCTGAGCTACAGAAAAAAGAGCAGGCTTCGTAATCGAAATCATTTGAAAGGTGGTAAAAGCGCATGAACCAAACAATCGCATTGCCGAAGCAGGAAGAGTTCCAAGATGTGCAATGGGTAATCGAAAACAAGTCTCGTCTTGATGAAGTGCTCTACGATCAAATTTACGAACTCGACAGCTTTTTCGTTCGAAAAGCCATCCTTGCGAACAAATACACTGCAGAAGTCGTAGAGGAGTTCATTTACAAGACTGGCAGCCGACGTCATTTCAACAGATGCTTTCTCAGTTCGGATCTGATTCAAATGCTAGTAGAGTTTTTCAATCGTAAGTAACCGCCGGTTGGCGGGAGGGGACAAGCCTGACAAGGGGGTGATGTTTAAATGCTTAGCGCACATGACAAGTGGCTATTGCCAAATGACCCACGGCCATCGCAAATCACAGGCGGATGTGATCACTGCAAAGACGAGATTTACGTGGAGGAGATGTACTTCCGTACAAAAGAAGGGGAATGCATCCACGAAGACTGCTGGGAAGATTTCACCATGAAAAAACTTGGTGCGGAAAGGAGATATGTGTAATGCCTATCCGGTATACAAACGATCCCGTACTTGGCTGGCTCGTATTGATCGGAGATGTCGTGGTACATTCTTGCGATACGGAAGAACAGTGCATCGAGTATATCAATGACTGGCCAAAGGTTTGGTGAGAGGAATGTGCCACCTGACAAGAGAGGTTTGCCAGATGGCATTAAGGTAAGATCGATCTTTCAGAAGGGGTGGTGTTGCGGGGTACATCTGAATCATAGCAAGCAAATGAACCACAAAAAAGTGGGGTTCTTGTGAGAAATACACACATAGGGGGTGGAAAAAGTTGCAAGCAAGCAATATCGGCGCGTTGTTACGGATGTGCCGGGAGACAAAGGGGTTGAGTCAACAAGATGTCGCTGATCATTTAATCGTCGATCGCTCTCGGATTTCTCGTATTGAGACCGGGAAAGAAGAACCAAGCTTTTTAGAAGTACTTAAGATTGCAGAGCTGACCGATTCCAAAGAATTTATCGGCATGTATGTAGCAGGTAAGGGATGGCACCGGGTAATGAAATTAGATCAATTCTTAGAAGAAATGCATGTGGGAGCGTGAGGAAAATGAGTATCGATCTCAGAATGTGGTGGCGTTCACTGCCGAAAGAAGAACGTAGGGTCCGACTGCAAGCGGAACTTCGAATGCATCAGATCCAAAGACAAGGAGGGAAATGAGTGGACGAACGGATCGAACTTTTGAACCTGGCATGCAGCCGATGCGGAATTTACGCCAGTGAAGAGAGAACCATTTGTACTTTGTGTCCGATGGAAGCATGGCGGCAACGGCTTGTGCTGGAGCAGATGGAAAAGGAAAAGGCCTTTTGATCCCGACAATTGAAAAGGCCCAGTGAAAAAATCACTTTAAGAAAGTATAGCACGAAATCGAATTTCAATTCAAACGGGGGTATAACCGTGAAATCAATTAGTCTGTTAGACCTTTCTCTCCGAGTCTTCAAAGGGATTCGCGAATTCACACTGGAAACGAACGGCGGCAATGTCACCATCTACGGTGACAATGCGGTTGGAAAAACGACACTCTTTGATGCTTTTACATGGCTCCTGTTCGACAAAGACAGCTCCAATCGAAAGGACTTCGAAATTAAGACACTGGACAAAGACGGGAACGTCTTGCATGGACTGGAGCATGAGGTCGAGGGCGTTCTGTCGGTTGACGGACGGCAGGTCACATTACGCAAAGTGTTTAGCGAGAAGTGGACCAAAAAACGCGGATCCGCAACCTCTGAATTCTCTGGGCACACCACGGATTACTTCGTTGATGGGGTGCCAGTTAAGCAAAAAGAGTATAAAGATCGTGTGGATGAGATCGTCAGCGAGGATGTTTTCAAGCTCCTGACCAGCCCGACCTATTTTAACGAAGTTTTGAAATGGCAGGACCGCCGAAAGATTCTGCTCCAGGTCTGTGGCGACATTTCCGATGATGAAGTAATCTCCAGTAACAACGAACTAACAAGGTTGCCGGACATCTTGAATGGCCGAAGCATCGAGGATCATCGGAAGATAATTGCGGCTAAACGTGCCGAGATCAACAAAGAACTGGAGAAAATTCCGGTGCGGATCGACGAGGTCCAGCGGTCGATGCCAGAACTTCCGGATGAAGGGGAACGGTTTTTTGAAGCCAGCATTGGTGAACTGCGAGACATAATCTCCAGCAAAGAAGCTGAAGCGTTCCGTGTACGTTCCGGCGGTCAGATCGCGGTGAAGGAGAAGCGGCTGCGCGAGATTGAAGGGGAACTGCTGGAGATCAAGAACCGGCTGCAGGCGGATACATTGGAGATGGTTGCCGCCAAACGGCAAGAAGTATCCACTCTCAAAGGTCAATACAGCGATCTGGAACGGCAAATCAGCGACAAACTCTGGACAATCGACCGGAACAGTCAACGTATTGGTGACTATCGATTTGAAGCAGACAGTCTCCGTCAGCAATGGCATGAAGTAAATGGTAAAACCTTTGAACACCATCATGACACGAACTGCCCAACATGCGGTCAAGCACTGCCAGAAGAGCAGGTCAGAGTGGCTCATGATAAAGCACTGGCCGACTTTAATCGTCGCAAAGCGGAACGTTTGGAGCAGATCACAACTAAAGGGAAGGCGGCCGCAACAGAAAAGAAGCGTCTGGAAGAGGAAAATGAAAACCTTTCGAAACAGATCGACATGCTGAAGCAACAACAGGCAGCCAAAGAATCAGAACTTCGCACGGCCGAATCTGAACTGAACGATTTGCAAGCAGGCATATCGGATGTCGAAGCTGATCCATCCTACATCGCCATGAAGCAAGAAGCGGCGGCTATCGAGCAGGAAATCCGACAACTCCGCGCATCGGTGCAGGAGGCGGTCGCAAGAGTCCAAGAAGAAATCGCCGAACTGAGAGCAAAAGCCGAATCCATGGAGCAAGAAAAAGCGAAATTCGCCCAGGTTCGAACAATTGAGCAACGGATTGATGAGCTCAAAAAACAGGAGAAAGCACTCGCTTCTGAATATGAGCGTCTTGATCAGGAGCTTTATCTCACGGAAGAATTCATCCGGACGAAGGTCAACCTGCTTGAAGAGAAGATCAATAGCAAATTCCGTTACGCTCGCTTTAAATTGTTCAATCAACTCATAAACGGAGGGATTGAGGACTGCTGCGAGGTTCTTGTGAATGGAGTCCCATATAGCAGCCTCAATTCAGCAGGGAAGATTCAAGTTGGCATGGATGTCATTTCGACTTTACAGGGGTTTTACGGAATGTCTGCCCCGGTCTGGATTGATAACCGAGAATCCGTGGTGAGGTTGCCGGAGATGAGTTGTCAGGTAATCTCGCTGGTTGTCAGTGAGAAGGACAAGCAGTTGCGGGTGGAAACTTCAAATCAAACCATGAGGGAGGCAGTTTAATGAAGTTCAATATCTCAGTCGATATAGATTGGCTGCATGACAACTCCATTGATGATGAGATCAAAGAAAGGATTGTGGATGCGGTTGTCGAGAGAATTTCGGAAGAAACAATGCAGTCTATTGCGGAAAAAACAGAAAAGATCATCGAACAGAAGATAGATTCACTGGTAACTGAGACTTATGAAAACTTCCTTGAAAAGGGAGTGACTATCACCGATGAGTGGGGCGATACCGTCATAGAAAACATTAATATCCTTGATTTGATCAAGAAGAAAGCTGATAAGTGGCTTACTCAAGTCGTGGACAAAGAAGGAAGACCAACAGATAGAAACTCTTGGGGCGAAAGATACACTCGGTTGGATTGGTTTATTGATCAGCGTCTTGATAAGGAAACCAAGCGAATGTCCGACGACATTGTGAAAAAGGTCAATGATGAGATCAAGAAATATATCAACGACTCAGTCAAAGCATCCATCGGTGAAAAGCTCGTCAAGGAAATTGGTCTTGAAAATATTATCTCTGGCACAAAGAAGGCGGAATAGGAGGCTTTATAAATGAGCAATCAACTTGCTTTGGTAAAAAAGGACACCGTCGATGTCGTGGCGGCAAAAGTTCGGGAGTTTCAGGAACGAGGGGAAATCCACTTCCCCGCCAACTACAGCCCGGATAACGCGATGAAAAGCGCTTGGTTGATTCTGCAAAGTACATTAGACCGGGACAAAAGACCTGTATTGCAGACTTGCACAAAGGATAGTATTGCGAATGCGTTGCTGGATATGGTTGTTCAAGGGCTTAACCCAATGAAAAAGCAAGGATACTTCATCGCTTATGGAAAGCAGCTTGTCTTTCAACGTAGCTATTTTGGAACGATGGCCGTTACGAAACGGGTGACAGGAGCCAAGAGCATCGATGCTGCTGTGATTTACGAAGGTGATGAAGTAGATTACGAGATTCTCAATGGCCGTATCACAAATCTTAGACACAAACAAAAATTCGGGAATATCGACAAAGATAAGATCATCGGGGCCTATGCAACCATTGTTCTTTCGGATGGAGAGGTTTACTACGAACTTATGACAATGAATGAAATCCGTAAGGCTTGGTCAAAGTCTCAGATGTGGGGCAAAGATCAGGAAGTAGAGAAACAAGGAAGTACCCACGACGAGTTCAGGCAAGAGATGGCAAAGAAAACGGTCATTAACCGAGCCTGCAAAAGGTATCTCAATTCAAGCGATGACAGCAGCCTGATCATGCGTCACTTTAACCGCCAAGACGATGTGATTGCTGAAGCGGAAGTCGAAGCAGAAATCGCGGAAAATGCGAACAGCGAACTGATCGATGCGGACTATGAATTCGTTGATGACGATACAACCGGATCGCAACAGACAATATTCGACAAAGAACCGGTTTCAACATCCGCCGGAGGCCCTGGATTCTGATGATCGAGATTATACCATGGGGGTGGAGTTGTGGGTAAGTTGACCACAATTGAACCGGGAAAACGGTATGGGCGATATGTCGTTATTGGTGAAGCCAAAACGACGAGGCCAGGGCGCTACGTACTCTGTGAGTGTGATTGTGGGGAAAGGAAAGAGGTCCGGTTTTCGCATCTTGAAAGCGGAAATACAAAGAGTTGCGGCTGCTACAAGCGAGACCAGGCAGCCAGGAACAAAAGCACTCACGGACAATCTGGAACTAAACTCCACTACATCTGGATTGAGATGCGGCAGCGCTGTACAAACCAAAACCATGAGCATTATCACCATTATGGCGGTAGGGGAATCACTGTTTGCGATGAGTGGTCCGATTTCGAGTGCTTTTACAAATGGGCGTTGGCCAATGGTTATAAGGAGGGTCACAGCATCGATCGCATTGACAATAACGGAAACTACGAACCGAATAACTGCCGATGGGTGACTCAACTCAAACAAACCAACAACACGCGTAGATCCAAAATGGCGACTTATCGTGGTAAAAGGCAGAGTCTTGCTGAATGGGCTAGAGAACTTGGACTTAATTATTACACGCTACGAAGCCGACTGCGGATTGGTTGGTCTGTTGAAAGAGCTTTTAACACTCCGATGGAGGTCTGTAGACGTGATTGAGATTGTGAGTCACGCAAGCGGGAGCAGCGGCAACTTTTACACCATTAGCGATGGGACAACTACAGTGGCTATCGAGTGTGGACTTCCACTAAAAAAAATTCGACAGGCGATGGGTTTCCGTGTGTCTGGTCTAGCTGGCGTATTGCTGTCCCATGAACATCTAGACCACAGCAAGGCCGCTGGGGAAGTGATGAAGGCCGGAATCTACGTATACGCTTCCCATGGAACGTTTACTGCTATTGGACTTTCCGGCCACCGTGTAAAGCGGATAGAGGCCAAAAAGCAGTTCAAACTTGGAACGTGGACGGTCATGCCGTTTGACGTTGAGCACGATGCAGCGGAGCCGCTTGGGTTTCTGCTTTTGAATCAGGCCGGGGAGAAACTACTCTTCGCAACGGACACCTATTACATTCGATATCGGTTCCCGGGATTAACTCACATTATGGTGGAGTGCAACTACAGCATCCAGATCCTGAACGAGAACATAGCTGCAGGACGTGTTCCTGCATCGTTGAAACCACGGCTACTGAAATCGCATTTCAGTCTGGAGCATGTGAAAGACTTCCTCTTGGCGAACGATCTGTCAAAGGTGCAGGAAATATGGCTTTTGCATTTATCTAGCACCAACTCCAACGAAGAAATGTTCAAGCGAGAAATCCAGGCGTTGACCGGCAAAGTTGTCTACGTTGCACATGAGAGGTGATTTATATGCCAGCTCCACTCAACCTTATTGGTCAAAAGTTCGGTAAGTTGACGGTGATTTCGGTTGTTAAATCTAATAACGGGAATCTTTGGGTATGTAGATGTGACTGCGGAAAAATCAAAGAAAAACCTGTTAGCGGATATGAATTGAAATCTGGTAAAAGAACGAGTTGTGGTTGTTCAAGTAACCTCGGAAAAGGGCGTAGGACACACGGTCAGTATCTTACAAAGTTGTATAAAGTGTGGAGTTCCATGAAACGTAGGTGCCTTTCGGAGGACGATCCGTCCTATTGTAATTATGGCGGTCGAGGAATTTCGGTATGCGATGATTGGCTAAAATTCGAAGCGTTTCACAAATGGGCCTACGAGAACGGATATGAAGAAGGGCTTACATTAGAACGGATAGATGTTGACGGAAACTATGAACCATCCAATTGCAAATGGATACCTAAAAGTAAGCAGTCTGAGAACACCAGAAAGTGCAAGTTCATTTCGTATCAAGGCGAAACGAAAATTCTAAAGCATTGGGCGGAAGATTTGGGTATGAGTTATTACGCTCTGCAACACAGATTAAAACGAGGATGGACTGTTGAGGAGGCGTTTAACACTCCGGTCAGGGCTGACCGGGAAGCAGGTTTTTGTTGCGAAACGTCAATAACGAAAGCGAGGGTTATAGATGGCAAGAACGAGTTTATACCAAGATCTTTTTGAAATGGAAGATGAACTTCAAGATCTCATAAATCAAATCAGCGAAATCAAAAGAGAAGTAAGTCAGATTGAGGAGTGTATTTGGTCGGCTGCAAGCGAATTGGAACATATTGCGGATACGGAAGACTGCGGAGATGTTGAGGATCAATTGAGAGACCTTGCTAAATACCTTCGTGAGGTTAGAGAACGATTGAAAGTGTGAAGGGAAGGGGAATGAGTGATGAAAGAATGTATCTGCTGTGGGCTAGAAATCGGAGCTATTTATGAATCCATTTAGCGAACCATTGCGAGAAAGCGATACACCTGGTGTTTGCCAAAGTTGTTATGACTATCCGGTTGATATGGAGCCGGTGGAAGGTGATTCCGAATGAGCGATCCGCGTATCACAGCGATGAAAGTAAGGTTGGCAAAAGCTGTAGAGCTACCAGGTCTGCCGGGATACCTAATCACACCTGAAATGTCGGGGTTGCGGTAAAAAGCTCATTGAAAGTCAAGCGAATGAGGGGGAGCCGGATGAATAATACAGGCACCTTGCTCCTATTTTGCCCCCATTGTTCGTTTCCTCAATTGGTTCCCGATCAGAGGGAGAAGGAGTTCGTAGTGACCCAATTGGTGGAGTGTTGGAACTGTGACCAGGATTTCAGAACAACCCTGAAATTAGGGAGATTTATAAGGGAGAAACCGGAGGGGGTGAAATAATTTTTTTATCCGACAAACGGACTTCCCATTATAAGCTATGTCAATTTGTCCGAGTGTATACCTATCAAATACAAGGAGGATGGTACTGATGATCGATTTGACCAATTTTGCGGATGGTGCAGTTGCTGAAAGATTCAACCTTGAACTGAAAAAGGTTCTTGAAAACATCGCAGACCCGAACACAGACCCCAAAAAGGCAAGAAAAATTACACTCACGGTAACAGTGAAAGCAGATGAAAAGCGCGACATTGCCAATGTAAGCATTCAAACAAAAACGGTCGTTGCACCTGCCAGAGAAATCGAAACAAAGATCGTTATGGACTACGACAACACTGGATCTGTCGTGGGGGCCGAATTGAAATCCGGAGTCAAAGGGCAGATGTTTATCGATGCTGATGGTGAAGTAGCTGATGACAAGGGGAACAAGGTCGTCCGCTTCAAATAATAACTACAAATCTAGGAGGGATTTTCGATGATTAGAGAAGCTCTTGAGTATTTGATTGGCCTTGGTAATACGCGGATTGAAAATGTGGGGAATCGTATTTTCTCTACTCAAAAGATTTACGCAGTTGAGGAACCTACTCCAGCAACCATTCAAGTCCATAGTCTTTCTGGATTGTTCGATTATCTTCAGTCGAAGTTTGATGGCGACTACCCGCTGATGGTACATATAAAAAGCCCGACAGAAGTTATTGCTTTCACCTCAATCAATCGTGACAGCAATAGGGATGAGTTTATTAAAGCGAGTGCGATGCTTCCTTCTTTCTCGTTTGATCGGTGGTATGACACAGAGGACTTCAACATCAAACTTCAGTCTTGCTTCGTGAAAAACGAAGACCGCGACATCATGTTAAAGGTTGTCGGAAACATCAAAGAGGAAGCTGTCAGCACGATTGGCGATAATGGCGTTTCTCAATCAGTGGTTGCCAAAACTGGAGTGGCCACTGTAGCAAACGTAGTAGTTCCGAATCCCGTCGTTTTAAAGCCTTATCGAACATTCGTCGAAGTGGATCAACCGGAAAGCGAGTTCATCTTCCGTATGCAATCCGGCCCGAAATGTGCACTGTTTGAAGCGGATGGCGGCGCGTGGAAACTCCAGGCAATGAAAAATATAAAGGCGTATCTAGAACGTCAGTTGGAAACGGAAATTCAATCTAGAAAGCTTGTGATTATTGCTTAACCACTCAAAACATAATCCGCCCGTACATATGGCGGGCGGGTTACTTCTCATAAAGAAACGGCGAAGGAGTCGAAGTTGCCTTGAGTTCATATTTTTCCCGTTTGTTACAACAGGAAATGGAGCGTATCGGAGAGCTAGATCCCAAAGTATCCGATATGTTAAATGATCTGGTGATGTTTTATAAGTGGACGCTGTACTCTCAGTTGCAGGGATGCGAGTCCCCAATTGAACAGCTTATGGTTTTAGCTTTGATGGAAGAGGTTCGTTGCAATCCGGATCTTCCGCTTTGGTTTGAGAAACAAGTACAAATTGGAGACTATCGTGTGGACTTTATGTTGCACATCGTCGATCGCAGTGAGTACCCGGTCAAAAAGATAGCAAGCGTAATCGTAGAATGCGATGGTCATGATTTTCACGAGAAAACGAAAGATCAAGCAAAGAGAGACAAACCAAGAGATCGTTTTTTGCAATCTGAAGGTTTTGCCGTTCTAAGATTTGCTGGCAGCGAGATTTGGAAAAGCCCTTATACATGTGCTCGTGAGGCAGTCAACATTCTTTGCCGAAAAGTGTTTGGGCATGATTGGTACCATAAATCCGACTTACAACCAGATTAAATTAACGAACAAATAACTGAGAAAGGAGGGGATTCCCATCGGTAAGCAACCAACCTTGGAAGACCTGTTAGATCAGCTTGAGAATATTGGTGGACTCGAAATGTTCGGGCCTGAAGGACTAACCCTGCTTTTAGCACTGTGGCGCAAAAGTATGAAGCTGGCCTGGGCAAGAACATTCGTGATGACCAATACCGAGCTCATCTACAAAGCAGGCTTCAAGAATCGGGAATCCCTAAACAATGTAAGGCACAAAGTTTCTCAGGCAGGACTCTTTCATTACAAGCCTCCATCACGAGGGAAGTCGGAAGGCATATACACCTTAGAATTCGACTTAGTTTCTGCTATTCAAAAAAGGGTTGTCAAGGAACCTGTCAGCGTGGCTGACAACTTTCCCGACAACTTCCCTGACAGGTTTGCCGACAACTTCACCGACAACCTGCCTGACAACTTCCCTGACACTAATGTTAGTAAGTTAGTTAGTAAGCTAGAAGGTAAGTTAAACGCGCGCGCGCGGGAGTCAATTCCGGATGCTTGGGAAACAATTCGCCAAGAATTCGAACAAACATTTTGCACAACGATGAAACAGTCCCATTTTGAGATGATAGGCAGCTATCTCGATGAGGGAATGGAGATTGAGTTAATTCTCCTAGCTCTTGAGGATGCACGGAACAATCAGGCTGAATACCCCAAATACCTTTGGCGTATCCTCGATGCTTGGACAGTCCGAAATATTAAAACCATTGCCGATTACAGGCGGGATCTGCAGGCCCAAGCCAATAACAAACCTGAAACAGGAGAGCAAAAACCGCTGTTTCGGCCAAAACAAAAAAAGGTGAAATCAGAATACCTTGATAAACTCCGAAAGGCGGGGTTGAAATGAGCGCGGATATCAAAACGCTTCGCATGCAGCTGATCGAACTTTTCGCCTTGCTCGAGTATAAGCCTAAGCAAATCGACGAGCGAATCATTTACGCTTTGGGCGACAAAAGAGAAATCGGACAGATGAATGTGGCCGAGATCAACAAGGTGATGGAAGTCACCATGAAGTATGTGACCCCACTTGAATACGCAGGTCTACTCGAACGTCTTGTAAGAGGTGCAGAGAAGATCGAGAAATTGAATTCTGAGTCTGGGGAGTTCCGGAGTGCCATCAAGTTATACAACCGTTTGGAGCGTCTCATCAGGGAACTTAGAGGAATGGGGAGTGATGTTGCTTCATGACCTACGCCCAAGCCATGTATGTGATCAAAGACCGGAATTCCACACTTGAGGAATTGTACCGGGTTCTGTATGCGATTCGAGAGGGGAGGGTGAGCAATGGGAGCTACACCTAAAATTCACTTTCATGGCTATCGCCTAAATACCGCAGACGAAAGGGAAGTCATCAGGCAAATGCTCTTGGAGTCAAAAAACTGCTTGAACTGCGGAACACGTCTTCCGCGGGGGCACGGGTACAAGCGTAAGCAGGGATACTGCAGCGCTGATTGCTATCAAGCCAAACCGCCCAAGATGGCCTTGTTAGAAAAGATCCATGGCAAGCCAATCCGAGAGATTGTCGTTGAGGAGTTGAACCGGAATCACACCAGCATGGATGTGGTGGCGCAACTGTTAGGTATTCAGAAATTTGCTCTGTATCAGTGGATCAAGAAACTGAGAATACGTCAGGTGGTAAGGTGGGAGTGAACGTTATCAGTTTGGGCGCCGGAGTACAAAGCACGACGCTACTCCTAATGGCCTGCAAGGGGGAGTTAGACTTCAAACCTGACTTTGCAGTTTTTTCGGATACCGGGTGGGAGCCAGAGAGTGTCTACAATCACCTTCGGTGGCTGGTGGCCGAATCTGAAAAGCACGGAATCCCGGTCTATCGAACCATGAAGGGCAACATCCGAGAGGACATACTCCTATCGGTCGAAGGCAAAAGAGCGCGATTTGTATCTATTCCCATCTATGTTCGGAACCAAGACGGCGAAATCGGAATGTCCCGCAGGCAATGCACAAAGGAATACAAGATTGAACCGATCCACAAGGAAATTCGGGAACGTTTGGGATACTATCCTCGGCAACGAATCAAGGAAAAAGTCAATCTCCACATGGGAATTTCGCTGGACGAAGTGCAACGCATGAAGCCAAGTCGGGTCCCTTGGATCATACATCGATACCCACTGATCGATCAGAGGATGACGCGGTCTGATTGTCTCGCCTGGATGAGAAAAAACGGATACCCGGAACCGCCAAAGTCATCCTGTATTGGGTGTCCATTCCATAGTGACCGCCAATGGTTAGATATGAAACGAAGAGATCCTGAAGCATGGTCGGATGCAGTGAAAATAGATAATGCGATTCGTAAGTTGCCTAGATTCAAAGGAGAGGCATATTTGCACCGGTCGGGGAAACCGCTAGATGAAGTGGATCTCCAGGAAGATCAATTGGAACTGGACCTATTCGTGAACGAATGTGAAGGGATGTGCGGGGTGTGAGCAGTGGGATGGGCAGAGTCTATATTGATCCCTCCGTAGAAATGGTTGAGGCCAAGACTCACTGGATATGGAGCGATAATCACCGTAAAGCCGGTCAACCAGTATTCCCGCAGTTCCGAAAACACATCTTCAAGAGTTGGATTGATAGCGGTTGGGTGCGCGAAGCTGATCCAGAGCCGATACAGTTGACGTTGTTTGCAAAGGAGTTGGTGGAATGAAGTTTAAAGCACTGCATTTATTTTGCGGAATAGGCGGTGGGTCTTTGGGATTCAAACAGGCAAAACAAGAGTATCGGGGAATAGTCGGGGAGATTGAAAACGTCCTCGGCATTGATGCTGACCCCGATGTTTGCCGAAACTATGAAACTATCACGGGTTCCCCGGCAGCGTGCATGGATCTGTTCTCCAGGGAGCAATATATCGACTTCCACGGGATAGAGCCGCCGGCCGATTGGAGAGAAGTCGAGCCATACGATATCTGGCGGGCTTGTAACGGGGTGGCCCCGGATGTAGTGTTTACCAGCCCTCCTTGCAAAGGATTCAGTGGACTTCTTCCAGAGAAGTCGGCAAAAACGAAAAAGTATCAGGCGTTGAACAAACTGACAGTGAGAGGTATCAAGTTGTGCCTGGACGCTTTCGAACATGATCTTCCAGCACTTTTTCTGCTCGAGAACGTGACTAGGATCACGACCAGGGGAGCCGAATTGCTGGATGAAATAAAGTCCCTGCTGAAATCTTACGGGTACGCAGTACACGAAGGCAGCCATGATTGCGGGGAGATCGGAGGACTGGCGCAACATAGAAAGCGGTATCTGCTGATAGCGCGTAATGAGCGTAAAGTGATGCCGTTTGTCTATAAACCTCCTAAAAAGCGGGTCCGTACCATCGGGGAGGTTTTGGGACCGCTGCCGTTACCAGACGATCCTGCAGGCGGGCCGATGCACCGATTGCCCCGGTTGCAGTGGAAAACTTGGGTACGCCTGGCCCTGATACCAGCTGAGGGAGATTGGCGGGACCTTGAAAAAGTGGAATGGCAAAAGTACCGGATCACTCACGTTCCAAGGGTCGGAGCATTGGGTGTCGCAGACTGGAATCAACCGAGCGGGGCGGTCACAGGGAGTGCAAGGTTCGGTGGAAGCAATGGTGTTGCAGCAGTTTCAGATCCGCGCCTTACCCTGGAGTCGATGTACCCGAGTGGATACGGGGTACAGGGGTGGGATCAACCTTCACAGACAATCCGGTCTGCGGGGAGGATCATGAATGCTCCGGTATCGATTGCCGATCCACGAACCGGATTCAAGGAAGGGACCCATGGGGCGATCTACCGGGTAAGCAAATGGGAGGAATCGGCTAATACCGTAACGGGCGCACATAGACCAAACAATGGGGCACCTTGTATTAATGACCCAAGGGTCGGGGAGAACGGGCCGAAATTTAACCACGCCTTTAAAATAACAAATTGGAACGAAGTATCCGGTACAGTGGCAAGCGGGACAGGACCCAGTTCTGGAGGCCTTTGTGTAGCCGATCCTCGACTCGACTGTAGACCTCGTTCCGGCTCATACGGCGTTCAATCATGGGACGAGCCAGCGAAGACTGTCATAGGTGCAGGGGATATTCACGCAGGAGCAACGGCGGTCGCCGATCCGAGAATTCCACAAGATACCGAAAACGGCGTTTGGGTGATTATTGCAGAGGACGGAACCTGGCACCGACCGCTAACAACATACGAGCTGGCGATGCTTCAAGGATTTCCTACCCATTTGTCAGACGGACGGCCGTTTCAACTGGAAGGAGGCAGCGACGCCAAATGCAGGGAGTGGATCGGAAACGCCGTACCACCGGCAGCAGCTCGGGCGATTGCAGAAACCATCCTTACCACACTCATGGCCAACCTGTTGGGCGATTGGTTGATGTCGGCAGAAGAAATTTGGGTTATGCCGGAAGATGATCATAGTGAATCGGAGGTCGTGTACCAATGAAAAGATCGTATCACATATACGAATGCGAAGATTGCTGCGTGACCTTTGCGGTCGAGCAGGCTTATGAGGATCAAAGCGCTGTTTGCTGCCCAGTTTGTCTGGACGATGACTACCTGGCGACAGTTGGGCACGGGGAGATGGAAGAGATCCCGGAATCGGAGGTGGCGGCAGAATGAGCCAAGCTAACCGTGGAATGGGTCTGGAAAACCTGATCGAATACACCAACACGGTGTATCGACAAAAACGCTGGGCGGTCGTAAACAAACGACCGACCCCAGTCAAGATTCTTCGTACACATCGAAATGGCAGAGTTGAAGGGCACTTGGAGAAAGCCAGCACCGTGGACTATGAGGGTGTGTATCGCGCCCGGGCTCTCCAGTTTGAATCAAAATCGACTAAAGAAGTCAACAGATTCCCACTTAATAATTTTCATGAACATCAAGTGAAACATCTGAATGACTGTTTAGAGCAAGGGGCAATCGCCTTTTCGATAATTGAGTTTGTAAGACATGACATTCGATTCTTCGTTCCCGCAAAAATGATTGTGCAAGCCTGGGATAAAGCAAAAGAAGGTGGCCCTAAGTCTATATCTTTCGAGGAATTGAATTATACATGTCACGTTATCCCATCAACCCGCGGAGTTCCTGTAGACTACTTATCGATTATAGACAAACTTTTGCAACCGAAAAAACTTCCTCAGGAGGTAATAGAGTGAAAAACCATTTCGAAATCCATGGTGATATCACGATTATTTTCCTAGAACGAAAGAGGTCTAATGAGTGCTTGATAGCAAAAATCGATACCGATGATTTAGATCTGGTGAAAACCAGCTCTGTCAACTGGTATGCCTGCTTTGACAATCATACTCAGTCTTACTATGTACGAGGTTATAGATTCGAAAACGGAAAGATAAAACACTTCCAATTGCACAGATTGTTGATGAATCCAAGCAAAGGTCAGGTTGTGGATCACATAAATCATGACACTCTTGATAATCGAAAAGCGAACTTAAGAATCCTGACTTCGGCGCAGAATAGACAAAATCTAAAAGGGGCCTATAAAAGCAGTAAAAGTGGAGTACAAGGGGTTATGTGGCGTAAGGACGTTGGAAAATGGCAGGCACGAGTGAAACTCAACGGAAAAGAAAAGCACCTTGGATATTTTGACGATTTGCAAGAGGCGAAAGCGGTGGTAGCACAAGCGCGAGAAAAGTATTATCCGTTTTCGCAAGAGGCTTTACAGAATTAAAGAAGGGAAATGGAAAGGGGAAGAGCGCATGAATCGGAAAACAATCGAACGGGTTCAAATTGCGGCGATGACGGTGATCTTAACGGCTGTCATTGCAGCGATAATGGGAACCGCATGGCCGTGGTAGGAGGGGTCGTTATGATTCAAGAGGAGTTTTTCCCCGAAACTCTTGTAAAGGGAAAGGACCATCCGAACGGAACCTGCTCCGAATGTAAATTTATACAGGCGATTAGGTTTTCACATCGGACATTGTTCTTCTGCTACGCCCAAGGCGGCGGAAAGTATGGTAAGAAAATCACCAAAAACGCGATTGCCTGTAAACAAAAAGAGCCTGCTACCGATGATACGATTACGGTTTACGACGGTTATTGGGGCGGGAAAAAAGGGGAGGTCAAACGATGACCCCAGAGATCGGATATCTAGTAACCGCTTTTGAAGACTTCGCCCGAATCTATTGTCCGGAAGATAGCTTGGATGCACAGCTAAACAAATTTATCGAACGCCACCCAGACACCGAACAGCTGAAAGAATTTATTCGTTCGAAAGTGGAGAGAAAACGTGAGTTTGCAATTCGTCTGCCTTGATTGTTGGGATTTCTTCGAAGGAGACGAGGAACGGCGATTGATAAACCGATGCCAAGAATGCGAGGGAGAACGTGATGAAACAAACCACCTTAATGCTGATCTGCCATAACGATCACCGCGGAACTCTCACACCCTACGATTCCAGCAAAGAAAAGAAAAAAGCCCGAAACCAAGCACCCCTGCTCCGGGTGCATGTGGGCTTCCGAACAAGCCACTGTGATTGTATGTCCGTTTCAAAGGTGCGTCAAGACACGGGGATGGGCTACAGATCGGCGAAAATGACACTGGGAAAGGTGGTGCTTTAATGGGACAACTGGCTTTCAAATTGCCGGAAATAGATCGGGAAGCTACAAGGAAGAGGGTAGAGGAGGCACTGGAAACGTGTCTTTTGTATGAACAAATCGGTTTTCATCCGGGTCATGAGGCGAAAGTAACACCAGGATACTCTGAAACGCCACCATCGAATACTAACGCTTTTCATAGCTCTACGGAAGATGTAGCTCAAAAGAACGTTGACACCGAATTGCACCGCCAGTTGCATGTGAAGAAGGTTCGTCTTGCTGTATACCGACTTGGCCGAAAAGAACGAGAGGTGATTGAGAAGCGATACCTCACGGATCCGGACATGACAGACTATGAAACGTACCACGGATTGCATATGAGTGAGAGGACGTATTACCGAATCAAGGGAAGGGCCTTCTATAAACTCGCGTTTGCTCTGAAGTTGGAAGTGATAAAAGAACCAGATCAAACTTAAAATTGTGGCAAAAAAATGGCAGACTTTTGGCAGGATAATGGCAGAACATTTGTTTGTGAGCGTGATACTATCGTAGTAGGGCAGCCAGTGAAAATCTGATTCGTCATCCTGATTCCTTTCCCGCTGGTTCGGTCCGGCGTTGGTACTCTGACATTCTTGTTGACGCCTTGTTTTACAACAGGGTTTTAGAGTGAGTCGGGGTGCGAACGGCAGGGATGACCTGCAAATTGACCAAAAGGTTTCCCATTGACCCTTTTGGAATCCCCCTACCCCCACATCGAAGGCACCTTTACCCGGGTGCCTTCACTTTTTAAGGAGTGAGGGCAAACAATCAAGTAATTTGCCGCTGTCGGCAAGCATTTGAGCGGATCGGTGGTGCGCATACTACATATAAGGAAGGGCGGCAATTGTGGCCGTCGCGGTCGTCTGCGTAGGTGGAGCAGGCGGCCACTTTATTTTGAGAGGGGAAACAATGAATGAACCAGCAAATCGAAAACAATTTCACCTATCATGCGCCGAAACCTGGACAGCCAGAAAAGTATTCGGCTCTCCGAGAAAAAGCGAAAGAGTTTGCATATCTCATTGACGAGTTATGCGTTAATTCTCGCGAAAAGTCGCTTGCCATTACGAACTTAGAACAGGTTGTGTTTTGGGCAAACGCTGCAATTGCTCGTAACGAATAATAAGCGCCATGAAATCGGCTCTCTATCATATCGAGGGAATCCTCGGAATGGTCGGAGGGCCTTTTTGATGGCGTTTAAAAAGGGGGTCTACCCGTGAAGTATTCCGAATGGAAAAAGCAAATGATCCATGAAGATGGAGAGTTCGCGAGGTTATCTCCTGATGAACAATTTCGCATGTGGGAGAGCGTGTTTTCTCAACCACAAAAGAAGTCGCATCCCTGCGCCGGATGCATTTGGAAGAGCGAGGCTGGCACAAAAGTTGTATGTCCTTTTCTGCGGTGTGTCAGGGATAAAGGGTGGAGCGTGGTAAGGAAATGAAATCCTTTTTGAAAGCCTGGAGTAACTTCTGGTACGAATGGCATGAAAGACGGGCGAACTATTACCGAATTCTTTATGAGAAATACGGAAATTACCGTCACATGGAAAAGGCAAATCGTCATGTGGATGAGAGGTATAGGCATTTTCGGAGGATGTTGAAGGATTAGAAGGAATTCCTTTCCAACTTACAGAATGAGTAAGGGGGAGGATGATAAAAATGGATGTAGGAGATAAAAGAAAAGAATTACGACTAGCACTGCTCAAGGATCTATATGAACACCATTTTACTCACAAAGGTGAACCGAAGGTAATACCGCGTGAACCAAATGAGGATAGCGAACATGTATTAGCATATGAATACCTTAAAGACAAAGGATTGGCTGAATTCAAGGTTTACCACAAATCAGCCTACCAAGCAAAAATTACCGCTAGCGGAATTGACTTTGTGGAATCGAATAATGAATTTTGAGAAGCACCTTCGGGTGCTTTTTATTTTGCATAAAAAAGAACCACCGGCGAGGTGGCTATAGGGTCTTACCTTGGAGAAATCGCCTGAAGTTGTCAGGAGATCGGTCTAAATCCAAAGAATATGAAACATGGACTTCTCTTCCGTCAGGATGTCTGAATTCGCCGTATATCAACCGGAATCCTTCTTGTTTTGCGACATCGTACATCGCCGGGAACTGTTCGGCTGCACGTTTTGCAGTGAATTCGTTCTCGTAACTTTCAAGGTCGCATCGGGTTTGATTGTGAGAATATGGTGGGTTGAATAACACAAACAGATCGAAGCGGCCTTGTACAATTTCCTGCACAACGATTGTGTAATCGCCGTACGCTTGTCGGTAAGATACCTTCATTTAATCAACTCCTTTATATTATCAGTCTATCAATGTTCAGTTTTTCTGTCGAAGGGACAAAAAGATTTCGACAAAACCAACACAAACAACGGAGGTGGGTGATGATGTAATGCCCCGACAGCGAAATCCAAACCGAGACAAAGCCTATCAAATCTGGCTGGAACATGGCGGCAACATCACCAACCGGCAAATCGCTGACATGATTGGCGAAAACGAAAAGGTTGTGGCCGTTTGGAAGCAACGTGACAAATGGAATGTTGTACAACAATCAGAGGAAAGTTGTACAACAAACAAGAAGCGCGGCGGAGCTCCCAGAGGAAACAAAAATGCCGTTGGAAACTCGGGCGGCCCGGGTGGACCTCCACGAAATGATAAAGCCGTAACACATGGCTTCTTTCGTAAATACCTACCTGACGATGACGAAATGAGAGAAATAATCGACCAGGTTGGAGAACGATCCCCTGCGGATATGATCTGGGACATGATCGAAATCAAGTATATGGCCATCATTCGGGCCTTAAAGATCATGTACGTTCGAGACCAGGACGACATCACGAAGGTTCTCAAAAAGAGAAAGTCCGATGGGGAATTGGTTCGAAACGGTGATGGCGTGGATCTTCAAGTAACCTACCTCGAAGAAGAGTGGGAATACCAAATGCCTTGGGATAAGTACGCCACTTATCTGAATGCTCAATCCCGGGCGATATCCGAACTGCGTTCTCTCATTCGGCAGTTCCTTGAAATGAGCAGGGAAGATGACGAACGACGACTCAAGATCCAACAAATGCAGCTTGATATCGAAAAGACCAAACTGGAAATCCAAGAGTTGCAGGAAGACAAAGAGAAGCAGCCGACTCAGGTAGTCGTCCGGAGGTGGTCACGTGACGGCAGTACTTCAAGTTGACCCCTTTGCCGACTGGACACCGCATGCCAAACAAATTGAGGTCATGGAATGTGACGCTCGAAACGTGGTCATGAACTGCGGTCGACGTGGTGGAAAAACCAATGTAGGAGCTCGCAAATTCTTTGACAATATTCTGGCTGACATCGAGGCTGGTAAAGGTCTACCGTACAAGCCTCCGAAAAACCGAAAGAAGGTTAAAAAGCCAAAACCGCGTTTGGAATACTGGTGTGTGGCTCCTGACTACAACATGTCCGAGATCCAACAGGAAGAACTCTCCCTGGTGATTCCTGAAGAAATGATCGAAGACTGGAACGCGTCAGGAAACTTTATCTGGCTGAAAGGGTACATCCTGATTCGGTTCAAATCGGCAGAAAACCCGAAGAAGCTGGTTGGTCGTGGTCTTGCCGGTGTGTGGCTCGACGAAGCGTCCAAGATGAAACCGGAAGTGTGGTCAGGGTATTTGTCCTACTCACTCGCTGACAAAGGCGGTTGGACGATCTGGACGACTACACCGGAGGGAATCAATTGGTTTGCGGAAGACATCGTATTGCGGGGTCAGTTTATCGATGCCGGATTGGAAGAGGACCGGTATCAAAATGATCCTGAATGGCGGAACTTTTACTGGACATCGATTGATAACCCAATTCCGGAGCTTCAGAAAAACATCCAGCGTATGATCGAAACGTACCCCGAACGTTACGTCAAACGGGAGATATTCGCGAAGTTCAACGTGTTCCACGGGCAGGTCTATGACGAGTTCGACCGAAATGTTCATGTGGTCGACATTGAGCCGATCGATCTGGCCAAGCGACTTTTTAAAGTCCGTTATCCGGATGGTACGGAAAAACAAGTGATTTTTAAGCGGTACATCGGAGGCATGGACCACGGATGGAATGACCCAGCGGTTCTCTTGGTGGTAGGATGCACCAACGAGGATTATTACATTATTGAGGAAAGTTACCTGCAACATAAAAATGTTTTGGTGGTCGATAACCAAGGTCATTTGCAGGACTGTTTAGTGAAACGGTACGTAGAGCTGAACACAAAGTATCCAATGTCCGAGATCTGGGCGGACCCGTCCGAACCGGAGGATATATCGACATATCAACGTTATCACTTGCCTGTTTTACCTGCGGATAATGCGATAGGTCCGGGAATTCGTCATGTGGATTCTCTATATAAAGTGAAAGGCGATACCGGACGGCCTAATTTGTACATTGCCCGTTCTGCCTCTAACACCATTAAGGAAACCGAAAACTACCGTTTCAAACAAAACAAAGACGGACAACATCAGGAAGAACCGGAGGATAAAGACAATCATACGCAAGACGCAAAACGATACTCACTCTATAACGACGTGTTTGGTCCGAAACCAAGAATCCGCGAACTGGGTTAGGAGGTGAGAGTTTGATCCGAGAACGAATTGCACAATGGTTACTGAAGGCAGCTTCTCGTGGGGCTGTTTTTTTAGTTGGTGCACAACACGGCATGCCGCATTACAACAGCTGGAGTACCGATAAGGCGGTACGCGAAGGATATAAAGCATGTACATGGGTGTATGCGTGTGTAAGGAAAAAAGCTGACCAAGTGGCTTCGGTTCCTTTGGTGGTATGGAAAAAAGTCGGGATCCGAAAAGTTGAGTGGCAACGTGTGCATGAGCATCCGCTTGAACTGTTGTTGCAGCGACCGAACCCCAAAATGCCTGGAACTTATTTAACGAAATCCCGCATGACGTATTTGAATCTGTCGGGAAACAACTTTTGGTACGTGGTAGAGGTAGGAGGACGACCTGTCGAGATTTGGCCCCTGCGTCCAGATCGTGTTGCACCTATTCCATCGAGAACGGATTTTATCTCTGGATATGAGTATACGATCGACGGAGCAACTCAAAGGTTTGAACCGGAAGAAATCGTCCACTTTACACGGTTCGATCCAGGTGATGATTTTCTAGGCATGGGTCCACTTCAAGCAGCTGCGAAAACGGTGGACACCTTAAACGAAGCGCGGGATTGGAACAAAAACGCGATGGAAAATCGCGCGGTTCCTCCAGGTGGATTTTCTACAGATTCCAATTTGTCGGATCCGCAGTTTGATCGCTTGAAAGAAGAAATCAAAGAGAAGATCAGCGGGTCACCGAATGCGAGAAAGCCAGTGTTGATGGAAGCGGGACTTAAGTGGCAGTCGTTTGCCATGACACCTGTTGAAATGGACTTTCTGCTTTCCATGAAGTTTGGGGTGGTGGAAGTCTGTTCCGCCTTTGGAGTTGATCCGATCTTAATTGGGTTCAATGAATACTCCAGCTACAACAATTACCAAACTGCAAAGCAGGCATTATGGGAAGATACACTTATCCCTGAATTGGAAGACGATTGCGCTCGAATTAATCACGATATTACACCGCGGTTCGGAGATAACCTTTGGGTGGAGCCGGATTTGTCTGACGTTCCAGCCCTGCAAGAGAAGTTTGAGGATAAGGTGAAAGCAGGGCAAACTCTCTGGCAGATGGGCGTTCCCTTCTCCAAAATTAATGAACGGTTGGAACTCGGAATGGATGATGTACCGGATGCGGATATCCAATGGATACCCGCAGGCATGGTGCCGATGAATCAGGAAGATGATGAGGGTGAAGCTGGTGGAAATCCTGAACCAGAAGAGGACGAGCCGAAATCTATAGGTCCTATGTCTTTGAAGGTGTTCAACTTGCAAACTGCCGAGCAGCACGCGGAACATTGGAAGGCCTTTGAACGTGCGCGGACGGGTTGGTATAAAGCAGTTGAAAAACGAACTAAAAAACGGTTCAAAGACGAGAAAAAGGCGATTTTGAAAGCTGTCGGAAGCAGTACCGATGGTTTGCTAGATCGCCTTTCTTCTGTGGTCAAGAAGCAAGAGAAACCTTGGGCAAAGTTTATGACCCAGGTCAATGTGGATGTTATTACCGACTTTGGAAAACGGGTGAGTGAAGGGTTTAAGTCCGAATTTGTCTTCCGCGAAACGAAAGAATTCGATGTGTTTGCTTCAGGGGTAAAATCCTGGATAGCAGAAAATGTTGGAAGTAAAATTCCTTTACTTTTGGACACGACCTTAGAAGCCCTGAAGCAAGAGGTGGACGAGGCGATTGAGGAAGGCGAAACCATTGATGAAATCGCAGAGAGAATTAGCGACCTGTACGACGAGTTTCAGGGCTATCGATCAACCCTCATAGCCCGAACGGAAGTCATATCCAGTTCGAATGCAGGTTCCCATTTCGCAGCTGAACAAACAGAATTGAAGCTCGAAAAAGACTGGTTGGCTACTCCCGGAAAACGGACGAGGGAGTGGCATAAGAAAGCCAATGGTCAACGAAAGAAATTGGACGAGCCGTTTGTGGTGAAAGGTGAAAAACTCATTTTCCCGGGAGATAGCACAAATGGAGCGTCTGCTGACAATCTGGTGCAGTGCAGATGTACCCAAACTTACAAGACTGTGAGGTGATCCAATGAACCGCGAATATAAATCCATCCCCTTCGAGGTCAAAGATATCGACCAAAAGCAGGGGATCTTCACCGGATATTTCTCTTCGTTCAACGTCAAGGATTCCGGCGGGGACACGGTATTAGCCGGAGCTTTTCAGAAGTCCTTTAATGAGTGGGGACCGAGTGGGAAAAACCGGATAAAGTGTCTCTACCAACATGATATGTTCTATCCGATCGGGAAACCGTTAGTACTAAAGGAAGATAGCTACGGAGCATATCACGAAACCAAAGTGGCACCAACGACAACGGGGAAAGATGTTTTGGTCCTGATCGAGGAAAAGGTCATCACGGAGCATTCCTTCGGATATGCCACGATTAAAGCGGAGCCTGACAAGAAGGGCGGCCGTTTCTTGAAAGAACTGAAAGTATTTGAATATTCTTTGGTCACGCTTGGAATGAATTCTGAAACCCCAGTCACCAGTATCAAGTCACTCGAAACGACGGACCAACTGGCCAAGCGGATGGAACAGGTCGAACGTATCCTCCGAAAAGGGGAGCTGCAATCGGAAGATCTGATCCTTGCCTTGGAACATGAATTAAAACAGTGGCAGGAGGCCGTCAAAAGCCTTAAGGAACCTGAAAGAGAGGTGATCACCGTGAACACGGAAAGAAAAGATTTTTACGGAAAACTGCAGCGCGTCTCCATATTTCGTGACTTCTGGATGTACAACGACATCTTGCAAAGTGAGATTTGGAGGATCTTGCAGGATACAAACATCACTGCGAAGCAGGATGCCATTGCTACCGACATTGACGCATACAAAGAAACGATTCGGGATTGGGTGACGCGAGCCGTTGAGTCAGGAGTGTTCACCAAGGAAGGATTGCAGAAGCTTGAAACCGCTAGAGCTGAATTCGAACAAGAAAAGAAAAACCAAACACCACAGGATCAAACCTTGGATGATCTCAGTCCCGCTTTGAAAAGTGTTGAATGGCTTTCAAAAGAACTGAAAGCCGGCCGGGTGCTGAGTGACAAAAATAAGAAATTGGTGCAAGATGCGATTTCGGCGTTACAATCATTGCTCGATGCAGCAGACCCCAATGACGACAAAAAGAATCAAAGCACAACGGCCCCGTCCCAAGAGGATGATGAGGCTGTTTCTGCTATAAAGGCACTCCTTGCCGATCTGAAGCCGGGCAACCACTTCAACTCGAATGGAGCCGCCACTACCGAAACGAACCCGGAAACAATCCAGTTCGTGAAGGATCTGCTTGACCAAATGAAAAAACAAGGAGTGAGTCGATAATGACTATGACTGCAGAATTAAAACAAGCGTTAGACGAAATGAAATCCGTGTGGACCCAGTTCCAAGAAGTGGACAAGCGCCACGACGAGGAAATTAAGAAGTTTGGTGCCGCCACTCAGGAAACCAAAGAACAGCTCGATAATATCAACACGAAGTTGGATGAAATCGAGAAAAAAGGCCAGGAGATTGAGAAAAAGCTGGCCCGTTCCCGTGTGTTTGGCGGCGGTGAAGCGAAAGAACAGGAAAACGAGTTCCATGCCGAGTACAAGAACGCCCTTTTTGGCGGGTTGAAGAATCTCGGTCTCGGGAACGACCTAACCCCTGATCAAAAGAAGTATCTGATCGACCGTTCCCTTTGGACGCCTGAACTTAAGGCATTGGCAACGGACAACGACACCCAAGCGGGTTACCTGGTCACTCCGGAGTACATCCGTGAGATTATCAAAGGTGTGGTTGAATTCTCGCCCCTCCGCAATCTCGCGCGAGTTCGTCAAACGACTTCAAAGAGTGTGCAAATCCCGGTGCGCACAGGTACACATTCCGCACAATGGACATCCGAACGTGGAACTCGTACTGAAACGACCGGCACTAAATACGGATTGGAAGATATCCCAACCCACGAAATGTATGCAGACATCCGAATCAGCCGTCAATCTTTAGAAGATGCAGTGTTCGATCTGGAATCCGAAATTAAGATGGAAATGCAGGAACAGTTTGGCGTAGCGGAAGGAACTGCGTTTATCACCGGTTCCGGAATCGGGCAGCCAGAGGGGGTTCTTACCAATACAAGCATAGGGGAAATTGTAAGCGGAAATGCATCGGACATTACCGCAGACAGTCTAATTTCTCTGTACTTCGAGCTGAAAGATGCGTATGCACGGAATGCGTCTTGGCTCATGAAGCGCTCCACGCTGAAAAAGGTCCGTCAGTTCAAAGATAGTCAAGGCAACTACCTTTGGCAGCCGGGTATTGCAGGAGCCGCAACCCCTGCAACCATCCTGGATCGTCCGTATGAGGAGTGCGTAGACATGCCTGCTGTAGCGGCAAACGCTTATCCGGTGGTGTTCGGTGATTTCCGTCGAGGATATACCATCATCGACCGGATCCAAATCACAATTCAACGCTTAAACGAGCTTCATGCGGCAAGCGGTCAGATCGGATTCCTCGGTTGGAAGCGCGTTGGCGGTCAAGTGGTACTGGCAGAAGCAATTAAGAAACTGAAGGTAGCTGTATAACAATGGGGCCTTATTGGCCCCTTCATTTACTTAACTTTAAGGAGTGATCTAAATGGCAACGAAAGATTTGTATAACAACGTGTCTCCTGCTCAATCTATTCGAGCGCAAGCAGTAGCTGCCGTTCTCAACGGAACCGGGGTCAATCTCTCAGGATATGAGAGCGCTACTATCCTTATCGATCTTGGTACGTTCGCAGGAACGACTCCGACCGCGACAATCAAAATCCAAGAATCGAGTGACGATGCGACCTATACGGATGTGGCAGCTGCCGATCTGCTCGGTGGGGCTCTTCCTGCAACAATTGACACCACGAACGATGAGACTGTTTATAAGCGGGGATATATCGGATCGAAGAAATTTGTCCGTGTGATTGTGTCTTCCATTGCTGGAACTGGCGCAAGCCTTCCGATGAGCGCGGTTGTGGTTCGTGGCCATGCACGGCATATGCCGGTGTAAGGGGGTAATCTCAAGTGAGTGAAAAGCGGATTGAAATTGTCCAGTCAATGCCAGGTTCTCCTGACGGCATTCGAGTGAATGATTATAAAAAAGGGGATATCTTCGAAGTTCCCTCTCCTGAAATGCCGGAAAGTCTTGCCAAAGTCTTTTTAGACGAAGGCTGGGCAAAGGAAACCAAAAAGAAACCAGTTCCCGAAAACAAAGCGGATCAGGGACCAGAAGAAACGAAGTAAACAGACATGGGCTGAGTCTTTTGACTTGGCCCTTTGTATCTGAAAGAAGGGATATAAATGCCCCTTAACGCAAATGCGCTCACGGATCTGGCGTCGACCAAATCTTACCTCGATATTGACACGACCGATACCAGCAAGGATTCGATTATCGAATTTCTTATTAACGCGGCATCGGAAGCGATTGAAAAATACTGTCGTCGGAAGATGAAACAGGCTACCTACACAGATGAGGAATACGACGGAACGGGAAGCCAGAACTTGTATCTCAAGCAGTATCCGATTTCCTCCATCACATCGATCAAGATTGACGATGTTGTAGTCGCCGCAACGGAATACAAAACCCGAAAAGAATCCGGTATTGTCGTGCGGATGAATGCCATGTGGGACAAAGGCATTCTGAATCTCAAAGTAACCTACCAAGCAGGTTATGCCGCGATTCCTTCGGATGTGGAACTTGCTTGTAAGCATCTGGTGAAGTTCTACTTCAAAACGGAAATCGCCGACTTCTCCACCACTTTCGGAGAAGGATTTGTAATGAGACCCGAGGATTGGCCGCGTCAGGTGAAAGCCTTGTTATCGCCTCACAGGAAGGTGTTGATCTGATGGTGACAAAAGCAAGGGCACCGATCGATCTTGAGATCCGTCCTGATGCTGGCACCCTCCGATTACTTCGGCAACATAAAGAATTAGCTCCAAGGGCAATTAAAATGGGTCTGGATGCCGTTGTCACAGAAGCTGTCGGTGAGGTCAAGAAAACGATCACCGACATTGAATTAATAGACAAAGGACGGCTTCGGGCAAGCATCATGGGTGAGATCAGTCCAGATGGAAAAAAAGGAATCATAGGTTCTGATGTGAAATACGCAGCGATTCACGAATACGGCGGCGTGATTAAACCGAAGCGCGCGAAGATGCTTGCTTTCCAAGTGCAATCCGGAAGTCAGATCGTCGGGAAGAGTGGCAAGCGCCTGAAAAATCCGAAGAAGATTAGCAAATGGGTGTTCGCCAAAAAAGTCACCATCAAAGAAAAACGGTATATGCGAGGGACCATCGAACGTATGCAAAGTAGCGGGAAAATCGAAAGTCTCTTTGCCGCCGGAGTCCGTCAAGCCATCGAGAAGTTTTAGAAAGGAGGGTGTAAATGGCAGATCTTACAGCGATTGAAACCAATATCGTCTCTACTTTGCAAACAGTCACAGGGCTTAAGAAAACCTTCGGCAACGAGCCAAAAACCATCACCCAACTCCCAGCTGCTACCCTATTTCTCGATGGGTTTGAACAAGAAGATAACGCCACGCGAAGGAAAGAGGTTACTTGGAAGTGGATCGTCCGTTTATATGTCCCCCTTCAAGATGCGGAAAAGGCACAAACGGATATCAAAACCCTTTTGGTTAGTACCTTAACAGCCTTTCGAAACAATCCAACACTCGGGGGAACTGTTTTGTTTCAAAACGTTGCAACCGGCGAAATTTTTGCCGTGACAAACCAAAACAACCCTCTCATGATGGCCGAAGTAAGCTTACATGCTACGGTGAAGGAGGCATATTGATGACGAAAAAAATGACGTTTATAGGGGATGAGGAACGAGAAATCCCCGGATACGGAGTTTTTAAACCTGGTGATGTAGTGGATTTTAACAAATCCCTGCATGAATCCGGGCTTTTTGATGTGATTGAAAAGAAATCCAAAGAAAAGGACGGTGACAAGTAATGCCGTATGGATCTCTGTCTCATGTAGGACTCGGGAAAGAAACGACTTGGGGAACTGCGGTAGCAGCTACGGATTATCTGAAATTTGTTTCTGAAAGTCTTACCGAGGAGATCGAACAAGTTATTTCCGAAGCGTTGGACGCGAAGTTTGATGAAGGAGCATCTTTTGAGGGGCTTCATACCATTTCTGGTGACGTTTCCTTTGACGTGTACCCGAATGTGCTGGGTCATATTTTGCGTATGGCCTGGGGGGCTCCGGTTACTACGCAACCGGATGCAGTCGGGAATCCGACTGTGTATCAGCATGTATTTACTCCGGTCCAGACTAACTTCTCCAACGTTTGCGCTTTGCCACCCTACACGTTTGAGGTTCACCGGGATCTGGAGAACGCGTTTCAATATGCAGGTGCCGTGGCGAACAGTTTAATGTTCTCGTTCGGAACGGACACCAAGATCATGCAGGCAGTCATGAATGTTATTGCCAAGAAACTTGCATTGATTGCAAAGACAACGCCAAGTTTTGAAACGACAAACCCGTTCCTGTGGCATCAGGCAACAGTCACGATCAATGCGGCTGCCAATTCGGACGTTCAGACTTTAGAGTTTGGTATCGAAAACAATATGGAAGGCCGGGCAACCTTAGATGGAACCAAAGAAATCAATCGAATCTGGAGGAACGGCAAACGCTCATTCCCGGTCAACTTCACATTTGATCCGAAAGACTTGACGGAGTATAACCGATTCCGGAACCAAAACGAAGTAACTGCAAAGATCGAACTTGTAGGTGCACTCATCAGCGGCACATACAACTACAAACTAACGATCGACATCCCGAAACTTCGATACACCACGTTCCCGATTAACGCGGGTGGTGCAGGAGCAATCACCGCACAAGTAAACGGTGCGGCGAAGTATGATGCCACTGCTGCTCACGCAATGAAGGTGACTCTGATCAACACGAAGAATACGTACTAAAGATGAAAGCACCCCCCATTACGAGGGGTGCCTTTCGTCTTTGCTTTCAGATTGGTTTTTCAAGGCATTGCGTAACGTGTATCCTAATGCCGACGCAGGTTTGCCTGTTTCTTTTCTAGCAATTTTATGGGCTTCGTAGAGTTTTCCGCCTTCAAGAATAAACTGTCTTCCAACTTCAGGCGGATCTTCCTTGTAGATAGCTCGCCATTCTTTTTCGAACTGAGTAAGATCTTTTTGAATCTCCTGTTCCGAACGAGGTTTATTTTTTGCTTCATCGTAACCCTTTTTAAAAGCGCCAATCAACGTGGTTGGTTTAGTAGTTTCAGATTGAGAATTTTGTTGATCTAAAAGGATTTCGGAACTAGCGGATACTTGGGCTTCATTTAATTCGGCGACCGAGGTGGATTTCCCGATTTTATTTTGGCACTCAGTACATTGCCGAACCTTAAATATTCGGCTTGATATGCCGGCAACTAAAAACGCAATGGCCAAACTCCATCCGCCGTGTTTAAAATACAGCCCTGCAATTAACCATGTTGCTAAACCAATCAACCAAGTTTGCCAACCATAGCTTTCTTTGGTTTTAACTTCTTTTTGACAATGATTGCAGTATTGCATTTTAATACCCCCTTATCTTGTAAATATTTTAAATCTATTTACCTAAAAATACCACAAGGAGTGTTGTACATGTCGAGTTTGTTTGCGAAGAAACGGAATGCAAAGCGGATTGAATTTGAGGGCGGTCTTTGGGTAGATGTACGGACTCTCTCAAAAGGTGAAAAAGATGCATTCGAAACGGAAACCATGCAGCTCATGAAAGGCGTGGAGTACGAGGACAGGGATGGGAAAATGGTTCCGAAAGACGGCATGTTCCCGCCGGAAGTACTCCAAAAGCTGAAGGACATTGAATACCGAATGATTACCGCTTCTATCACATCCTGGAGCGAGGACGCCGTGGAGATTTCAGTTGAGACCGTAAAGGAACTTGCCGATGATGTATTCACCAAAATAGACAAAGAGGTTGCCACACTGAACAACCTAACACCAGCTGAACGAAAAAACTAAGTCAGGCGGTCGTCTTTTGGAAAAACGGTCGCCAATTCGAGAATGAATATATAGACCTCTACCTCATGTGCAGGAAGTTCAATTCTTTACCACATGAGGGAGGGGTTCTGGATCAACCGGCAAAGATTATGTCGGCTTTTTTTATTATCCAAGATATCGAACTGCAGTACGAAGCCCAAATGAGGGGAGGTCGTGGAATTGGCGAGTAAGAATAGCGTTGAAATCGTCATCAGGGCTCAGGATAAAGCGAGTTCCATTGCAGACCGGGTATTCAGCAAATTTTCGGATGCATCACAAAAGGCAATGCAAGTTGTGGCGAACGGGGCTGCAGTTGCCGGGGCTGCACTTACTGGATTGGCTGCAGTGGGTGCCAAAACAGGCGTGCAGTTTAATGCCAACATGGAACAAGCGTTGATATCTTTCGAAACGTTGCTCGGAAGCGCGGATAAAGCCAAGAAGATGGTTGGCGACCTCCAAAAGTTTGCGGCTACTACACCGTTCGAGTTCCCGGGTATTCAGGATTCTGCCAAGTTAATGCTTGCCATGGGCTTTAACGCTGAACAGATTATGCCCAACCTGAAAGCGGTTGGGGATGCTGTAGCGGCCATTGGCGGGAACGAGGAAACTCTCCAAGGTGTGACAATGGCTCTCGGTCAAATGCTGACCAAAGGAAAAGTGTCCGCTGAGGAAATGAACCAGCTGGCAGAGCGCGGGATCGGTGCTTGGGATATCATGTCTCAGAAGCTGGGCAAATCCAAGCAGGAGCTCATGAAGATGGCCGAGGAAGGCAAACTCATGGCGGACGTTGCTCTTCCTGCATTGATTGAGGGAATGGGAACGAAGTTTGCGGGGGCCATGGACAAGCAGAGCAAGACTTTTACCGGGATGATGAGTACGATCCGGGACAATATGAACATGACCCTGGGAGCACTCACTCAACCATTGTTCGAATCTCTGAAAAGCGCCATGCCTGCAGTAATCGCTTTTACCGATGAGTTTAAAAAGAATATTGAAACCTCTGGTGTCAGTGGGGCCCTCGCCGCTATGATTCCAGACAGTATGAAAGACCGGCTGGAGGAAGTGAAGGATTACGTCAGCGAACTCAGGGCGAATCTTGAGCAGGGGGATTGGGAGGATATTGGCCGTCAGATTGGTCTGACCATCAGCGGCGCTTTTCAATCCCTTTCCGACTTTGGCCAAAAGTTTGAAGATTGGCTTACGAATCAACTCAGTCAAGTGAAGTGGGCGGAAGTCGGGAGAAAGGCGGTTGTATATACTACAGGGTTCGTTCTAGGATTCGTAGAAGGTCTACTTGATCCGTTTCTTTGGATCGAGATATTTGCGCAGAACTGGGATGTTATCTTGGGTCTCCTGATTACTATCATGTTCGCTCCTGCAAAGTGGACAATGAAGATAGCTCAAGCCTTGGGTAAGATACCATTCGTCGGTACCATGACAGAGTGGCTTCTCAAAAAAATAATCGATATCGGGTCGTGGATAAAAGATAAGGCCGGGCAAATGTTCAAGGATTTTGGCGGGGCTCTTATGGATGGATTAAAACAGGCGGTAGGTTGGAAAGGCGGAGATCTACTTCCCACACTTAAAGGTGTGATCAATAAAGCTCTCGATGGAATCAAGGGCACAGGTGACGATTTATATAAAAAAGGACTTGAATGGATGCGAAATCTTGGGATGTCCATTGGGAACCATGGTCCCAAGCAAATTTATGACTCTTTAAAAAGAATCCAAGAAAAAATCGATGTAGGAGTCGCTATATGGGTAGACGACGCCTTAAGAATGGGTAGAGACTTTATCATGGGGATCGTTCGAGGATTCCAAGAGAAGTGGGAATATGCGAAGACGATGGCCTATAACTTTGCCCAAGATGTAGCAGACGCAGTAAAGAACTTCTTCAAAATCAAATCGCCTTCGCGTCTTATGGCTGAATATGGTCGGTATATTGCCGAAGGTCTCGCCAAAGGGATGGAGGAAAACAAAGATAATCCAGTCAGCTCTGCCATTCTCATGGCAAAAGCGATAACAGATGCAGTCGGAAAAGTACTGCAACGAATCAATACAGACTTAGAAATAATGAATGCAGAGTTCGCGGCGACGTTCGGAGCGAACAACATCTCAAAACTGGTCAAGCTGCAGGGTGAACTACAGAGATTCAACAAAGAGATGGAAATCTCCAATAACCGGCTGGTATTGCTGAAGCAGGCTCACAACGACGTTGCATATGAGTTGGGCGAGCACTCGCAAGAGGCAAAAGATTTGTATCTTCAGATCGTGAAAGAACAGGCAGCTCAGGTCGAACTGAAAAATAAGATCGAAGATACGAACAAGGCCATTGAAGATCAAAAGAAACAAATGCGAGCTCTCCAGCAAGAGGTTGCCGATGTAGTGACCAAGTTCAACAGAGATTTGGCCCAGGCACAAGAGGATTACGAAAAGAAGGTGTCTGAAGCCAATAAGAAGCTTGCTGATGGGATACGAGACCTCAACGATCAGTATCAAAAAGCGGTGGCGGATCGCTCCAAGAGTCTTGCGAACTTTGTTGGCTTGTTTGATTCGGTCGGAAAGAAAAACGTTTCCGGTGAAGGGTTGTTAAGTAACCTCCGGAGCCAACTGGATGCTTTCAAAAATTGGGCGAAAAACATTGCCGAACTTGCTAAACGTGGAATCAGCGGCGGACTTCTTGAACAGCTTCGACAAATGGGGCCAAGTGCTGGAGCAGAGATCACGGCTCTCAATTCTTTGACGAATGAACAGTTATCAGAGTATGCCACTTTGTGGCAGGAAAAACAAGCCCTCGCCACGACTGAAGCAACTGCTGAGTTGGAGAGTCTGAAAGAACAAACCGCCCAAAAGATCAGTGAACTAATTGCCAACACTCAGGTTCAACTTACTCAGTACAAGGAAGAGTGGGACAAAAAGAACGCCGAGATCGTAGCCGAATTGGTCAAGTCAATGCAGGAACTTGTCGAGAAGGCAAAAGAGGGCGGTACTGAGTTCATGTTATCTCTAGGTCAGGCCTTGGATGACCAAACTCCTGCACTACTCGCAAAACTTGGCAGCATTAAATCACAGGTTGAATCGATAGTGGCGAGTATTAGATCTTCCATCCAGTCAGCAACAATGTCTTCACTTTCGTCCACCTTGGAGACTTTGGGAGAGCAATGGAATGCAACGACCGACCAAGCAGCAAGGGATGCCATTCACGACCAGGCAAACGCAGCACGGGAAGCGGCGGGACTTAGGGCGGGCATCGACTACGACCCAGACAGCGGGGCACTGCTGCGGGATATCCCAGGCCTGGCAACCGGTGGAACAGTTACGAAGCCCGGAACGGTCCTTGTCGGTGAGGAAGGACCTGAACTATTGAATCTTCCCCGCGGCGCTTCTGTTGTCCCATTGGATAAAACGGGACAAAGTATTCATATTACGATTCCGATAACCTTCAATCAACCTGTGTATGGACTCTCTGATTTCAAAGACCAGGTGAAGGAAGTTATTCAAGAATCAGTTGTTCCGATCCTAAAGAATCAACTCAGACAACCGGCACGAGCTAGGGGGGTGAGATAATTGCCAACGAACCAAACAATCATAGGTGAAGCCCTGAATAAACGCACCAAAAATTCTAAGCATTACCTTCTCGTGGACGGTTCCTATCAAGCTGTGATTTATTCAGGCGACATCCATTATGAGGACGAGGCAGGGAATCTTCACAACATCAACACAGATCTGTTCGATGAAGCTGACTTTGACCAGATCGAAGATCCGGTTTACAAAGGTAAGGTTCAGGAATTCCGGGAGAAGAAAGCAAAAGTTCGTGATCTGAAGAAGAAGAACTCCCTTGATCGTGCGTTAATGGACTTCCACGCCCTGAAAGTTCCGTTTTCAGCTTCAATCCCCCGGAACTTCCGAAAAGGATACACCATAGGAAAAGGCCCCGACAAGCTGACATTCAAGCCGGTCGGGACTTCTCCTTCTCAGGGATATCGGGAGCCGGATAAAACAAATTGTGTTGTGTATCAAGACCCGTGGAACGATACAGATGTTTGCCTTGAGATTACCGATCGAGGAATCAAGGAAACTCTTCACCTTAAAACTAACAAAGCCCCGACGAAGTTCACATTTGAAGTGGTCGGGAATCTTGCGGATGATCTGACAGCAGGAATGTTGAAGTTACAGCCTGCATGGTTGGAGGACGCGAACGGGACTAGGCGAGACGTTTCCCAAGTGATTCGCCGGGAAAATGAGAAAACATACATCGATATGGTTGCCGATGTAACCGGACTGACGTATCCAATCATGATTGACCCAACTGTCACTATAGGTTCCGTAGGCACAGGGGTTGGAAAAGATTCTTATTTAAATGATTATGATGCAAGTACGACAAATCACGGATCGGATACACAATTGCTGTTGGGTACGTCCGCGAACACTTCCGGAGTAACCACTGTTTATTATTCTTTCGACTTGTCTTCTATTACGGGACCGGCATCGTCCGCCTATGCGGATATCTATCGATTTTCGCAAACGTCTGTTTCTTTCACTATTTATCATTATGTCGTCAATTCGGACTGGACGGAGTCAACATTAAGCAATGGGAATAAGCCCACAATGACATATCTAAACACCAACACGGCGATTTTCGGTACGGGTGGCGGAAAGGTTCGATTCAACGGACTCGAAGGATATGTGAATAAATGGTGGGGGCAAGCATCTAACGGCGGATTTGCCTTAAGAGTAGGGACTGTCACGGGGGAATCACAATCTGTCTATTTCGCGTCAAAAGAGTATTCTACTAGCTCGACTTACTACCCAACTCTGACAGTTGTGTACAATCCTGCTCCAACCGCCCCAACCGTAACCGCACCAAACGGCGGCGAAACGTGGAACGCAAGTCACACAATTACATGGAATGGGGCGACAGACCAATCAAGTCCCGAAGTTGATTTGGGATACACATTGGCACAATCTACTTATAATGGACTGTCTAGTACTGTAACTAAAATTTGGCAAGTATTTACCGTTCCTTCCGATTCAACTTATTTGGATAGCGTTGAGTGGAAATTGAACGGATACACTTCACCCGACCAGTACAGGGTGTCTATTTATAACGTAGATGCAAACGACAATGTAACAACGGAGGTTTGGGGAATTAACCAATCACACGCACAAACAGGAACGCCACCGCCGCTTTCGGTAGGCATTAGCTTAACAGCGGGCGCAAAGTATGCGTTAAGTTTTGGTTATATATCACCGTACAACAGCATTTCGCTTTCACAAGCGGATAAAACAGGCAGTACAGTGCGTTATTACAATGGCTCCTATGGATCAATAGTTAACTCTACGCTCCGTGCAAGATTAAATTTTGCAACAAAATCACCAAGTCAATTGCAATACCAAATCCAATATTCAGGGGATAACGGGGCAACCTGGTCGGACATTGTGGCATTAACGGCGGCGGGCGCGACGAGTTACACCTACGATTTTACGAGCAAACCGCAAACCTCGACCGCATTAATACGGATTCGGGCATATGACGGATCGGCTTATGGAGCTTGGGATCAAAGCAACGGCGTGTTCTCTATTATCCATAACACGGCACCCACAGCGCCGACGAACCTCGCTCCGGCGAACGGAACACCGGTTGACAGGGCATTGGTTCAACGTCTTTCTTGGCAACACAACGACCCGAACGCACCGGACCCACAGAGTAAGTTCGATCTCCAGTGGAGATTACAGGCAACGCCCGCTAATCCATGGAACACCGTCACGCAAGTAACGACGAATCAGTATTGGGACGCTCCGGCCAATACATTCCCGAGGGGAACCATTGAATGGCAAGTTCGGACGTATGACCAAGCCGGGCTTTCCGGTCCATATTCAGCACAGCAAACCTTCTTTGCCGGAGATAAGCCAGCTAACCCGACGATCACGGACCCGGCAAATAACGGAACGGTCGCTATAGCAAGACCAACGGTGCAATGGTCTAGTTCCGGACAAACAAACTACCAGTTGCAGATCAAACAAGGGTCTACCGTTGTGTGGGATTCCGGGTACGTAGTAAGCACCAATAAAGCGGTGACGGTAGGGACAGACCTTTCAAACAACACGACATACACTGCGAACCTGAGAATCAAGAATGCAGACGGTCTTTGGAGCGATTACGTGACGAATACTTTCACGGTGTCCTTTACGCCGCCTGCAACTCCTACGATCACGGCCACTGCACAGACCGGATACATTGCTATCGCAATCACAAACCCAACTCCGACCGGCGCTCAGCCAACGGTTTCCGGAAACGATGTTTACCGGAGGAAAGTCGGGGACACGGCCTGGACCCGAATCAAAACGGGAGTTGCAAACAACGGAACTTACAACGATTATGCGGTCGCTTCGGGTGTCACTTATGAGTACTATGTGAGAGCTCAGGGAAGTAACACGACCTACACCGATAGCACGACTGCAAGTTCCAGCATTACGCTGACCGGAGTGTGGCTGCATGACGTTGCGGATCCGGTGGGCACACTGTACAACTTCCAGTGGGACGGCGACGGAAGAAGCTCAACCTGGAAACCCGAAGGCGGACTGATGAAGTATGACGGACGGGATCTGCCGGTTGCGGAGTTTGGAACCATGACTGAACAGTCGGCAACGGTTCAACTGGATCTTCGTAAAGAGGATTCTGATTACGCAAAACTTCAAACTCTGATTTTCGGACTTGGGACCCTCTGCTACCGAGATGGAAACGGGCGTAAGATCTTTGGGGTTGTGTTTGAACTTCCTGAGAATGACCAAATGTGGGGACGAAAGACCACGATTCGTGTCGATGCGATCGATCATGAGGAGGCGGTCTGATGCTCTCACTTTCCAGGAACGGGTACACTGCTGATGACGTAAAGAAAGCCCTTCACGCTGCCAATCGGCAATTGGCTTTCAAATACGAACTGTTGGACAATACGAACAAGCATAAAGCCTGGCTAACCAATGTCATGCCTGGAAGTAAGGTCGCTTATAACGTGTTCAACGAGATTAAACGAACGGCCACATTCCAGATCAGAGATGATGGAAGTATAAACTTCCTCAGTGATCGAATTAAGCCTTGGGTTCTTCTCCGGATGTCAGGAGGGTGGGCGGAGTTTCCGAAAGGTGTCTTTCTTCTGTCCACCCCCAAAAGATCAGCCGGGGCAACCAGTTCCGTCTTCCGTAATATCGAAGCTTACGACCAGCTACAGGTTCTTAAGGATGATAAAGTCGAAGATCGGTACACAATTGTTGCAGGAACAAACTATATCACGCGCGTCAAAACGCTTCTTGACAATGCCGGAATTACACTGCAGAACCTAACTGCTACCGATAAAACACTTCCTGCTGACCGTGACTGGGAGCCCGGAACTTCAAAACTTCAAATTATCAATGACTTATTGGGAGCGATCAACTATCGCTCCCTTTGGTTTGATGATGATGGTTTTGCGATTGCACAGCCGTATGTCTCCCCAACCGTCCGGGCCAGTGAGTACACCTATAAGACGGATAAGGAAAGTGTGATTCTTCCGGGTGCCGAGCATGAATTGGATTTGTTCAAGATTCCAAATAAATGGGTTCTGTACGTGTCGGAAGCGGATCGGTCCCCGCTTCGATCAGTTTATACCAATACAAATGCCAACAGCCCAACGAGTACTGTTTCAAGAGGACGGATAATTATGGCCGATCCAAAACAAGTGGATGCGGCTGATCAGACGACGTTGGATACTTTAGTACAGAGGGAAGCGTTCGAAGCGTCACAGGTGTATGAGGCGGTGGAGTTTGAAACGGGGATTATGCCTTTTCATAGCGACTCTGATGTATTCACGTTGGAGCACACCAAGCTGGGGATTTCAGCGAAATTCTCTGAGGTATCATGGGAGTTTGAGTTTCGAGCTACAGCTCCAATGAAACACCGGATTAGGCGGGTGATTACCATATGAGTGATGCCGATGATCTGTTTAATATTCTCAACCCAGATGACAAGCAGGGGAATACCTTCCCTGCTTTTCGTTTGGGAACAATCCCAACCGGATATACTTCTGGCCGTCCAACAGTTCTATTCGATGGTGAGACAACAGCAAGTTCTCGAAAGTATCCTTACTTGTCCAGCTACACCCCAGCCGCAAACGACAAAGTTCTATTGGGCAGAGTTGGGAACGGCTGGGCTATCTTAGGCAAAATCATTTAGGGGAGTGATTTTATGTTGAAGGCTTTAAACCTGGACAATATTTTTAAATTCGAAACGGGGGTGGCAGCTTTGATTGGTGGCGGACTAGGAGGATTGATTGAAGTATTGTACGGGCCAAATCATTTATTGATGATCCTTATTTTGGCGGGTGCGATTGGTTTCGATTGGCTTTCTGGAACCCGGGCCGCTAAAAAAGACGGCACCTATTCGTCCGAATATGGCATCGATGGTGTGATACGAACCATTGTAATGCTTTTCCTCCCAGCATTTGCGAATCTACTTGATAAGGCATTCCAGACTCCAGGCGTTATTTTTTACGGAATCACATTGGCTTTGATTTACCACACGTGGCAAAGTTTCGCGGCGAACTCGATCAGAGCCGGTTGGGGGAAGTGGATCCCGGAGTTCATTTTCAAATCAGTTGAATCGGAGCTACAGGCAAAGATGAACCGAGCAATGCAGCGACATCAATCGGGAGAGAAAGGAGAATCGAAATGAAAGTATGTATCGATCCTGGACATGGCGGAAGTGATCCGGGGGCGGTCGGGAATGGCTTGAGAGAATGTGATCTTACGCTGAATGTAGCTTTGAAACTGCGTGACATTCTTTTGTCTGACGATCGATTTCAAGTTGTAATGACAAGAACATCAGATGTATTCGTGGATCTGTCTGAACGGGCCAGGATCGCGAATCGGGAAAACTGTGATTTCTTTGTCTCAATTCATTTCAATGCCTTCAACGGAAAAGCATACGGAACAGAAGTGTTGGACTACAATGGAACTGGCATTGGTCGGGTAGTAGGGCAGACCTTCGTTGACATCCTCGAAGCAGAAGAAGGGCTGTATGACCGCGGAGTGAAAGCCACGCATAGCACCTTTGCAGTGATTCGGGAGACCAAGTGTCCAGCTATTATCACGGAATCCTGCTTCATTGACTCCGCCTCCGACATCCAGCACTTTGATACTTCGGAAGAACGGGAAAAACTTGCCCGCTACCATTACCGCGCCATATGTGCCGGTTTCGGAATGGAACCGAAGCAAGAAGCAACCAAACCGAAAATTTGCTACTACGTTACGGGTGGATTTGGTGAAGGTAGCAAAGCATCACAAGAGTTTGAAACGTTCATGCGGTCTAAAGGTTGGTACTATGACAAGAAATATTAAGGAGAGTGGAAAAAATGATTGAATTTGATATCGCTGCAGTGATTGCAGACCCAAGAGTCGGTATTGTGCCGGCTCTTATCTTTTTGGGACTGATGCTCAAAAGCGGAGGGTTTCCGACTAAGTGGATACCAACGGTAATTGCAAGTGTGGGGATCGCGCTTGGAATCGTGTTTTACACCCAACAGCACGGATATGTAGGAGCTGGTTTAATCGGTCTCTTGTATGCTGCCATTGCTGTGGGAATCCATAGCGGCACCAAAAACACATTGGGACAATAATGTATACCCCGGCTTCGGCTGGGGCTTTTTTCTTTGGAAGGAATTTCAATATTGATCGCGAATAGGATTGAATTGTCATAAATGAGATAGGGGGAAGTGTAGAAAATGTGGATGACTTTAGGAATTTTATCTTTCTTGGCGTTCATTGTTCTTGCGGTCTACGGCTTTATTTGTCTTGTGAAAAAGAATGGCCGAGCCAAAAAAGCCTGGTTAGCCTCGTTAGTAGCGTTTATTCTGTTTTTTATTGGCGCGGTCAATGATTCCGAGCAGCCGACAGAAAAACAAACTGCGAACGTGGAGTCGAAAAAAGAGCAAGTTAGTGCGAAGCCAACTGCAATCGATAATACACCACAAGCACAGACCAGTGCTCCTGTGGTTAATCCTGCCCGACTTAAAGCGAAAGTATTGTCGGTGACCGACGGGGATACTTTTAAAATAAACTTAAATGGGAAAGAGGAGACCGTTCGGATGATTCTGGTGGACACACCGGAAACCAAACATCCTGATAAACCTGTTCAACCGTTTGGGCCAGAAGCCTCGAAATTCTCTTCCGAGCTGTTGACAGGAAAGGAAGTAGAACTGGAGAAAGATGTTTCCGAACGGGACAAATATGGTCGGCTCCTTTTCTATGTGTATGTTGACGGAAAGTCCGTTCAGGAGCAACTTTTAGAAAAAGGGCTTGCGCGAGTTGCGGTTTACCCACCGGACGTGAAGTACGTAGACCAATATCGTGCGATCCAGGATAAGGCTCGAAAAGCCGGGGTTGGTATTTGGTCAATCGAGAATTACGCTCGGGATGACGGGTATCACCCGGAGGTACAGAGACCGACTACTCAACCGACTCAAGAACCAACGAAAACACAACAGCAACCACAACCAGCTCCACAGCCTGCACCAGCTCCGCAACCGCAGCCAAGCAATGTTTATTATAAAAACTGCTCGGAAGCAAGAGCAGCCGGTGCTGCACCCTTGCATAGAGGTGATCCGGGCTATCGAACTGCACTGGATCGTGACGGAGACGGTGTTGCTTGCGAATAATACGGAATTTTCCTCCTGCCCTTCGGGGTGGGAGGTTTTTTTATTTTGTGGCAAAATCGAACATATATTCGTATTTGTGAGGTATCATCATGAGAGCAACCGAGTTAATGCGCGAGAAGTTACTCCGCACCATCATGCTAAGGTGGATTTTGGAGGACGCTAAAGAGATCAAGCAAACGCTCCCGCGGGGTGAAATGTGGACGAAAGGATTGCTTCAGCCGCTGCATGAAAAGCTTACAAATGAGATGGTGGAGATAAAGCGCGCCCTCAATTCGAACGCTTTTTTTATTGTGGAGGAAGAATGGCGGCCGCTCGATGTTTATATCAAGTATAAAGAGAACGGTTATGAACGCGAAGTTGTATTTATGATGGCAATGCTCGAAGCGGAGGCACAGGGAAGGTTGGAGCATATGGCCAAGTTATTATGACGTAGGCATCCTCTCGCAGCTGTCGAATATTGTCATATAAAAGAGAAAAGTATTATCTCTATCGAGAAGGAAAAAACATGAATCTTTATCGAATATGTAAACTCAAGATATTAACAACATTTCAATATGGAAAATTTGTTCGGGTTCATGTATGATGAATACCGAACAAAATTTCACATCTGATGAATCTGACCTGTCATCTGTTGGCTATATTGGTTAATAGGATAAGGTACACAGATAAAAGGCGGTGAGCTCAGATGGCGAAGATTTTCGATTTTATAAGCAAGAAGGCGGAGAGGGAAATGGGAAAAACAACAATCTTTGAAGTAGCCAAGGCGTTTCTGTCTCTTGAGGCTATGACACATAAAAAACTTCAAAAACTCTGCTACTATGCTTATTCGTGGCATCTGACCCTTCAGGGCGAACGTCTCTTTAGAAATAATTTTGAAGCATGGATTCACGGACCGGTTGACCCGGGGTTATATAGCGAATACAAGCACTTTGGCTGGCAGACAATTCCTCAAGAAGATCAGTCTCCGATAGAAGGAGAACTGATGGAGTTCATACAGGAAGTGTATGACTCCTATGGTCATCTTGACGGTGACGAGTTGGAATTTCTGACTCACAAGGAAGATCCTTGGATGGAGGCTCGTGGTAGTATTCCTGAATACGTTCCGTGCAATAACCGAATCAAAGACGAGGTTATAAAAGATTACTATCTCAAGGAGCTCGAAAATGGGCAAATTGAGTAGAATCCCAAAGGCCCAATCCCAATCTTCCGTAAAAAAGAAACATAACTTCTTAGCGGAAGAGCGAAAACAAGAGATATCCAAATTACATGAGGGCCAAATTTGGTTCAACTATCATTATTTGGATCTCCAACATCAGGCGTTTAATTGTGGAGGAACCGATCGTGGTTGGTTCCTTCATCTTTTTGAGAACCTCAGGGAGATATCACGTTTAAGCAGAAATGAGTTCGTGGTTCAACAAAGGCAGCACTACGATGTGCATCCGCATGATTGGAAGAAAACAGCTTATATCTACGATCTTCCCGAAGGTATGCTGGAACAGTTGGGAGAGGATAAATGCATCCAATTCCGCCTTTCTTCCTCCGGCGGAAGAGTACACGGATTTATGATTGAAAACAGGTTTTATGTCGTGTGGTTGGACCCGCATCATAACTTGTACCCTGATCAAAGATTTGGAGGTCTAAAATTCTTCGATAAACCACTGAATCCCTACGAAGAACTATTGCTGCAATATAAAGAGCTAGAAAAGAAATACAATGAATTGAGCGAGATACTTGACGCCTATACGACGCCGGATTCATCTGCTTCTTGAAGCTGATGGTCCGGTTTCTTTTTCCACATCGTATCCACATGTTGTCCACATTAAATTGTGAACACCTACAATTTTCGCCGTTTTTCGCCAAAGGATTCGACAGTCACGAAATCGAATATCCCGAGTGAGGTGGGGGATGTGGCTGTCAGAAATCGATTGAAAGAGATCAGGCATGACCATAGAATGAATCAGATTGAGTTTGCTGAATATATAGGGGCTGCAAGACAGCTGTATAATCGTTGGGAGAACCAAACAACGCAACCGAGTTTAGAGTGGGTGTTACGTATTGCAAAAAGAACCGGCAGGCCGGTTGAAGATATCGTGTACTTGGAGGAGCCCGGATAGGGTTCTTTTTTAATTTAGGTAATTGAAATAAATGAATTTCTTTTTGAAACTGGACAGGCAACTTTTGAAATCATCTACATACATATATACCATCAACCGAAAAGGAGTGAATCAATTGAAGGAACTTGTCAAACTGTGGATCGTTAGTAAGGTCATCAGCGAAGTTATGAGTCTGATCGGAATTCTGTTTTGTGCTGGAACAGTGGTGTGGATCGTGTTCAGTTTGTTGCCGACCGCAATCGGGGAGGTGTTTGGATTCTGATGCTGGGGATTCACCAACGTATGGCGGAGCTCTGGACGATACAAAAAAAGAGGCCCCTCACGGACGAGGAGCAAAAAGAGATGATTGTTTGCTTAGAGGCGAACGCAAAGAGGGCTTGGAAGCTTGCCACGCTCGAAAACCTTTCCTTGGTCGCCTCTATGACAAATGATACGGCTTGGCTCCATGAAATATGCCGACAGATCGAGACGTTAGAAAAGACCTGTTCATGAGGGCGTTAGCCCTCTTTTTATTTTAATACATACTTGCCCAGAGCCTCGCAGTTCCACGGCACACCCGACAAGTAAAAAAATCCTCATCAGTTATATAAAAGATACCATCCTTGCAGTCTCGACACGGTATCTGTAAATACATCGGTGGCGGGTCAGACACTTCAAGCTCAAGTATAACTGCTTCGTAGGCTTGTTTCTAGATAGTTACTTTCATATAATACACCCTCTTCTCTGGAGAAACCCCAGAATTTCGTCCAGGCTTTGAGTGAGTTTTTCTGTGGTTACAAGACTAAATAAGTCTCCTTTTTTCCTTATTCGATCCGGCATATTGATGATAGTAAAATCCGTCGGATCGAATCCCCGCTGAAGCTCCTCCCACATCACCGGGGCCGATACGGTTGCGTTGGTTCTAGCTCGAACGGAATAGGGCGCTACCATGGTTCTTCCCGCCCAGAGTTGCAAATAGTCAAAATACAGCTTCTTTCCGCGCTTTTCGACTACTCTTTCCAGAGTGATTTTTTCCGGCATTTGCTGCAACATATAGTCAGCAATAAATTTATTGATGTGTCTGGTTTGCTTGAATGTGTACTCCGGCTGGATCGGAACGTAAATTTGTAAACCGGTGGCACCTGATGTTTTCGGAACGCTGACAAACCCAAGAGAGTCTAATACTTCTTTGAGTTTGAGTGCCACTTCTAATGTTAATTCAAAATGATCGCTATCCGGTGGGTCCAAGTCGAATACCAGTTCCGTGGGATAACCATCCTGTGTATGTCGATCAAAAGGAACGTGGATCTCTTGTCCCGGATAACTGCCGACCCATGCGAGTGTCGCACGGTCATTCAGCAGGATTCGCTGTTTCCCTTTGTAGAAAGTCTGAGTGATCCAATCAGGAGCGCTCTCGGGAACCAAGCGTTTTTCAATTTTCTTATCGTTTATACCGTGCGGATAAATCCATATCATCAACAGCCGATCGTTGATACAAATTTCTCTTCCGTCCACGGTGATACTTTCATCCATACAGGCACCTCCTGATTTAATATCTTGACCAGTTTGAGGTGGGTTATCAATGAAACCAATCATTCCCTGATTATGGATCGTATTCGGGGCGGTTGTTTTGTGTTATAATACGAACATATATTCGTTCGTGTGAGGGTCAATATGGTACGTGCAACCGAGTTGATACGAGAGAAACTTTTGAGAACCATCATGTTAAAGTGGATATTAGACGATGTTCCGACAATCAAACGCCTGCCAATGGGGGAGATGTGGGCGAACGGCTTATTCCAACCGGTGGCGGATCGGATAACGGAAGAACTGGTACAAATAAAAAGGCAACTTCACTCGAATGCGGTATTCATTATGGAGGAAGAGTGGAGTTCGCTGGATGTTCGTATCCAGTACAAAGAGAAAAACATCATTAAGCATGCGATCTATCCTATCCCGATGCTCGAAGCAGAGGCACAGGGTAGGTTAGAGCATTTAAAGACCCCGTCCGCGTGACGGGGCTTTTTTATTGCATCAATATCCAGGCGGGTCAATGTCGTTACGACACATACTCATTCCCACTTTTCAAAGAAGATGCTTCCGCAACTACATGGGGCCGGGTTAGGAGCCGGTTGTTCGAAGTGATATTCTGTTTTGCACTTGGAGCACTTCCATTTCGTTGAGCGCCAATCATCCTCTTCGATTATTTGGTCTGTGAACCGACCCATAAGCCTTATAACATCGTGCGGCTTCATTAGATCACCCTGAATTTGGTTTTTCTTTTTCCATGAGGATAGTGTTACATTGTTACATCCAATATATCCGAAAGTTTTACGGATTCTGGGTCGCCGAAGGGATCCACGCCAATCAGCCGATTGGTGACTTGGTCTACTCGCTGCGGATACAACCGAACCTCTTGATTGCCATATGGGTGATACACGGTCAGTATAGTGAGCCTATCGTCTTGAATTGCTTCGCTGAGTAGAACGCTCATCTCCGCCAGTTTGTCTTCGCTGAGGACTGGTTTCTCTTGCCGCTGCAGCTCACGTTTCATTGTTTCCATCCGTTCTCTGTGTTCTGGCAATACGAGTCTCATCGCTTCAAAAATGTTGCCGTCGGTAATTCGCATTAGGTTTGACTCCTTTCTACATGTAATGTCCGCCGATCTTTTTGCTCCGATCTAACAATTGACCAGCTTCCTGGAGGCTGACGGCCCGCATGATGCTGGTCTCGCCGTATTTTGTTCGTATGTCATCAACCGTTTTGGACAAACTGTTCCTTTTTATCACATCTTCAAACAACGACAGTTGAAGTGCATCCGACTTTTGCAGAAGATCAAGTGAAACACTGACGGCTCGCACACCGTCACCGGTCCACCACTTGTCAAGTAACTCCAGTAAAAACGGATACAGATCATGGGATTCATTGGAACAAAAGTTAAGCGTTTTCGCTTTGTAAAATCCGCCCTGAAGTGATTCATAAGTCAAGCCGAGACCCACACGCCGGCCTTTCTGACCTGCAGATCTCGCTCTGCGACAGACCTCATCCAATAGTTCTTGAATGACGATAATGATCTCTGTACGCTTATAAAAATCTCTGGGCAAAGTGGTGCGATGTGAGATTCCCTTATGAGGCACATCATAGGAATCAGGATTCATCGCAGAAAAATCCTGACCGTGACTCCATCGGTGGATCACCGTCCCCCACACCCCAAATCGACGTTGCAGTTTAACTTCCGGGATTTGTGCAACATCTCCAATTGTTCGAGCGCCGAATTCGTAATACAGAACTTCTGCCCGGCGCTTCAGTCCCCACATATCGAAGACGGACAAACTGTGGAGATTCGTTTGGACATCCCGTTCTGTCCACCAGACAATCCCGTCCGGATGTGTTTTCGCCTGTTTGTTTGTCATTTTTGCCATCCATTTGTTGTGTGCAAGGCCAATCCGGCAGCGAATCCGAAACAAATCCCAAATAGCCCCCTTTAATTCACAGGCAGCGTCGACCGGATCGGGAAACAGCGCTGACGGATGGGGGAAAGCAAAAAACGCTTCATCAACGCTGAACTGTTCATACAGCGGAAACATGTATTCAATTACCTGCTGGATGCGAACACTGGTTTCAAGATAGAACTGCATCCGGGGTTTGACAACGATCACCCCGGGACAGCGCTGCAGCGCTTCTCCAAGCCGCATGGCATTTTCGATACCGGCTCTCTTGGCTGTGGGCGTTGCCGCCAGAATAATGCCGGATCTTCTCTCCGGGTCACCGGACACGACAAGCGGCGGATCAGTCGAGTCGTCATTCTCGCGGCGTGCCCATGCGAATTCAGGCCGGGAAGCTGCCTCACATGACGCATAAAAGCTTTGCATGTCGATGAGACCATAAATCCATTTCATCACTCTCATCCCCATTCAAGAACGTGTGTTTTGTATTATATTCCGAACGTACGTTTGTATTCAATGGTAAAAAATAGAGAGGAAATTTTAGCGGAAAAGGAGGCGAAGGAAAGAAAGCGGAGAGAAGCCAAGAAGAATCATAAAAAGGGGATAGTTTGAATAAAACGTATTGATTGAAGAAAGGAGAGGATCACGTGTTAAGGGATTCCAAATCTGTTGTACTTGATACCTGGAAAGGTGCAAAAGTTGCAACTTACATCGATGAATATGATGTCGGACAAAAAGTGATTATTTTTGAAGCGGATAGTTTAGAAGAAGAAGGGTACGTTCCTTCAAATGTATTATCTTAAACCATAGAGAAATCGAAACTCTTCGAGATTTCCTTAATACGGTTTATAAAACAAAGAAGTGAGGCCAAACGGCCTCTTTTTTTGCAGGCATCTCACTACCGGTTGACGAAAGTCTTCGAAGAGGAGGCTTTCCAGATGACGCCTATTTACTGTACAGCAGACCAACTCTCAAAACTCTTCCGAGTCGATTATTCCACCATGCTGGATATCCTTCATAAGGATGCTGAGCTTGATCCGGAGATAAAGAAACTGAATCGATACTTGCTCTCCAAAGTAGTGCAGCTACATAAGACGACTGTAGATCCAATGGAAATCGATCTGGCTACCCAGTTTGTAAATTTGTATGAGGTCCAGGAGATATTAAACGCAGAACTAGGCCCGATGGTCTACTCAACCGTTCTGAGGAAAGCAGCCAAAGGGGAGATCCCTGCATTGAAATTCGGAGATACATATAGGGTACCTGTTAATGCTCTGTTCAATCGGTTGCAAAATGCTGCAATCTCCTACAATAGAAAAAAATAAAAGAGGGCCATTTAAGTAAATTTAACCATTATCCACTTCCTATCTTTCAAAATTTTACATAAAGCTGTATTGTATAAAGTAGGTTTGAAGAACGAGGGGTGGCCAGAATGGATGCAAACAAACAGTTGGAGGAAATTCTAAAGCAATCTGAATCACTGCCTTTTTTGTTCGTTGGATCAGGCTTACCTTTGAGGTATCTGTCCACCGAAAATTGGCCCGATTTATTGAGACATTTCGCATCGATGATTGACTCCTCGGATTATGCGTATGAAAAATATGAAACCAAGGCTGCTCAAGTGCTCTTGGAACAACATAAAAGTAAAACAAAAAACAATCTAATGACCTGTACTGCTGATTTAATAGAAAGGGATTTCAATACTATTTGGTTTGAAAGTGCACTCTTCGAGGAAAGCCGGAGTGAGTTCAAGTCAGAAATTAAGCAGGGCATTTCACCCTTTAAACTTGAAATTTCAAAACACTTCCGATCAATAGATCTCACCGATATACCTACCGAGTATTTATCAGAAATAACTCTGCTAAAGGAAATTGGAAAAAAATCGATCGCTGGAGTAATTAGCACAAATTACGATTGCTTTTTGCAAAGCCTATACCCGGATTATTCAGTATATGTAGGGCAGGAAGAGTTACTTTTTTCTCCGACATACGGCATCGGTGAGATATATAAGATTCACGGTTGCTGTACTAAACCGGATTCAATTGTAATTAATAGCCGCGATTATGAGGATTTTGAGAGGAAGAATAGCTACTTAGCGGCAAAGTTGATGACAATTTTTGTAGAGCACCCAATAATTTTCTTGGGATACTCACTTGATGATGAAAATATTCAAGCGATAATCAAGTCGATTGTTGATTGTCTCAGTGAGGATAATCTTGAAAAACTGAAAAATAGGCTCATATTTGTACAGTGGGATAGTAATGCTGAACAAATGGAAGTTTCCACCCACAGTCGTGATTTTGGGCACGGTAAAGCGATAAACATGACGAAAGTGCGGACTGATTCCTTTGAGCCATTACTGAAAGTTGTTGCGGAGAATAAAGCGAAGTATGCGACACGGATGTTTAGAAAAGTAAAACAAGAAATATATGAATTAGCGTTGACCAATAAACCTACAGAAAAAATAATGGTTATGCCGCTCAGTGAAGAACAAATGGATGAAGAACCGGAAGTGGTAATCGGGTTTGGTATTCTTGAAGTTGCAAGGCAAGGGTACAGAGGAATTCCAGCGGAGAAAATTTTTCTTGATGTAGTTTTCGATAGAGGTAACTACACTCCCAAACTCCTAGTGGAAGAAACATTACCGACTTTATTGAAGCAGGTGGCCTACAGCTTGCCAGTATTCAAATATATAAGCAATTACCCGACTGCTCTTCCGCCGGAGTTCAAAAAATTTGAAGAGCAAACCTTTGAAGATTTTGTTACTCAGACAAATAAGAAAAACCGGGAAAAATTCAAATTCAAAAGTATCAATGAAGTCTTAGAAAAAGAACCGGACAGTTTAACAAGACAAGTTCGTTATATTCAAACACTCGAAGAGTCGCAAATCGACATCACAAAGATGGAATCATATTTACGTGAGGTATTAACAGAGAATCCCGATATTCTTACCGGTCCCAACGGCGAGGCAAAATCAGGGGTAAAGAAATTGATTCGAATATACGATTTTCTAAAGTATAAGGGGCATTGAGTAAGCAAAAGAGCGAACCTGGGATTCAGTTTGCACCCGATGTGCAAACCTTCACCAACCAGTTCGCTCTTTCTTCTTATTTGTACTTAGTTTAACACCAGGATAGTCTTCAGTCAAAACAAATTTTGTCGATACTGAAAAAATGTAATTGTGTCTCGTGTTGATCGGAGCAAAGAGCCGCCGAATAGCGCTTTTTTCATTTAAAGGTAAATATCCACCATGAGGCGTAATGTACTTGCAAGGAGAGTGACTGCCGTTATAAAACTAATCGTTCGCTGTTCAGAATGTGGAGACACGAATTTCACGTTCGAGAATGGCCCGGTAATTAAGTGCTTGGACTGTGACGCTGAATACGATACAAGTCAGGTTGATTTCCTTTTGGATGTTTTTCAGGAGTTGCATTGACTTATATAATGTAGAAATGCTTCCAATCATCAAGGTTATTACCCGCACGGACAAGGATTCATTGCAGCCACCAGCAAAAAACGGGAGGGGTATGTAAGGGTTGCATTGGCGCGAGCAATCGTGACGTGACCGTCTTCCAGAGGTTGGCGAAGAACTTCGAGTGTAGATTTGCTGAACTCCGGAAATTCGTCAAGAAATAAGATTCCGCCGTGGGCCAGCGACACTTCGCCCGGTTTGGGAATCGTACCGCCTCCGATTAATCCTGCACCGGAGATCGAATGATGCGGGGCTCGGAAGGGACGCTGCTGAATCAGGGAGGTAGTTTCTCTCAGCAATCCGGCGGTGCTGTGTATCATTGTCACTTCCAGTGCTTCATGGTGCAAGAGCGGCGGCAGGATCGAGGGGAGACGTCTGGCCAGCATCGTCTTGCCGGAACCGGGCGGACCTATAAGGAGCAGGTTGTGACTGCCGGAAGCAGCAATTTCCAAAGCTCGTTTCACATGGAGTTGACCGCGTACATCGGCCAGGTCTTCTGTCTGGAATGCGGAGGTGGGAAGGGGACAGGGAAGCTCAACTTGCTTGGGCAAACGTCCTTCACGAATATAAGCTGCCGCCTCGTTCAGATGATGAACGGCAATGATCCGGATACCCTCCACAAGTTCCGCCTCCCGTACGTTTCCTGCCGGCACTATCGCTTCTTGATAACCCGCTTTTTTAGCGGCCGCCACCATCGGGAGCACTCCATGTACGGGTCGGATCGAACCGTCGAGGGACAGCTCTCCTATAATTGCAGGCGACTGTAAACGTACTAGAGGAAGCGAGCCACATGCTCCCAGAATGCCGAGGGCAAGGCACAAATCATAGCCGGGCCCTTCCTTTCGCAGATCGGCAGGAGCCAAATTGGCTGTAATCCGCCCCAGAGGAAATTCAAATCCGGAGTTGCGCAAAGCGGCTCGCACCCGTTCTTTGGCCTCTCTCACCGATGAACTCGGCAGACCAACAAGATCGAAGCAGGGAAGTCCATTACTGATGTCGACTTCCACCGTGATTCGTTCTCCGTGAATTCCGAGCAGAGCTACTCCGTTTACTGATGCATACATGACTTTACAACCCCTTTATCGAATAAAAATTTCATATCTACTCATAAGGATCCATCCTGCAGGGCACAATGGAATCGCAAGATCCAACATAAAAATAACCGGAAAGGAATGAACGATGTGATTCGTGTATCAATCGCGGCTGGAAAAATGGACGAGTCAGTTGAAGAAGCGTACGTGAAGTGGTGGGGATTTGAAAAAAAGGAAGGCAACCACCTGACGGCTGCCATGCGTGACGAAGATTTTAAAGATTTTTTAAAAACAAACAATCTTATTGTATATAAAAACCACATTAAAGAATATCAAGATGGGGATATACTCGGCGATTTCAGTGTGGTTGAACGTTAGACAGATCGCGAAACAATTTCAAACGCTCCAACAATTCCTGACACCACTCGTGTTCACCAAGTTGTTTTGCAAAGTTTAAAAGATCAAGCGTGGAATCGATTTGTTCCCGAATCACCCGTTGACCTGTTTTGACCCGGATGTCTTCCGGATATCGATCCAGAATGTCCAGGATTTTTTCTTCTCCGATCGCATCCGGAAGGCTGGCAGAGCGGACACCGTCAGCTGCACAATTGTGGGCATACAACTGGTAGTCCATCTCAATCTCCGGAGCGATCAAACTGTTGTGACAGGTCGGGCAGAAAAGAATCGGTACATCTTGCATCAGGACGGAGCCTTCGGTGAAGACATTTTGCAGGCGGGCAACCATGGTTAATCCGCAGCAATGATCCATCTGCATTCACCCCTGCTTTCTTTCTTCTTATTATACCATACCCTGTCCTGTCATCCATAGAGGTTTACAGTTCCGTTTCGCCCACCAAATTTTTAAATCCGAATGAAGCCGGATCCGCGGGATCCGCGGCAACGAACTCGACTTTGACCACCGATTTGACGTTCAGGCAATCGCTGGAACCGTCAGGAACAATCAAACGAACAGGGAACCCCTTTTTCAGAGGCTCACCGTTCGACTTGTAAAGAAAAATGGCCTCCTGCAATTCCGAAATCGGAATGGTAGCCGCAAATTCATCCGCAGCGTGAAAAATTACATGGGTCGCCTCCGGCTTCGGACCGATTTTCTCGGCAATTTCGCTGAACGGAACACCGGTACCGGAAAATGTCGGTGCAATCTTCTGAACATCAACCTGAGTTTTGCATTGATGGAAATCTTCGATTGTGAGAACAGATTCTGTACTGACCAGACCTTTTACAACTACCCGGAAATCCATTTTCTTTTCCTCCTGTGGCTTTTGACAGCAAATGTACCGTTGCAAGCAATTAAGGGAGTTCTTTGATTTTCGTTTGAATCGGTGTACGGGGTTTGGGCTCCGGCACCTCTGCCGGAAATCCGACCGGAATTAAGCCAACGACTTCATAGCCGGGTTGGATTCCTAAAACTTCCTGGGCCCGTTTGGAAAGACCGAGAGAAGACCAACCGGTTCCGATGCCTTTTTCCCAAGCCGCGAGCATAAAATTGAGAATGAAGCAGGAAACGGCAGCGTAATATTCATCGCGATCCACTTCAGTCTTTGCAGGTTTTGACAGGATAGCGAGCACGACAGGCGCCCCGCCAAAATTTGTTTTATGATTGAGAAGAGCCCGGGTAGAGGGACCGACAACAAGAATTTCCCATGGTTCCGTCATCCGGTGATTCGGGGCGAAACTGGCAGCTTCCAGCAATTCTTCAAGCAATTCGCGCGGTATGGGATCGGGTTTGAACGATTTGATCGTTCTTCGTGTCCGTACGGCCGAAACAGTGCTCATCGAATGATCCATAACTGGAATCCCTCCATGACTGGAACGGTCACATTTCACTATACACAACTTTTAAAATTGAGGGAAGAATGTGACCTCCTGATGTAATAATAAGTGTATTCAGATCAAAGAAAGGATGAAAAGCATGTCAGAATATCAATTGCGTTGCAGTTTGTGCGGAACCGTATCGGACGCCGAGGAACAGAACGTTGGGCAGCTTCTGGCGGCCAAAGACAAGCATGTTCACATTTGCCAACCGTGCCAGGCAAAAATTAAATTCGAAAGCGATCAGAAATATAAATAGCGCCAAGAGCTGTTAAATTTCGGCAGAATCCCGATACGGGTCATTATTCCCTTTAGTTTCTTACTTTATGGATAAACCGGGACGATCCTGAGGTCAGCAGGGGTAAGATAAATGAGTATGAACAAAAAATTTAATCGGACATTAGCCCTCTTTTATTCATTCCATTTACGTTGCACTTGATTGCTTATTAACCTTCCGCCCCGCGGAGGTCAGAAGGATTTGCTCGCTTTCCGGTCATATTCCTTCTTTGTTGATCGGTTTTTGATCCTCTGTGGGTGGAGCAGCAGAGGAGAGCGGCATATTGGCTCCCCTCCCGGTCAATCCATTTGTCAAGCGCTTTCTGACGCCCGGCTGAAAGGGGCATTGTCGCCCTTTGTCGATTTGGGTATAATAAAAAGCGGTTACATGAGATCATTTTCCATATAATGGTACATCTGCAAAGCAGGTGGAAACCCAAAGATCGTTACCATCTATTTAACTTATCAATGGTAGGAGGCAGCCGGAGATGAATATCCATGAGTATCAAGGTAAAGCGGTTCTCAGGCAGTATGGAGTGGCCGTTCCGCAAGGCGAAGTCGCTTTCTCTGTAAACGAAGCGGTTCAAATTGCAGAAAAATTAGGCGGAAAAGCGGTAGTGAAAGCCCAAATTCACGCAGGTGGCCGCGGGAAAGCCGGAGGCGTAAAAGTTGCCAAGAATCTGGACGAAGTTCGTACATACGCTGAGCAAATTTTGGGAATGACACTGGTCACTCACCAGACAGGCCCGGAAGGCAAAGTTGTTAAGCGTCTTTTGATTGAGGAATTATCGGACATAAAGAAAGAGTATTACGTGGGCGTTGTTGTGGATCGAGCAACCGGCCGCGTAGTTATGATGGCGTCCGAAGAGGGCGGTACGGAAATTGAAGAAGTGGCAGCCAAGACTCCGGAAAAGATCTTTAAAGAGGTGGTTGACCCGGCAGTTGGTTTACAGGCTTTCCAAGCGCGGAAACTGGCTTTTGCAATCAACATTCCGCGTGAATTGGTGAACCAGGCGGTTAAATTTATGCTGGCGCTTTATCAGGCATTCGTCGAAAAGGACTGCTCGATTGCTGAAATCAACCCGCTCGTGGTTACAGGTGACGGCAAGGTAGTTGCCCTTGATGCGAAGTTAAACTTTGATTCCAATGCACTGTTCCGTCACAAAGACATCCTTGAACTGCGTGATTTGGACGAAGAAGATCCGAAGGAGATCGAAGCTTCCAAGTTTGACTTGTCCTACATCGCACTCGAAGGAAACATCGGATGTATGGTGAACGGCGCGGGTCTCGCAATGGCTACCATGGATACCATCAAGCATTTTGGCGGTCAACCTGCGAACTTCCTCGATGTTGGGGGCGGTGCAACAACTGAGAAAGTAACCGCCGCATTCAAAATCATTTTGTCCGACCCGAATGTACAGGGCATTCTCGTCAACATTTTCGGCGGTATTATGAAGTGTGACGTAATCGCTGACGGTGTAATCGCGGCCGCGAAAGAAGTAGGCTTGGACAAGCCGTTGGTGGTGCGTCTTGAAGGCACCAACGTGGAACTTGGCAAGAAGAAGCTGAACGAATCAGGACTTAACATTGTAGCGGCTGACTCTCTCGCCGATGCTGCCGAGAAGATCGTCGGCCTCGTGAAATAATTCGGGGCGGAGGGAAAATACCATGAGTATTTTAGTAAATAAAGATACAAAAGTCATTACGCAAGGAATCACCGGTGCAACCGGTCTGTTCCATGCCAAACAGGCAATTGAGTACGGCACAAAAATGGTGGGCGGGGTAACTCCCGGAAAAGGCGGTACCGAAGTAGAAGGCATCCCTGTATTTGATACAGTCGCGGAAGCAAAGGAAAAAACGGGAGCGAACGCGTCCGTTATCTATGTACCACCGGCATTTGCGGCGGATGCAATCATGGAAGCGGTCGATGCAGATTTGGATCTTGTGATCTGTATTACCGAAGGTATTCCTGTACTGGATATGGTAAAGGTTGCCCGCTATATGGAAGGCAGACGGACCCGCTTGATTGGTCCTAACTGTCCGGGTGTGATCACTCCCGACGAATGTAAGATTGGAATCATGCCGGGATATATCCATCTGCCTGGTCGAGTCGGGGTTGTATCCCGTTCCGGAACCCTTACTTACGAAGCGGTTCATCAGTTGACCACCCGTGGAATCGGTCAATCGACGGCTGTCGGTATTGGCGGGGACCCTGTAAAAGGAACTGAGTTTATCGACGTTCTGGAAATGTTTAACAACGATCCGGACACCGATGCTGTGATCATGATTGGGGAGATCGGCGGAACTGCGGAAGAAGAGGCGGCTGAGTGGATCAAAGCGAACATGAAGAAGCCGGTTGCCGGATTCATTGCAGGTGCGACTGCACCTCCCGGAAAGCGGATGGGTCACGCAGGTGCGATTATCTCCGGCGGAAAAGGAACGGCTGCTGAAAAGATCGCAAAAATGCAGGAATGCGGAATTCGCGTTGCACCCACGCCTTCCGAAATGGGCTCCACTCTTGTGGAACTTTTGAAAGAAAGAGGCATGCTCGAACAAGTCATCACGAAGAAATAACAACCAGAGGGAGACTGCCAAGTCTCCCTCGATTTTTTTATGGGTATCACCAGTTGGGCAATTAACGGATTTTGAAGGTCTTAATCTCCAATTTTTACCGGATGTTTTTGATATAGCGGATTTTTAAGTTCTTATTACCATATTTCCGGAGGCAAGGGGAGAGAAAACACCGGATTAAGACCCCGAAAATCCTCTATTCAAAAAATGTTCACCAAAATTAGTGAAATAGGGCCTTCAAATCCGCTATGAATAACGCGTTAACGATCGAGCAACATCCCTTTTCCGTCGCCAAGGAGGAAACGAAATTTAAGTACAGGAGGAATTCAATTGCGAACCGAAAAAGAATACGTTCAATGGTTGATGAGTGTTCCGCGAGTCGGGTATCTCCGCTGCCGCAAATTGCTTGAGCAGTTCGGAAGTGCGGAAGCGGTATGGGAGGCGCCGGCGCAGGAACTGCTGCAGGTGCCCTCAGTTACTCGCAACGTGGCAGAGGAGATCCTTGTATCCAGGCAAAGTTACTCTTTTCAGGAGCAGGCCGATTTTTTAAAGCGAACCGGCATTCGAGTGCTCCATAAAAAGGACCCCGAATACCCCCTTTTCTTACTGCAAATTCATGATCCTCCCCATATACTGTACGTAAAAGGCGAATTCACCTTACTGGATGACAAAGCAATTGGTGTTGTCGGAACGCGCACCCCGACCAATTATGGGGTTCTGGTTACCAAGAATCTTTGTACCGAACTGGCTTCGGCAGGTGTGACCATCGTTTCCGGACTGGCCCGAGGAATTGATGCGATTGCACATGAAGCGGCGTTGCAAGCGGGGGGAACCACGATTGCGGTGTTGGCCGGAGGAGTTGAAAATATTTATCCCCCTCAGAATAGCTCCCTCGCCCGTAGAATCTGTAAGCAGGGCTTGCTCATCTCCGAATTTCCCCCTCTCGCTTCAGCTCATCCAGGCATGTTTCCCGTTCGGAATCGAATCATCTCAGGGCTTTCCCGTGCCATTCTGGTAGTGGAAGCAGCCCGGAAAAGCGGTTCCCTGATCACAGCCGACCAAGCTTTGGAACAATGTCGGGACGTTTTTGCGGTACCAGGTCCTATCACATCCCCGTTAAGTCAAGGAACGAATGATTTGATCCGGGAGGGAGCCAAGATAATAACAGGGGTTGCAGATATTTGGGAGGAATATCCCGACTGGCAGGCGAATTATTCGCATAAGATGAAAGACGAGGCATTTCAGTTAAATCCCGAAGAGAGGCAATTGCTTGAAACAATCGGGTATGGCGGGGTTCACTTGGACCATTTGATCCGGGTGAGTCAACTGTCGCAAGGAGAAGTTTATCGCCTGCTGCTGGAAATGGAGCTGAAAGGCCTTGTGAAACAATTGCCCGGGCAGATGTATATGAGGAGCAGTGTTTGACAATAAATGTTCATGCAGTTTAGTATAAGAAGCACATGACAAAACGCGGAAATATTATACAACGCATATTCACAAGCCTCACTAAGCGAAGTGCTCAGTCTCGCTATGAAAGGAGGAGACGTCCTTGGCAGACTATCTTGTCATTGTAGAGTCTCCCGCAAAAGCAAAGACCATCGGAAAATATCTGGGAAAAAAATATGTAGTAAAAGCTTCGATGGGCCATGTTCGCGATCTGCCGAAGAGCCAACTCGGCGTCGATATAAAAGATCACTTTTCACCTAAATATATAACCATTCGCGGAAAAGGCGACGTGTTAAAAGAACTCCGTGACCAAAGCAGGAAAGTAAAGGCTGTTTATCTCGCAGCCGACCCTGACCGCGAAGGAGAAGCAATTGCATGGCACCTGGCCAATGTATTGGAAATCGATCCTGCGGCGGCGTGCCGGGTTGTCTTTAACGAGATTACGCAAGATGCAATCAAAGAATCGTTTAAACATCCACGTCAAATCAATATGGATCTGGTCAATGCGCAGCAGGCGAGACGCATTCTCGATCGGCTTGTCGGTTATCAAATCTCGCCTCTTCTCTGGAAAAAGGTGAAAAAAGGGCTCTCAGCCGGGCGTGTTCAATCTGTAGCAGTCCGTTTGATTGTGGATCGCGAAAATGAAATCCGCAATTTTACTCCCGAAGAGTATTGGACGGTTGTCGCACAATTCCAAGTGGAAAAACAAAAATTCGAAGCGAAGTTCCATGGCTATCGAAAAGGAAAAAGTATTGAGAAAACCGAGCTGCCTAACGAAGAAGCAGTAAACCAACTCTTAACTCATATTGAGGATGCTCAGTATCAGGTTATTGAAGTAAAGAAGAGCGAGCGGAAGAGGAATCCGGCGCCTCCTTTTATTACAAGTACCCTGCAGCAAGAGGCGGCCAGAAAATTGAATTTCCGTGCCGGAAAAACAATGTCCATCGCCCAGCAATTATATGAAGGAATCGACTTGGGCAAGGAAGGCACAGTCGGGTTAATAACCTATATGCGTACCGACTCCACCCGTATCTCGCCGACGGCCCAAGCTGAAGCGAAAGATTTTATTGTGCGGGAATATGGTGACAGATACTCTCCTGCAACAGCGCGCCAATTTACTGCGAAAGAAGGGGCTCAGGACGCACACGAAGCAATTCGGCCAACATCGGTCCACCTGCACCCCGAAAAAGTAAAAGAATATCTGAGCCGCGATCAACTCCGTCTTTATAGGTTAATTTGGGAACGTTTTGTCGCGTCCCAGATGTCACCCGCGGTGCTTGATACGATGACTGTTGATATTCAGGCAAATGATGCGGTATTCCGGGCTACCGGATCGAAAATCAAATTCCCCGGCTTCATGACCTTATACATTGAAGGAAATGATGAAGGGAAGGATGAGGACGAGAAGTTTCTGCCTCCGCTTGAAGAGGGACAGCAGCTGCAGAAGCCGAACTTGGATCCGAAACAGCACTTCACTCAACCGCCGCCGCGCTATACAGAAGCAAGGCTGGTGAAAACAATGGAAGAGCTTGGAATCGGACGTCCCAGCACATATGCCCCAACCTTGGAAACGATTCAAAAAAGAGGGTATGTGCTTCTCGAAGACAAACGGTTTGTCCCGACGGAGCTCGGGGAAATCGTGGTCAATATGATGAAAGAATTTTTCCCGCAGATCATTGATGCCGAATTTACAGCTCACCTGGAAGAAAGCTTGGACGGTGTGGAAGAAGGCCAGGTTGACTGGGTCAAAATGTTGGATGACTTCTACGGTGATTTTGAAAAAGATTTAAAAGTGGCAGAAGAAGAAATGAAGAACGTTACGCTCCAGGATGAAGTATCTGATGTTGAGTGTGAGAAATGCGGACGAATTATGGTTTATAAACACGGACGCTTTGGAAAATTCCTGGCTTGCCCCGGCTTCCCCGAATGCCGGAATGCAAAGCCGATTTTAAAAGAAATTGGAGTTCCTTGTCCGAGGTGTGAGGGCGGTCATTTGGTGGAACGCCGCGGGAAAAGGCGCCGTGTCTTTTACGGATGCAACAGGTATCCGGACTGTGATTTTATCCTTTGGGATCGCCCGGTTGGCAAACCGTGCCCGGAATGCGGGCAACCGCTGGTAATCAAGCGCAGCGGAAAAGGGGAAGGGAAAGAAACTTGGGTATGTTCCGGTGCTGATTGCACTCATAAGGAAGCACCTTCACCAACAGTGGCGGCAGAAACTGGAGAATAACCGGATTGTTGTGGAGGGATTTTCGATCAGATGGCAGATTATGTAACGGTTGTCGGGGGCGGTCTTGCCGGCTCCGAAGCAGCGTGGCAAATTGCGAAGCAGGGTGTGAAAGTCCGGTTGTATGAGATGAGGCCGATAGTAAAAACGGCTGCCCATATCTCGGAGAATTTCGCGGAATTAGTATGTTCGAACTCGTTAAGAGGAGCCAGTTTGACCAATGCGGTAGGCCTTTTGAAAGAGGAAATGAGACGGCTTGATTCGGTAATCATGGCTTCTGCCGACAAGACGGCCGTCCCGGCCGGAGGTGCACTTGCGGTTGACCGCGATTTATTCTCGCAAGAGGTTACGGAACGGGTTTCGCAGCATCCTTTGATTGAAGTGTTCAGGGAAGAACTTCCGGAAGTCCCCACCGAAGGATTTGCAGTGATTGCAACAGGTCCTTTAACGTCTCAATCGTTGTCTCGTTCAATTGCGGAATTGACCGGACAGGAGTATCTGTATTTTTATGATGCGGCCGCTCCCATCGTCCACAAAGAGTCCATTGATTTTGATAAAGTATACTTGGCTTCCAGATATGACAAGGGGGAAGCAGCTTATATCAATTGTCCCATGTCAGAGGAAGAGTTCGATCGGTTTTATGAGGCGTTGATTACAGCGGAAGCGGCTCCGTTAAAGGAATTTGAGAAAGAAGTTTATTTTGAGGGCTGTATGCCGATCGAAGTGATGGCAAAAAGGGGACGTCAGACAATGCTTTTTGGTCCCATGAAACCGGTTGGATTGCCAGATCCTCGAACAGGGAAAATTCCGTTTGCTGTGGTGCAGCTTCGGCAGGATAATGCGGCAGCCACGTTGTATAACATCGTTGGCTTCCAAACCCACCTGAAATGGGGAGAACAATCACGTGTGTTCCGCATGATACCGGGACTTGAAAATGCGGAATTCGCCCGGTTTGGAGTTATGCACCGCAATACCTACATAAACTCACCTCGGGTGCTGGAACAAACGTATCAATTAAAGGTACGGAATACGCTGTTCTTTGCCGGACAAATTACCGGGGTTGAGGGGTACGTGGAGTCGGCAGCGGCCGGTTTAATTGCAGGCATCAACGCGGGTCGATTGGCTCGTGATCTGCAGCCGCTTGTGTTTCCGAAGGAAACTGCAATTGGTTCCTTGGCTTATTACATTACCCATGCGGCACCGGATAATTTTCAACCGATGAATGCGACGTTTGGTTTGCTGCCTCCGCTGCAGGAAAAGATCCGGGACAAGCGGGTGAAAAATGAGAAAATTGCTGAGCGGGCCCTTGCCACTCTTTCTGCTTTTATCGGCCAATCGATTCGGTAATCTGCAAGCGTGGCCCCCGTGTGTTTTTGGCAGTTTCTTGCTCCTGCCTATTCTGCTGTGCTACGATTGAATTGGAAGGTGAGACCATGACAATTCAACAAGCGGTGGAACTGTTTCTGGAATATTTGCGAGTGGAAAAAAATGCTTCCATGCATACGATTGACTCGTATAAAAGTGATTTGGAACAATTCTGTACGTATCTGGCAGATGAAAAAATTGAAACGTTCGGAGAGGTGACCCATGTCATGATTCGAACGTTTTTGTCACGTTTGTACATGGCTAAAGCAGCCCGCAAGACTTTGGCCAGAAAGGTGTCTTGCCTCCGTTCGCTTTATGAGTTTTTGAGGCGGGAAGAGATTGTCGATAAGAACCCTGCCAAATCGGTCTCAACTCCCAAGCTGGAAAAGAGGACACCCAATTTTTTGTATATTGAAGAGGTCAAACGGCTTGTCGAAGCTCCATCGATCGACGAGCCGCTTGGAATGAGAGACCGTGCGATTCTCGAACTCTTGTATGCAACAGGCATCCGTGTCAGCGAATGCATGGGTCTTGAGCTGGATGATATCGACCTGGAAATGGGAATGGCCCGTGTGTTCGGAAAAGGGGCCAAGGAGCGGATCGTCCTTCTCGGTCAGAAGGCGTGCGAAGCAGTCCGCTTGTACCTGGAACGAGGGAGACCGCGTCTGTTAGTCGGCAGTACCGGCGGGGGTGAGCAGAAAGCCCTTTTTCTGAACTATCGGGGGGAACCGCTGTCCGATCGGTCGGTCAGACGGATCGTGGACAAATATATGCTTCAGGTAGCGGGCCAGCTCTCGATTTCACCGCACGCTTTGCGGCACACCTTTGCCACTCATATGTTGGATGAAGGGGCTGACCTGCGCGTTGTTCAAGAGCTGCTGGGGCACGTCAGTCTTTCCAGCACACAGATTTACACTCATACGACTAAAGAAAGGCTGCTGCGCGTATATATGAATGCACACCCAAGGGCATGACCCAAAGGTTTGTCTGCAGATGGAGGGGTATCAATGAATAACGGTTTTCATGCTACAACTATTTTTGCTGTAAGGAAAGACGGAAAGTCTGCCATGGCTGGGGACGGTCAGGTTACTTTCGGAAACAGCATGGTGATGAAAAACGGTGCCAAAAAAGTCCGCCGCCTGTACCGGGGGGAAGTAGTGGCGGGATTTGCCGGATCCGTCGCGGATGCATTCACATTGTATGAGAAATTTGAAGCAAAACTTGAAGAATATCATGGAAATTTGCAGCGGGCAGCGGTGGAGCTTGCCAAGGAATGGCGCTCCGATAAGATTCTTCATAAGCTGGAAGCGATGCTGATTGTGATGAACAAAGAACATTTACTGCTCATTTCCGGTAACGGGGAAGTAATTGAACCGGATGACGGCATCTTGGCAATCGGATCGGGCGGTTCATTTGCGTTAGCCGCCGGCAGGGCATTGGCAAGACATTCGGAGCTTTCGGCCCGGGAGATCGCGGAACAGGCTTTAAAAATTGCCGCGGAAATTTGTGTGTTTACCAACTCCAACATTGTCGTGGAAGAAATCGAATAGGAGGAGGAGAAGCATGAAACAAAAGCTGACCCCAAAACAGATCGTTGCGGAACTCGACCGTTATATTGTTGGCCAAAAACAAGCCAAGAGAATGGTGGCAGTGGCGCTTCGCAACCGCTATCGGCGGAGCTTGCTTCCGGATGAACTGCGGGATGAGGTGACTCCGAAAAATATTTTGATGATCGGGCCGACCGGTGTAGGGAAAACCGAGATCGCGAGACGGCTTGCGAAATTGGTGGGTGCCCCTTTTGTCAAAGTTGAAGCTACCAAGTTTACAGAAGTGGGTTATGTCGGACGCGACGTGGAAGCGATGGTCCGAGATCTTGTGGAGACAGCCATCCGGATCGTCAAAGAAGAAAAAATGACCCGTGTGGAAGATCGTGCCCGGCAAATGGCGGAAGAACGACTCGTACATATTCTCGTTCCGGACCCGGCCAAAGAAAAACAGTTCAAGAATCCATTTGAAATGCTGTTCCAGGGAAACGCCCAGCAGCAGCAGGAAACGACCGGAGAACCCGAACATATCAAAATGCGTCGCAAGGATATACGAGCCGCGTTGGCACGAGGAGACCTGGAAGAAACGATTGTGGAAATTGATGTTGAGGACACAACGCCCCAAATGTTTGATTTATTTGGCGGCGGCAATAACGAAATCGGCATGAATATGCAGGAAATGCTCGGGAATTTGATGCCCAAGCGCCGGAAAAAACGAAAGCTGCCCGTAAAAGATGCAAGAAAGATTATAATCCAGGAAGAAGCGCAAAGACTGATTGACATGGATGAGGTTACACAGGAAGCAGTTACCCGAGCCGAGCAGTCCGGTATCATTTTTATAGACGAAATTGATAAAATTGCCGGGAAAGATCATCGCGGTCCGGATGTTTCGAGGGAAGGGGTGCAGCGGGATATTCTCCCGATCGTTGAAGGTTCTACGGTGATGACAAAGTATGGTCCGGTGAAAACCGACTATATTCTGTTCATTGGCGCGGGTGCATTCCATATTTCAAAACCGTCGGATCTGATTCCGGAATTACAGGGGCGTTTTCCGATCCGGGTAGAACTGCAGAGTCTGACAGCAGAAGATTTTCGCCAGATCTTAACTGAGCCCCAGAACGCATTAACCAAGCAGTATGTTGCTTTACTGCAGACTGAAGGGATCGAGGTTGAATTCACTGCTGATGCTATCGAGAAAATCGCTGAGCTCGCTACAGTTGTGAACCAACAAACTGAAAACATCGGTGCACGCCGCCTGCATACCCTGCTGGAAAAACTTTTGGAAGATCTGTCATTTGAAGCGGCTGATATCGGCCCTCAGAAGATCGTGATAACACCCGCATACGTTGAGGAAAAACTCGCTGGTATTGTGAAAAACCGGGATCTGAGTCAGTTTATTTTGTAAACAGTCAAAAATCAATTCGTAAACACCCTTAAGGCCTATTTTTTAAGGGTGTTTTTGCTTTTTATGGTTTTAAAAATGAGACAAAAGACCTACCCAAAACAAAGGCGGTTAGACCCATACAAAACAGGACTTAAATCAAATATAGTGTAGTTGGAAAGTTGATAAATTCATGGTTTTAGGCCCTTTTTGTCGAAACTTGCAGGATTGTGCCTGCTCCTGACGAACTACTTAAAAAAATCATCCGAATGGAGGGATTGTCCATTGAATGCATTTACTACCAAGACGATGCAAATTCTCGAACGATCTCTCGACGCTTCCAGTCTTCGTCATAAGGTATTGGCGAATAACATCGCCAATGTGGATACCCCGAATTTTAAGCGAAGTGACGTCTCGTTTGATTCTGCACTTCAAGCTTATCTCAATGAAAGTCCCGCCGCTTTACCGGGGATGGTTACACACCCCCGTCATATCCCGATCGGAATTCAATCCCTAAGTCAAATTCAACCTGAAATTGTTGTTGAGGAATCAACGATAGTAAACAACAACGGAAACAACGTAGATATCGATTCGGAAATGACACAGCTTGCTGTCAATCAAATTAAGTACAATGCGTTAATCCAACAGTTAAACGGACACTTCGCAAAACTCCGAAGCGCTATTCAAGGAGGTCGCTAATCATGGGGTTATTCGACGGAATTGCTATAAGTGCATCAGGTCTGACCGCACAGCGGTTGAGGATGGATGTAATAGCCAATAACATCGCCAACGCGCAATCGACCCGATCAGCCGAAGATCCGACCATCCCTTATCAAAGGCAGCGTGCAGTTTTTACTCCCGTTCAGGGGCCGGGATCTTTCGCCTCCGTTTTGCAAAACAGTTTGCAGTCGCCGGGTCAAGGGGTTCAGGCAACGGTTGAAAAAGATACGGAAACTCCGTTCAAATTGGTTTATGATCCAACGCATCCGGACTCGATCAAGGATCCGAATGATCCGATGTACGGATACGTGAGAATGCCCAATGTTGATATATCCATGGAGATGGTCGATATGATTTCGGCTTCGAGGGGATATGAAGCGAATGTCACCGCTGTGAATGCGGCCAAAACGATGGCTTTGAAAGCTCTGGAGATCGGGCGATAGGAGGAATAGACAATGATAAATCGCGTGACGAATCCAATCCCTTCATCGATCACCGGGACGGGTATGACGAATCAGGAGGCTGCAGGTCCGTCCTTCTCAACCGTTCTTGGGGAGACGCTGAATAAAGTGGCCGATATGGAAGTGGGAGCCTCCAAGCTCACTCAACAAATGGCTGCGGGGCAAGGGGCCGACCTTCATACGATCATGATTGCCGGTGAGAAAGCTTCGCTTGCTCTCCAAATGACGATTCAGGTCCGCAATAAAGTGATTGATGCATACCAGGAAATCATGCGAATGCAAATGTAACATCAGTAACAGTATGTAGAGAGATATATGAGGTGACATCGTGAACCAACGGATTCGTGAACTTATAGAACGTGTGTCTGGGAATTGGAAACAGCTGCAGGCTCATCAGCGCCGGAATCTAATGATTGCCGGTGGATTCTTTGTCCTCACTGTTGTACTTCTCAGTTGGTTCGCGTTTCGTCCAAACTATGTAGCCGTCTACTCCAATCTGGAAGCCGGGGCTGCAGGTGAAATTGTTGCGAAACTTGATGAGATGAAGATTCCGAACAAAATTCAGGGAACTACAGTTCTGGTGCCTGAAGAGCACGCGGATAAGGCGCGGGTTCAGCTTGCTATGAACAACCTCCCAAAGTCAGGATACATTGATTTTGGGATCTTTAATGAGAAGAACATCGTTGGAATGACGGAACGCGAGATTGATATCAAGTATTTGACCGCCTTGCAGGGCACCGTTGCCAACACGATTCGTTCCATCAAAGGCGTTGAGGATGCAAAAGTACATATCGTGATGCAGGAACAGAAATTGTTTGTGAAAGAAGCTCTGCAAGATGCCAAAGCTTCAGTTTTATTGAATTTGGCCCCCGGGGCAAAGCTTTCCCAAGAGCAAGTGGCAGGCATTCAGCAGTTGGTTGCCGGATCGGTGAAAGGACTTAAGCCGGAAAACATAACGATTGTCGATCAAAATGGGGTCCGTCTCCTGGAAGAGGGTCAACAGCCTGGAACCGGGAACGTTGCCTCCAAAGAGATTGAAGTACGGAAGATGATTCAGCAAGACTATGAAAAACGGATACGCAACACATTGGAAAAGATGTTCGGGTACGGAAACGTGGAGGTGTTGGTGAATCCGGAGGTGTCCTTCGACAAGGTGCAAAAAAAGGAAGAGGTATATACCTCTCCGGTTAAAGACAGTGATCGAGGGCTCGTCCGTTCGGACCAAAAGACAAGTGAAACATTTGAAAATGCCCCTTCAACTGGAGGGGCGGCAGGCAATAACACAAACAACCCGAACTCTCAAACGAAATCGGCAACAGGCAATACCAGCAGCGGAGAAAAGAAAGCTCAGACCACCAACTACGAACTTAACAAAGCGATTATCGAGACAGTGGGACAAGCTTTTGAAATCAAAAAGATGTCGGTCTCGGTAATGGTGAACGGTCAACTTAACAACCAACAGAAACAAGATATAACCAACCTTGTAGCGACCGCCATAGGGTACCAAAACACCGGGGGCAACAATGCCGACATAACGGTGATGGGAACCACATTCCAGGTTTCGCCGAATCCTTTCCAACAATCATGGTATGAAAATCCCCTGGTGCTCGGCGGCATTGCCGCGGGACTCCTGTTGCTTGGCGGAGGGGCGTTTGCGGTCGCTCGCCGGCGCAAGACATCCGGGGAAGAGGACTTTATCCCCGTACCGGTTGCGGCGCTGCAAAGTATGCCCGAGGAAACTTCCCAACAGAAAATCAAAAAACAGCTTGAAAAAATGGTCAATCAGAAGCCCGATGATTTTGTGAATCTACTGCGTACTTGGCTGGCAGAGGAGTAGGAGTGAACTGGCGTGGCACGCGTTACACAACAAAAACTGTCCGGTCGCCAAAAAGCTGCTGTTCTTCTCGTCGCCTTAGGGCCTGAGATTTCGGCGAAGATATTCAAACACCTTCGGGACGACGAGATAGAACAGCTGACGCTTGAAATTGCGAATGTCCGGAAAATTGATTATTCGGAGAAGGAAGCGGTTCTTGAGGAATTCCATCAAATCTGTGTTGCGCAAGAGTATCTTTCAATGGGCGGCATCGAGTATGCCAAAGAAGTATTGGAAAAGGCGCTTGGGAACCAGAAGGCACTTGATATAATCAACCGATTAACAGCTTCCCTGCAGGTAAGGCCTTTCGAGTTTGCTCGAAAGGCGGACCCGAACCAAATCTTGAACTTTATCCAAAATGAGCATCCGCAAACGATCGCTTTGGTTCTGGCTTATTTGGATCCCGCTCAGGCGGGGATGATCCTGTCTTCTTTGCCGCAAGAAATGCAAGCGGATGTGGCGAGGCGAATTGCTCTGATGGACAGAACATCACCCGAAGTGGTGAATGATGTGGAAAGAGTACTGGAAGCAAAATTGTCCCAGATGGCTGTGCACGACTTCTCCGCCGGAGGCGGTATTGATGCAATAGTTCAGGTTCTGAACGGGGTCGACCGCTCAACAGAAAAGACGATTCTTGAATCGCTGGAACTGCAGGATCCGGAACTGGCCGATGAGATTAAAAAGCGGATGTTCGTATTCGAAGACATTGTTCTTCTCGACAATCGATCGATCCAGAGAGTTATTCGCGATGTGGAGACTGCCGATTTGCAGTTGGCGCTTAAGGTGGCCAGTGAGGAAGTTCAGGACATCATATTTAAGAACATGTCGAAACGCATGGCGGATACGTTTAAACAGGATATGGAGTTCATGGGGCCTGTTCGTTTGCGGGATGTCGAAGAGGCTCAGCAGAGAATTGTGGGTGTGATCAGACGACTCGAAGAGAGTGGGGAAATCGTAATCGCTCGCGGAGGAGGCGACGATATCATTGTCTAAAATCGTGAAATCTCTATACACAACGGTGGCCGGACAACGAACGATTCATACCGTTCCCGTAGTCAAGGTGATAACGCCTCCGGGCTTTCTGAATCACGAATCGGAGCCTCAAGAAGCGGAACCGGTTTTGTCGCCGGAAGAAATAATAAAAGAAGCACAAAAACAAGCAGCACGGATGCTCGAAAACACCCGTAGGGAAGCGGATTTGATTGTGAATGACGCAAAACGGCAGGCAGAAGCGATTCTGACTGACTCCAGGCGTCAAGTCGAGGAAGCGGTTGCCCAAGCGCAAAAAGCCGGCTATGAAATCGGTTTTGAAGAAGGAAAAACAGCAGGAGAGACTCTCTTTCAGGAGAAGATCCAAGAGGTTTTGGGAAGGATGAGTCAAATCGAAGCCGAGCGACAGGAGTATCTGCTTCAATCGGAACAACAACTCCTTGTGTTGGCCTGCGAGATCGCAAGAAGGATTATGGGAAGAGAGATCGAGCTCGGCATGTCCTGGGTGGAAGCTACCTTAAAAGGTGCCCTTGCTGAGCTTGTGAATCGGTCTCATGTGGAAGTGCATGCTCACCCGGACGACATTCCGCTGCTGATCGACATCAAAAGTGAAATCTCTTCTCCGTACAATGCCCAAATCGAATTTAAGTTTACTGCTGATTCGAGTATTGAGAAAGGTGGCTGCATTCTGCGGACTCGCCAGGGTGCAGTAGACGCTCGTATCGATACACAGTTGAATGAGGTGAAACGGGCTTTGCTGGAGACGGCAGCAGCCTTAAGCCGTGAATAGATTTCCGCTTGAAGCCTATCTGGATGTTACTCGAAAAATCTCCCGGTTTGTTCACCATGGAAAAGTTGTTCAAGTAATCGGCTTGACGATTGAGTCAATAGGTCCGACAGCAAAAGTGGGCGACATTTGCTGGATTTATCCGGTGAATCGGTCGACGCCATGTATGGCCGAAGTAGTGGGGTTTCGGGATGACCGGGTACTGCTAATGCCGCTTGGCGATCTCGGGGCAATCGGTCCGGGCAGCGAAGTCCGGGGGACCGGCAGATCTCTGCAGGTTCCGGTTGGCAAACCCTTGCTGGGTCGAATTCTGAATGGGGTAGGTATTCCGATTGACGATTTGGGGCCTCTGCCGTGCAAGGATGAAAAACCAACCGATAATGATCCTCCTAATCCTTTAACTCGGCCGACAATTCGTTCTCCGTTAAGTGTAGGTGTTCGATCCATCGATGGTCTTCTGAGTGTCGGCCGGGGCCAAAGAATCGGGATATTTGCAGGAAGCGGCGTGGGCAAAAGTACCCTTTTAGGAATGATTGCCCGCAACACTTCCGCTGATGTAAATGTCATTGCATTGATTGGGGAACGAGGAAGAGAAGTGCGTGAGTTCATTGAGAAGGATCTCGGAGCGGAAGGGATGGCAAGGTCGGTGCTAGTGGTTGCCACATCTGACCAACCGGCGTTGATTCGGATTAAAGGAGCTCTGATAGCGACTACGATCGCCGAATATTTCAGGGACCAAGGACTTCACGTCAATCTGATGATGGATTCATGCACCCGATTTGCTATGGCCCAGCGGGAAATCGGTTTGGCCGTAGGCGAACCTCCCGCTACGAAAGGGTATACCCCTTCCGTATTCGCGCTGCTTCCTAAACTGCTGGAAAGAGCAGGTACAGGAGCAGGAGGAACGATAACAGGGTTTTATACGGTTCTGGTGGACGGAGATGACATGAATGATCCTATCGCGGATGCAGTTCGCGGGATTCTTGACGGGCACGTCGTATTGTCAAGGGAATTGGCCAACAAAGGACACTTTCCAGCCATTGACGTTTTGGCAAGCGTCAGCAGGGTAATGAATGATTTGGCGGCTCCGGAACACCGGAAAGCGGCTGTTGCTTTTAAAAAATTGGCTGCAATTTATCGGGACGCGGAAGACCTGATTCGGATCGGGGCTTACCAAGCCGGCAGCAATCGGGAAATCGACCTTGCGATTGAACTCAGGGAGCGCATGAATCGGTTTGTGCGACAAGAAGTTGATGATAAGAGTGACTATGTTTCATCGATCCAAGAATTAATCGATTTGTTTGAGGGGGTTGATGTATGAGTCTCACGCTGCAAACCATACAAAAAATCAACTCGGTGAAAAAAATGCTGGTCAGGCAAACGGAATGGGAACTTCTTGAGGTGAGCAAGCAGCAATCCGAAGCTTCTGAACTCCTGAATCGCATGCAGGATGAAGTCGATCATTTGCATTTTAAATTCAACCAGAAACGTGCATCAGGCGGTTCCGCAGCGGAGCTTGCTGCATGGGGTGAATGGCTCAACTTTCAACGCCAAATGATTCAGGATCAGGTGGCCCTGTGCCAAAAACTGTTGGAGAAGATGGAAAGTAGCCGCTGCAAATTGGCGGAACGACAGCGTGACGAGGAAATTTGGCAGCAGCTTAAGGACAAGCAGATTGAAATTCGAAACGAAGAATTAAAACGACAGGAACAGGCAGAGTTGGATGAAATCAGTTTGCAATCCCGCCGGTTTCGGTTATAAATAGGCTTTCCCGTGAGGGATCCCGATCCGAGAGGAGAGGTGCAGGATGGAAGAAAGAGCATACGGAAAGATGGAATGGTTGTTTTATATTATTATCCTTCCGTTGCTGTTTACCAGTTTAATCTTGGGGCTGGTTCTCCAGTTCATGGGTTATAACGTGACCGGCAAATTGCTGTCTGTCGCCCGCCAGACTCCTGTCATCAGTTCGATAGTGCCACCCGATGAAAAAACCAAGCAGGAGCGTTCCGAGGTGCGGAAACTTACTGCAGAACTGGATCAGGTCAAAAAAGACCTTGAGCAAGCGAAACAAACCAGCGAACAGTATGCGCAGGATCTGGCTCAAAAAGAACAACAGGTCGCACAACTAAAGCAAAAAAATGAGCAGGCCGACAAGCAGGAAAGTGATCGGCAGGCGGCGGATGAATATTGGAAGACACAAGCCAAGGTGTACTCCGAAATGTCTCCTAAAAACGCGGCCGGAATTTTGGCTTCGCTCCCCCTGGTGGAAGCAAGGGCAATAATCGGCAGAATGACCACTGATGTCAAGGCTTCTGTTCTGGAAAAAATGGATCCGAAATATGCCGCCTTGATCGAATCGAACGCAGGGAATCCAAACGACCAAAAATCTGCTCAAGACCATTACAAAACAACACCAAGTGTCTACAGTCTGATGTCTCCTGATAAAGCAGCCAAGATTCTTTCGGAGATGACCGCCCAGCAGGCAAGGATGATTCTGAACGGAATGAACGTGGAGGCAAAAGCGGCCATCCTGGAAAAAATGGATCCCGTCAAAGCGGCCGAACGTGCCTAACACAAAGTTGAGGCAGACTGCCTTAACAAACCAGCTTTTATGAAGGGAGGTGAGAACGATGAATACGACAGGAAATATCCTTGTAAATCAGACCTCCGGTGCCGTCCCTTTGAACAACCCGGCAAGCCAGCCCGCTTCAAGCGAAATGACCGGCTTGTTTCAAAAGTTGGTAAAAGGGGAACTCTCTGGCGAAAGCGGCAATACCGGATGGAATGAACTGCTTGAACTGCTTGCCGGAATCAACGGGGAACAAATGGCGGAATTGATAGCTATGCTGGGACTGAATCCGTATCCGTATCCAACGCATCTGTTGCTGAATGGTTCCTCCGCTTCGGCAGTCGGGGTGCAGACTTTCCGCCAGACAGGTTCCGGGAATCCTCAAGCCATCAAAGAGCAGCTTGGCAAAGCCATTATGGAACTTTTCCAGAAAGCCGATTTAACTCTGCAGGAGGCATTGAAGACTGTGAAAGAATCTGCCGCCAAACAAGGGATTCCATCCGGGGGGGCTTTGCTGGAACTGATTGAATCAGTCAGCCAACAAGATCCTAAGGCTTCAATCTCTGTCTCATCAGGTGCTTTGACTTTCTCCGTTGAACCGAAGGGCTATCGCAAATCCGACGCCTTGTTATTTATACAAGGATCACAAATTCGACCGGAATTGGCTGCAATTTCGGAGGGGCCTGCTCAAATCGAAAAACCGGTCGGTTCCGGTGTCTTTGAAGAGCAAGCGGCTACCCAAGGGATCAACGAAACTAAGGCGCCAACCCCAATTCTCGAACATTCAGCACAACAACCATCTGCTGTGGGGCCCGGCTCGATGGCGAGTCCAATGGTTTCGCCAACAATCGGGGGAGCGAATCAAGGATCTGCTGAAGGGGCACGGACCGTTTATCTTCAGATTCGGCCTGATCAGTTTCAATCCGATTTTCCTGCTGCGCTGATCAAACATGCTTCTTTGATTGAACGCGGGGGCATGAGTGAAATGCGAATGACTTTGGTTCCTGAAGGACTGGGAGAAATTCAGGTTCGGATCCAAGGGGAAGGGGGACACGTAGCACTCCAGATTTCGGCTGATTCCCAATATGCGCGAGCTTTATTGGATTCCGGTATTGGTGCGTTGAAACTGCAGCTCGAATCACAAGGTGTCCAGGTAAACCGAGTTGAAGTGGTTCCTTCCTCTTTCACTGGATCTTCCGTCTCGGAACAGGGAATGTTTGACGGACAACAACAACAGCGGGATACCCACACCCGGAATCAGCAGAAACAACATCAACCCGAATCAGATTTCACACTTGATGAATTTATGGATCAAGAAAATCTTAGGATGGCAAATGGTGAATTCGAAGCTATCGCGTAGGGGGTGATCGGATGGCTGTAAGCGGAACGAATGGAGTCGGCAGCACGAATAGCTCCGCCGACAATAAATCGGCAGTTTCCAAGCAACTTGGAAAAGACGAGTTTCTAAAGATTTTACTGACACAACTGAAGTACCAAGATCCGATGTCTCCGATGCAGGATCGTGAGTTTATTACTCAGATGGCTCAATTCAGCGCTTTGGAACAGATGACGAATACGGCCCACGGATTGGAGAAGCTCCAAAAGATCAACTCTCTGGGGATCGCCTTTAATTTAGTCGGGGCAAATGTGACCTATAAGAAATCTGACGGCGGGGATGTACAAGGGAAAGTCACCGGTGCTGAAATGGTGAACGGCGTGATGCAGTTGAGAGTGGACGATCAATTGGTGGATCTCGCGGATATTATCAAAATGGTGAAGTGAAGTGAGGTGAAGCGAGATGAATCAAGACTGGCTGTTTGGAGTCCGCGGTCCGCTACCTGTGACCGGTTCTGCCCCAAGAAAGACGAATCCTCCATCAGCAGGTGAACCGGGCGCATTTCAAGCGGAACTCGACAAGCAGCTTAAACCATCCCATATAGTGGTATCAAACCATGCGAAACAGCGTCTGGAGAAAAGGAATATTCGGCTGAACGATGTGGATCTGCAGCGGATCGGACTAGCGATTAACCAAGTCGCCGCAAAGGGCGGCAAGGAATCACTCATTTTGTTTAAAAATACAGCGTTCGTTGTGAACGTCCCAAACCGCACCATTATCACCGCTTTTGATCAACAGTCGATGAAGGACAATGTGTTTACAAATATTGATAGTGCAATGATTTTATAGAACCGGCCCACCTGTTGGAGGTTCTCGGAAACGCCGAATGACAGACGCGTTTTCACTCGAAAAACAAACAGAGATTCTTGGGAGGCGAAATCTGAATGCTTCGTTCGATGTATTCCGGTATTTCCGGTATGCGCGGTTTTCAAACAAAATTGGACGTGATCGGAAACAATATTGCAAATGTAAATACGTCTGGATTTAAAGCGGGCCGTGTGATGTTCAAAGATATTCTCAGCCAGACAGTGGGCGGTGCAGCAGCTCCTGTAGACGGAAGTCTTGGCGGAATCAACCCCAAACAGATCGGATTGGGAAGTTCGATTTCATCGATTGACACCATCCATACACAAGGGAGTGCGCAAACCACCAACGTACCGACAGACCTGATGGTTGACGGAGAAGGGTTTTTCGTTTTAATGAAGGATGACCAAACTTACTATACCCGTGCAGGCAATTTCAAATTGGATGGGAATCGTACTCTGGTAGCGCCAAATGGAATGCGGGTTCAATCTGATGCGGGCGATATTGTCATTCCTGAGAATGCACAGTCCTTCACAATTGATAACAAAGGCGGCGTAAGTTATATCGATGAAACCGGTGCTTCGCAGCTTCTTGCCACAATCCAAACTGCTGCGTTTATCAATCCGGGCGGTTTGCTTAAAGCGGGAGACAACTTATATGTGCAAAGCCCGAACTCGGGGGAGCCCTTAGTCGGGAATCCGGGAATTGAAGGCCGGGGATTGTTGATGGTGGGTGTTCTGGAGATGTCCAACGTCGAACTCACAAATGAATTTACGGAAATGATCGTAGCTCAACGCGGTTTCCAAGCAAACTCCAGGATTATCACCACATCCGATGAAATCCTGCAGGAAGTTGTAAACCTGAAACGTTAAACCTGAACGAACCCCGCCAAAGTGACGACTGCCTTGGCGGGGAAATAGAATACGGACAGGCGAAGCAGGCCTCTAAGGAGGAATTATCATGATCAAGGTTACCCGTTTCAACGGTACCGAGCTTACTCTTAACGCAACCTTGATAGAAATGGTGGAAGGAACTCCCGATACGGTGATCACGTTGGTTACCAACAAAAAGATTGTGGTCAAAGAGCCTGTGGATGAAGTGGTCCGGCTAATCACCGAGTATTACAAATCAATTGGGCTTATCGGCTTGCAAGTGCGCCAAAACGCGGGGTGAGAGAATTGTTTCAAAATAAACTCTTTAATTTTGCATTAATTATCATCATATCAATCGCAATGCTGGGAGTCGTAGCGATTGTAGGCTTTCAATACATCGGAAAGTCCTCGGAAGCCGCGGCCAAACCAAAAGTTGTATCTACAGAAGAACTGGCGAAGAGTCAGTTTGTGGTCGACAAAATTACCACCAATTTATCCGGTTCCAGCCTGATTCAAATCGGAATTTCGCTGCAAGCCGATTCAACGAAAACAGTAGAAGAATTAGGATTTCTAAAGGTGCAAGCAAAAGACACCATTAATCAAATCCTTCACTCAACAACACATGTGGACATTCAGAACGACAAGGGATATCAACAAATAAGGGATCGCATTAAAGAAGGAATCAATAAACATCTTCAAAAGGGTAAAGTCGTCGATGTGTATATCACCGAGATTGTCGTCCAATAAGCAATGACATGAAAGAGGCAAGGGGGTGACTCTGTATGGCGGAAGTATTATCCCAAAGTGAGATCGATGCCCTGCTGTCTGCGTTATCGTCCGGTGAACTGTCTGCCGAGGAGATTCGGAAAGACGATACGGAGCGTAAGATCAAAAATTACGATTTTAAACGGGCAATGCGCTTTTCCAAGGATCAAATCCGCAGTTTAACCAGAATCTTTGAAAATTTTTCTCGTCTGTTAACGACTTATTTCTCTGCCCAACTGCGTACTTATGTTCACATTCAGGTCATTTCGGTTGAACAGCTGCCATATGAAGAGTTTATCCGGTCAATCCCGAAAGTTACAATTCTAAATGTTTTTGGAGTGCAACCTCTGGATGGCAAGTTCGTGATGGAAGTCAATCCCAATATAGCCTATGCGATGCTGGATCGACTGCTTGGCGGGCAAGGGGTTGGGCAGGACGAAGTCAGGAATTTGACAGAGATTGAAACTACGGTTATGGTACGGATGTTCGGCAGATCGCTGGAGTATTTTGGAGAGGCTTGGAAGGGGGTTGCGGATATCATTCCGGAACTGGACATGCTGGAAGTTAATCCGCAATTTATGCAATTGGTATCACCAAATGAAACAGTTGCGGTTGTATCCCTCTCTTCGAAGATTGGTGAGACGACAGGAATGATCAACGTCTGTATGCCGCACGTCGTGCTGGAACCGATCATGCCGAAGCTGTCCGCTCACTATTGGATGAATATGAAAAAGCCGCGTGACAATTCCAAGGATCTGGAAGCCATTCAAAGCTCCTTAAAGCGAGCTTATCTCCCGATTTCGGTTGAATTAGGGTCTTCGACCATCAGCATCGGGGAATTCTTACAGCTGGCTGTTGGTGATGTAATCAAGCTTGATAACGACATTAACCAGAAGGTTGAAATCAAAGTCGGCAGCAACCGTAAATATCTCGGTCAACCGGGAACAAGCCGGGGAAAAATTGCCGTACAGGTCACTGAAGTTCTTGAGGAAGGGGTGGTGGAAGATGACAGGTAAGGACTTCCTATCACAAGAAGAAATTGATGCATTGCTTCGCCAAAGCGGCATTGGAGAGGCCGACACTGCACCCCCATCGGTGGAATTAACAGAATTCGAGCGTGATGCGCTTGGGGAGATTGGAAATATTTCCTTTGGAACTGCTGCAACGGCTCTGTCCACATTGCTTCGCCAGAAGGTTGAAATTACGACCCCAAGCGTTTCCGTTGTTCGCCGTGATGAACTGGAAAACGATCTGCCGATTCCGCATGTGGTAATCAAAGTCGATTACACTGACGGATTTGTCGGTTCCAATGTTCTTGCCATTCGCACGAAAGATGCTCAGATTATCGCCGATCTGATGCTTGGCGGCGATGGAAAAGTGGATGTAGGGGAACTGAATGAACTGCATATGAGTGCAGTTGCTGAGGCGATGAACCAGATGATGGGATCTGCAGCGACGTCGATGTCTACCATTTTTAGCATGATGGTCAATATAACGCCCCCAAAAGTAGACATTCTGACTTTCGACGAGCAGCATGCCAACGCCTTGTTTCCCATGGATGATGTGCTTGTCAAAATCTCTTTCCGCCTTCTGGTTGGCGATTTAATAGATTCGACGATCATGCATCTGGTTCCCATCAAATTCGCAAAAACAATGTTAGCCAAATTGACCGGAAAGAGCGAAGAGGACACAGCACCTGCACCTGCTGCAAATGCTGCACCGCCAGTACCTGAACCTGCATCTTCGAGCGAACAAGCGGCGGCTCCCATTCCTCAAGCTCCCGCTGTACCAGCTCCAAACCCTGCAGTTGGAGCGCCGATGGGTTATCCTCCAGTGAATGGGTACGGAGTGCCGCCAATGGGCAATGTCTCAGTTCCCACTGTAAATGTTCAGCCAGCCCAGTTTGCCGCTTTCGATGCAGTCGATCCCTCTGTTATCAGCAAGGGAAATTTAAATCTATTGTTGGATATCCCGCTGCAAGTCACAGTAGAACTTGGCAGAACGCGTAAGCAGATCCGGGAGATTCTCGAACTGGGACCGGGTTCCATTCTTGAATTGGACAAGCTGGCGGGGGAACCGGTGGATATTTTAGTCAATAACAAGTTGATTGCCAAAGGTGAAGTAGTCGTTATTGATGAGAATTTTGGAGTTCGTGTAACGGATATAATTACTCCCGCAGAACGAATCACCAAACTTCAATAAAAAATTTAGGGGGATATTACGATGGCAAAAAAAATTCTGATTGTGGACGATGCCGCATTTATGCGCATGATGATTAAAGAAATTCTTACGAAAAACGGATACGAAGTCGTTGGAGAAGCCCAAGACGGGAGAGAAGCTGTCGCGAAGTATAAGGAATTGAGCCCGGATCTTGTAACGCTCGACATCACGATGCCGGAATTGGATGGTCTGGGTGCTTTGAAAGAAATTCGACAGTTTGACCCGAACGCAAAAGTGATTATGTGTTCCGCCATGGGCCAGCAAGCAATGGTAATTGATGCAATTCAGGCGGGTGCAAAGGATTTTATTGTGAAACCGTTCCAAGCGGATCGTGTATTAGAGGCGATTCATAAGGTAATCGGGTAGGAACGTTTAGAGGGGAACGGGAGGGTCCGCAGTTTGGCACTTGATGATAATGTTTCAAAAATGATCGAACGGGGCAATGGACAAGGAGGCGGGATACAATCTCCTCCTGTAGGCGGTGACGGTAATGGATGGTCCCTGTTTTTGGGAATTGTCGAAATGATTCTGGTGCTGGGCTTGCTTGCAGCAGTTATTTTCTTGCTGATCAAGTTTTTGGCTGTAAAAACCAACCCGGGCCGGGTGTATCCAATGATGCGTACAATTTCCGTTCACCCGTTGACCTCAAATCGGACCATCCACATGGTTTCACTGGAGGATCGAGTGTATGTTGTTGGAGTTGGGGAAGAGGTAACGTTATTGGAAGTGATAAAGGATCAGGAGTTGGTCGAACGCCTGAAAAATCAGTCCGCAGTGGTGGGCAGTCCGGATCTTCCCGCGTGGCTTCCGAAATGGCTGCCGATTCAAAAAAAGTCGGAAGTGGAAGAAGACACGGAATCTCTTCCGTTTTACGAAACTTTGCAATCGAAACTCCAACAGATGAAAGATCAGCGAAAAAAGATTCGGAAATGGGACTCTGATGAAAATGAATAAAAACATTTGGTGCCTGCTTTTTGTTGGTGTGGGATTGTGGATGCATACGGGTACGGTGTTTGCCGAGGGGATTGGAATACCGGGAATAAACCTCGATTTTACCACCTCGGACGATCCGCAAAGTATAGCTGCAAGTCTGCAAATTATACTGCTTTTGACCGTTTTGTCGCTTGCACCCGCTATTTTAATTCTGATGACCTGTTTCACCCGAATCATCGTGGTTCTCTCTTTTGTTCGGAACGCTCTTTCCATTCAACAGATGCCGCCGAACCAAGTGCTGATTGGATTGGCTCTTTTCATGACATTGTTTGTAATGACCCCTACCCTGACACAGGTGAATGAAAAGGCTTTACAGCCTTACTTGGCCGGTCAAGTGACGCAATCCCAAGCGTTTGAACAAGCGGCGATACCATTTAAACATTTTATGGCGAAACAAACGCGTGAAAAGGATCTCATGCTGTTTATTGAATATCGGAAAAGCCCGATTCCAAAATCGGTTGAGGAAATCCCGTTATCGACGTTGGTGCCGGCTTATGCAATCAGTGAGCTGAAAACCGCCTTTCAGATTGGATTCATGATTTTTATTCCTTTCCTGATCATTGACTTGGTGGTTTCTACGACTCTTATGTCAATGGGGATGATGATGCTTCCGCCGGTAATGATCTCACTTCCTTTTAAAATCTTATTATTCGTCATGGTAGATGGTTGGTATCTGATTGTAAAATCGCTGCTCCAAGGCTACCAGTAGCCGTAACAGAGCACAAGTCGCGCCAAGGTTCCTGAGTACGGGTCGGGCTAAGGAGGGGTGATAGAGTGGGATCCGATTTTGTCATTCAACTGGGTCAGCAAGCGCTTTGGGTAACTCTCAAGATTTCCGCCCCGGTTCTGATTTTGGGGCTGGTTGTCGGTTTGCTTGTCAGTATTTTGCAGGCAACAACGCAAGTACAGGAGCAGTCCTTGGCTTTTATTCCAAAAATACTGGCTGTTATTGTCGCACTTGCCGTGTTCGGACCTTGGATGTTAACCGTTATACTTGATTTCACCAACGGAATCATGGGGAATTTAATGCAATTTGTACGATAGGCGGAGGTAGCTGTGAGTTTCGGAATCCTCAATATGCAGATCGAATTGTTTCTGCTCGTTTTTACTCGCGTTAGCAGCATGTTTTTCATCGCTCCGATTTTTGGAATGCGAGGGATACCGGCTCACTTCAAAATCGGTCTTGCATTTTTCGTAAGTCTAGTGGCTTTCTCCTCGTTGCCGGGAAACCAGCTTACGGGTGATTTATTGCAGAACCCGGGTCTGGTGATGGCAGGGATTCTGAAAGAAGCACTGGTTGGAGTTGTGATTGGGTACGCGTGCGTATTAATTTTCTCGGCCGTACAAGTTGCGGGGCAATTTATTGATATCCAAATCGGATTCTCGATCGTCAACGTCATTGACCCTCAAACCGGATTTCATGTTCCCATCATGGGAAGCTTCAAAAATTTATTGGCGATTCTTTTGTTTCTGGGTATGGATGGCCATTTTGGCCTAATAAGCGCAATTATCCAAAGTTTTGAGTATTTGAAGCTTGGAGCTTTTGTGTTTTCAGACGGGCTTCTGGAATTTTTCTTCAAAGCATTTTCGACGATGTTCCTGATAGCTTTGAAGATCAGTATGCCTGTGGTAGCGGCCCTGTTTATCACTGATGTGGGATTCGCGATCATGGCAAGAACCGTGCCTCAAATGAACATTTTTGTTGTGGGGATGCCGGTTAAAATTTTGTTTGGACTCTTTATGATGATTTTGGTTATGTCCGTGTTTGTTTATTTCCTGCAAGACATGTTTCACCTGATGTTCCGACAAGTCGACTCTCTCTTGGAACTGCTGGGGGGAAGGGTATGATCCAGTGGAATCTCCAACAATTTGCCGGAGAGAAAACGGAAAAGCCGACGCCCCGAAAGATGCAGGAGGCCCGTACAAAAGGCCAGATTCCGAGAAGCGTTGAGCTGCCTTCAGCTCTGATCTTATTGGGTACGATCCTTCTCATCAAACTGATGGGCGGGTTTTATATAGAGAATTTGCTGGGATACCTGAAACACAGTTTTACAACCAACCTGTCGTTTTTTCTTACGGAGGCCAATACTACCCGATTGTTCTGGGATGTTCTGCTCGTAACCGCCCTATTTGTGCTTCCTGTTCTCGGTGTGGTGCTTGTGGTGGGGTTTTTTGCCGTTTACCTGCAAGTCGGCGGAATCTTTACGGTCGAGCCCATCACACCAAAGTGGGAAAAGTTGAATCCGATCGAAGGGCTGAAACGAATATTTTCTCAGCGGACATTGATAGAACTGCTGAAATCCCTTCTAAAAGTGGGGCTTGTCGGATATATCGCGTATGACTCCATCATGGGGGAACTTGTTCGTTTCTCCAATCTGACCCGCATGGAAGCTGCCGGGATTTTACAGGTTGTCGGGGAAATCACCTTTGCGATCTTCTGGAAGTGTGCCTTGCTCCTTTTGGCTCTTGCGATCTTTGATTACTTCTACCAAAAGTATGATCATGAACGCAGCCTGCGCATGAGCAAGGAAGAAGTGAAAGAAGAATTCAAAAAGACAGAAGGGAACCCCACCATCAAAGGAAAGATCAAAGAACGGCAAAGAGCGATGGCAATGCGGCGAATGATGCAGGACGTGCCGAAGGCGGATGTGGTAATTACCAACCCCACCCACTATGCGATTGCGATTCAATATGCCGGAGACAAAATGGATGCACCGATCGTTGTGGCAAAAGGGGTCGACGAGATAGCCCAGCGAATAAGGCGGATTGCCCGAGAAAATAACGTTGTATTAGTGGAGAATAAGCCGTTGGCGCAAACGTTATATAAGACAGCCGAGATCGGGGACACGATTCCGCAGGAATTGTTCCAGGCCGTGGCAGAAGTATTAGCCTATGTGTACAGACTAAAACGGAAAGTGTAGGAAGGGAGGTAATTGGCTGATGAGGATATCTGATCTTGGAGTGATCTTTGGAATCCTGGGGATCGTTGTCATGTTGGTAATTCCGCTGCCTACCTGGCTGCTTGATTTTCTGCTGATTGTCAACCTGAGTGTTTCCCTGACGATTCTCTTAGTGGCTATGAATACGAAAGAACCGCTGCAATTTTCCATTTTCCCTGCCTTGCTGCTGATTACCACTTTGTTTCGGCTTGGGCTGAATGTGTCTTCCACCCGTCTGATTTTGAGTCAAGGCCAAGCGGGTAAGGTTATACATACATTTGGTGACTTTGTGGTTGGCGGAAACGCCGTAGTCGGTTTTATCGTGTTTTTGATTCTTGTCATTATCCAATTCATTGTAATTACAAAGGGGGCGGAGCGTGTGGCAGAAGTTGCCGCTCGCTTCACACTGGACGCGATGCCGGGGAAGCAGATCAGCATTGATGCGGATTTGAACTCCGGTCTTATTACTGAAAAAGAGGCTCGCGAACGCCGTCAAACGATCGAACGGGAAGCGGATTTCTACGGGGCAATGGATGGTGCGAGCAAGTTTGTAAAAGGAGACGCGATTGCTTCCATCATTATCGTGATTATCAATATAATTGGCGGTTTTATCATTGGAATGACCATGAACAACAAAGGACTGGGTGTTGCTGAAGTGATGCAGCAATATACGCTGCTGTCAGTAGGTGACGGTTTGGTGTCCCAGATTCCCGCGCTGCTGATCTCCACTGCGACAGGTCTTGTCGTGACCAGAGCCGCCTCCGACAGCAATTTAAGCCAAGATGTGATGAGGCAAATACTCGCTTACCCGCGAATGCTTTATATTGTGGCCGGCATGATGATTCTGTTAGGGTTATTTACTCCGATTGGCCCGCTGACCACGCTTCCGATTGCCGCGTTGGTCGCATTTGGAGGATATCGAATTCAGCAGACCCGGGCAGTTGAAGAAATCAAAATTCAGGAACAAGTGGCTGAGGAGGAACAAGCTGAAGTCCGAAGTCCTGAAAGCGTAGTGAATTTAACCCATATTGACCCGATTGAATTTGAATTCGGTTATGCTTTGATTCCACTCGCGGATACGAATCAAGGCGGGGACTTGCTGGATCGGGTCATCATGATCCGCAGACAAATCGCTTTGGAGCTTGGAATTGTGGTTCCCGTGATTCGAATTCGCGACAACATTCAGCTTCGACCCAATGAATATGTCATCAAAATCAAGGGGAGTGAAATTGCCAAAGGCGAATTGATGTTGGATCACTACTTGGCCATGAGCCCCGGAATCGATGATCCGAATGTCGTCGGGATTCAAACCAAAGAACCGGCCTTTGGATTGCCGGCGTTATGGATAACGGAGGACATGCGGGAAGTGGCTGAAATCTCCGGCTATACGGTAGTGGATCCTCCTTCCGTTGTGGCAACCCATTTAACCGAGATTTTGAAGAGACATGCGTACGAGTTGCTGGGAAGACAGGAAACCAAACAACTGATTGATTCTCTCCGAAACAACTATCCGGCTTTGGTAGAAGAAGTTGTTCCTGCGGTGTATTCAATCGGAGATATCCAAAAAGTATTGTCCAACCTGCTGCGAGAAAAGATTTCTGTGCGTGATTTGGTAACGATTCTTGAAACCATGGCAGATGCGTCATCTTACACCAAAGATCATGACCTGTTGACCGAATATGTAAGAGCTGCTCTGGCAAGACAGATTACCCACCAATACCGGACTCCCGGACAACCACTAACCGTGGTCACACTGTCGCCAGCAGTTGAAAAGATGATTTTGGATCATATCCAGCATTCCGAACAAGGTTCTTATCTGGTGTTGGATCCGATGGTCTCGCAAAAAATTTACCAATCATTGAATGAACAAATTCAATATGTTACAGCAACCGGAAATCCTCCAGTAGTACTTACATCCCCGAATATTCGGATGCATATGAGAAGACTCGTGGAAAGAGTTCTGCCCGATTTACCGGTTCTGTCCTATAACGAATTGGATCCGGCGATCGAGGTTAAAAGCGGAGGGACGGTGAACATTTGATGATTGTCAAAAGGTATGTAGTGAAAGACATGCCGGAAGCGTTAACAAAGATCAGACAAGATCTTGGACATGATGCGGTAATCCTCAGTTCAAAGAAAATTAAACAGAGAGGATTGTTCGGATTGTTTAGTGTCACTCAGCTGGAGGTTGTGGCTGCCGTTAACGATAAGGAGCCGCAAATTGCTGAGAAAAAGAAAGAAGGAAAACAGCCGCTTGTCCAGCCTTCCAACACGGTGAATTCCAGTGAACCGGGTCCACAAAATGAACGGAACCACATCAAACAGCCGGAACCCGGCGTTCATCAAAATTCGGACGCTCAGGTGTTAAAGGAGGTCCAGGAACTTCGAGGAATTCTGGCGAAATTCCTGCATCAAAGCTCAGAAATTCTTCCGGCACCCATCCAGAAAATTCGCTCGGAACTGGTAGCTAACGATGTGTCTCCTGAATTTGCCGAGCGGTTAATTCTGAACATGGTGAAAGAAAATGAGGAAATTCATTTGCTGAACGAACAGGAATTTCGCCATCTACTGACGGATTTAATAAGCAAGGAAATAAATGACATATTGCTTCCTTCGCCTCTGGCATCCGATTCGAGGATTGTAGCTTTCGTAGGACCGACAGGTGTAGGAAAAACCACAACGATTGCAAAGGTCGCGGCAGAGGAATTGTTGAAAAACAGACGAAGAGTCGGGCTCATTACGGCTGATACGTACAGAATTGCAGCAGTGGAACAACTCAAGACATATGCCAACATTTTGCAGATTCCGGTTGAGGTTGTTTTTACGACAGAAGAGGTCGAACAGGCGATTGAGAAAATGAAGGACCGGGACCTGATTCTCATTGATACCGCAGGCCGTAATTACGGAGATCTGGTTTTTGTGGAGCACCTGAATCAATTTCTCCAGGCATCCAGACCGGACGAGACTTGTCTGGTTCTGTCCCTGACAACGAAATCTACCGATTTGGAGCATATCGTAGCGAATTTTGAAGGGGTTGCCATCGATAAATTTATTTTTACCAAGCTGGATGAAACCACAAGTTATGGTGCGATCTATAACCTGACACACCGTTTTAAAAAGCCACTTGCCTATCTGACCACCGGCCAAAACGTACCGGACGACATCGAGGTGGCTACTCCTGAACGGATTGCCAGACTGGTAGTGGGGGAGAAACAGTATGTATGATCAGGCAGAGCGGCTTCGCCAAATGGTACCTTCAGCTAAAAACGAATCACAATCACAAACGCAAACCCGGGTCTTGACAATTACCAGCGGAAAGGGAGGAGTGGGGAAATCCAATTTCTCCTTGAACTTTGCACTAGGTTTGAGTGCTTCCGGCAAAAAAGTGGTGGTGCTTGATGCGGATGTAGGATTTGCCAATATTGACGTACTGATGGGGAAGTCTTCTCGGCGAACTCTGGCAGACCTGGTTCAGAGACGAGCCACCATATGGGACATAATGGAATTCGGTCCGCTTGGCATTCATTTTATTGCCGGGGGCTCGGGTCTTCAAGATCTGCTGAGTCTCAAAGAGGAGCAATTAAATTATTTGATTTCCCAATTGGAAGAACTCCATGGCTTTGCCGAATATCTGATCATTGATACGGGAGCGGGACTCAATGAAGGAACTCTGCGCTTTATCCTTTCGTCCGATGAGGTGATTGTTGTGAGTACACCGGAACCTACTGCAATCACCGATGCTTACGCGTTAATCAAATTGGTCGCAATACGAAGTGCCAATTCCAACATCCAACTGGTGATAAACCGCGCCTCCTCCATAACTGAGGGAAAACAGGCGGCCGACAAACTTGTGCTCGTAGCAAAGAAGTTTCTGAACCTTGACCTTGCAATACTCGGGTATTTGCTCGACGATCCGCTGGTATCAAAGGCCGTCAAAGAGCAGATTCCGTTCTATATCCGATATCCTCAGAGTCCAGCCACTTACTGTATCGAACAGTTGGTCAAAAAACAAGTAAAGATTGCGAATCCGTCTCCAACTCCGGAGTCGGGAATCAGATCTTTTCTCTCGCGAATGACGCAGATTTTTCGCAACTAGGGATTGTGAGGGAACGCCAATGGAACCTATTCGTGTATTGGTAGTAGACGATTCCGCATTGATGCGCCGTCTTATCACAGATATTTTACAGTCAGATCCGGGAATCCAGGTGGCAGCCACCGCCCGAAACGGGAAAGATGCGTTGGATGTGCTGCCTCACCACCGGATTGATGTTGTAACGCTAGACATTGAAATGCCGGTAATGAACGGTATGGAAGCGCTGCCGAGAATTCTCCGGCTTCACCGCACACCCGTTATTATGCTGAGCAGTCTCACGACTTTGGGGGCGGACTCAACGATAAAAGCTTTGGAATTGGGTGCATTTGACTTTATTGCAAAGCCGTCGGGCAGCATTTCCCTGGATCTGGCCAAAGTCAGCGCGGAGCTGATAGCAAAAGTGAAAGCTGCTGCGAAGCGGGGAAAACAGCTTTCCGCCAATCCGGGAATTCCCGCATTAATGTCATCCTTTAAGACTCCGCCTGCAAAAATCTCTCCTTTCAGGTTGGCTGGTTCAGGAATCGTCAACGAGATCGTAGCGATCGGTACCTCTACCGGCGGTCCGCGTGCCTTACAAACTGTACTGACGGGACTTCCGTCCGACCTGAAAGCTGCGGTTGTAATTGTGCAGCACATGCCTCCGGGATTTACAAAATCGTTGGCAAACCGGCTCGACCAAATGTGTGCGGTACGGGTGCATGAAGCTGAACATGGACAGGAACTGGAGCCCGGCCATGCCTATATCGCCCCTGGTGGCTATCATATGCAGGTGGCCTCGTCAGGAAACAAATTTGTGATCCGGCTCGACCAAACTCCGCCAGTCGGAGGACATCGTCCGGCTGTAAACAATTTGTTCCGATCCGTGGCAGCTTTGGAGGGCGTTTCCTTACAAGCGGTTATTTTAACCGGGATGGGGAGCGACGGGGCAGAAGGGCTGAAATTAATCAAGCAGGCGGGAGGAAAGACGATCTCCGAAGCCAGAGAGACCTGTGTGGTCTACGGCATGCCAAAAGCGGCTGCTGAAACGGGATGCGTAGATGCCGTTGTGCCTCTTCACGAAGTTTCAAACCGGATACTTAGTTTCTCAACCAACTAGGAGGTGATTCGAGATGGACATGAATCAGTATATGGAGATGTTCATTGAAGAATCCAAAGAACACTTACAGGCCATTAATGAAAACCTGCTTGCTTTGGAACAATCCCCGACCGATCTTGAAATTGTGAACCTGATTTTTCGCTCCGCCCATACACTAAAAGGCATGGCGGCAACCATGGGGTTTGAAAAAATGGCACATCTCACGCACGAGATGGAAAACGGTTTGGACCTGATGAGAAATGACAAATTGGCCGTAACTGAACAGGTAATGGATGTTCTTTTTCGCTGTGTGGACATTCTGGAATCGCAATTGGCAAGCATTATTGAAACGGGAACAGACGCTTCGGTGGAAATCGAAGACATTGTCAAAAATGTGGTTTCCGTGATTGAAGGAAAACCTTCAGCATTCTCCGGTTCCGTTGCACAAAGCAAGAAGAATAGTGAATCTTCCGTGATCTTTAATCAATACGAACAAACCGTAATCAAAGAATCCGTCACCAGCGGCAAATCGGTCTACTCCATTCGGATCGTTCTCGATAAAGGTTGTGTACTGCGTGCTGCCCGCTCGTACATGGTCTTCAACGCGTATGAAGATCTGGGCGAGATTATTAAATCCTCACCCAGTGCCGAAGATATCGAAGAAGAAAAATTTGAAAATGAATTTGAAATCGTGCTGATCACCGAAGCAGATCTGGAGACAGTGAGGAAAACAGGTCTTCAAGTATCCGAAGTTGCTGTGGTGGACGTCCACAAAATAGACCCCGCCAGACTGGAAGGCCAGCAGGCGGCAGCGGAAGCAGCCGCGGCGAGTATAGCGGCTGAATCTGCTAAGGTAAGTGCTTCCGCTGTGTCAACATCCCCGCAGGGGAAAGAATCAAACGGCACAACAGGCAAGCCGCAGACTGATGCGAAAAAACTGGCTGCGGGCAAATCAGTCCGAGTGGATATTGAAAGACTCGATGTCTTAATGAATTTGTTCAGCGAACTTGTAATTGATAAAACCCGACTTGAGCAGATCTCGAGGGAGATTAGCAATCCTGAATTGGCTGAAACAGTTGAACATATGTCGCGGGTCAGCACGGACCTCCAGTCACTTGTGATGACCATTCGAATGGTTCCTGTCGAAACCGTATTTAACCGTTTCCCCCGGATGATCCGGGATTTGGCCAAAGAATTGAATAAAAAGGTCGATTTCGAGATTCTGGGAGCGGAAACCGAGCTTGACCGCACTGTAATAGACGAAATCGGAGATCCCTTGGTTCATATGCTGCGCAACGCCTTGGATCACGGGCTGGAGACGCCTGAAGAGAGGATCAAGGCGGGCAAGAATGAAGTCGGCAAACTGCAATTGATTGCCTATCATTCCGGTAACCACGTTTTTATTGAAATTTCGGAGGACGGCCGAGGGATTGACCGCAGCAAAATCCTGCAAAAGGCGATTGATCGGGGACTTGCAGACCCGGGACGGGTTGAATCTCTTACGAATGAACAAGTATTTGATTTCATGTTTAAATCCGGGTTCAGTACCGCTGAGAAAATTTCGGACGTATCCGGACGCGGTGTCGGGCTTGATGTTGTGAAAAGCAAAATTGAATCCCTGGGTGGGCGAGTGGTAGTCAATTCCGTACTTGGCGAAGGAACCAAGTTCATTATTCAACTCCCGCTCACCCTGTCGATTATTCAAGCCATGCTTGTTCATATCGGTGAAGAAAAATATGCGATTCCGCTGACATCGATTATTGAAACGGCACACTTGAAACGATCCGACATTAAGAGTGTCCATAGCCAAACCGTAATGGACTTCCGGGGAAAAGTAGTTCCACTCGTTTATCTGGAAGAAGTGTTCTCAATTCCGAGAGAAGAGCCAGAGAATCACGACGGTGAAAATGTTGTAATTGTTCGGAAAGGCGAGAAGCTGGCCGCTTTGGTTGTTGACTCTTTCATAGGGCAGCAGGAAGTGGTACTGAAATCACTCGGCAAATATCTTTCCGGCGGAATTTTTGGAATCTCCGGATCCACGATTCTCGGGGACGGACAAGTCGCGTTGATACTTGATTGCAATGCGTTAATTTGCTAAGGGGGTAATCTGATGCTCGATAAACAAACGGCAGAAAACAGTGGATTGGAAAATAAATATATTGTGTTTCGCTTATTGGATGAGGAGTATGGAGTCGAAGTGAATCAGGTCCGCTCAATTGAGCGAATGCAGCGGATTACCAGAGTTCCGAGAACTCCCGAGTTCGTTAAAGGGGTTATCAATCTGCGTGGAGTTGTAACACCGATTGTTGATCTGAAAACACGGTTTGGTTTGGGGACTGAGAATTATACGGATTCTACTCGAATCATTATTGTTGCGGTAGATGAGATGGAAGTCGGTCTCATAGTGGATGCGGCCAGTGATGTGATCGATATTCCGTCCGAAGCCATTGAACCGCCTCCGGAAGCGGTAGGGGGAGTCAAGGCCTCTTATCTCGATGGGGTAGCCAACCTTGGCAACCGCTTGTTGATTCTGCTGAATCTTGAAAAAGCATTAAACGCGGACGAACTACAACAGCATCATGAGACGGAGAAATAAAGAATGGTCGATCCATTGCTGCGGCTTAACGACTTTCAACTGAGCGTGCTGAAAGAAATCGGAAACATTGGGGCCGGTCATGCCGCCACTTCCCTATCTGTTTTGATGCAAAGAGAGATTGATATGAATGTTCCACGCGTACATGTAGTCTCTTTGCAGGAAATTGATGAGATCATGGGGGGAGCCGAACAGGTAGTAGTCGGGGTGTTTCTCCGAATGGAAGGCGATATTTCCGGAAGTATGTTTCTGGTTCTAAAGTTGGAGAGCGCCGAAATGTTATTGAAAGTTTTAACGGGTTTCGAAGGGAACGGGTTCACCGAATTTGAACAGTCCGCTTTGATGGAGATCGGCAATATTTTAGCCGGTTCTTATCTTTCCGCTTTTTCAGATTTTACAAAGGCGAACATACACGCCTCGGTTCCGGCTATTTCGATCGACATGGCAGGCGCTTTGCTGAACGCGGTATTGATGCATGTCGGGATGTACAGTGACACGGCCCTTGTGATAGACACCGAGTTCTGGCAGGGGAATGAGCTTGTGGACAGCCATTTCTTCTTTCTTCCTGATCCTGGTTCTGTTGCAGCGATATTCAAAGCGCTGGGGGTGGATTTCGCTTGAATATCGTCAAAGTCGGCATGGCCGATCTGAATGTCGCAAGAGATCCCGATATTCTTCGCACTGTGGGACTCGGTTCCTGTGTTGGGGTTGCGATTGTAGACATATCGTCCAAAGTTGCGGGTCTGGCTCATATTATGCTTCCAACTGCAGGCAAACCTGATGTCGAAAACCCTGCCAAATATGCGGATACCGCCATTCCAATGCTGGTAAAGCAGATGCAGCAAAAAGGGGCGGTTGTCAGCCGGATGGTTGCGAAGATTGCCGGTGGTGCCCAAATGTTTTCTACCTTGAACCAAAACGATTTGCTGCGAGTGGGTCCTAGGAATGTTGAGGCGGTTAAAATGTCCCTCCAGCTCCTGGGGATTCCCATTCGAGGGGAGGACACCGGAGGAAATGCAGGGAGGACAATCGATTTTTCCGCTGCGGACGGATCACTCACCATACGGACAGTTGCACAAGGAGTAACTACCCTATGAAAAAACCAAAGCGTACCGCTCCGATCCGTTTTTTATGGTTGGCAGGAGCAGCAGGATTTGGGGTCGCATTTTTCTCCAGCCTGGCGGGCGGAAACCTTTTTGTTACAAGCTTTGAACGTGGTGTTTTCGGTTTCATCTTAACTTCTGTCGCGTATTGGATCATTCAATTTCTGTTTTCTTTCCTGGGACAGAAAGTGTCCGAAACGGAAACGAACAATGATGCAGCTCAGCCAGGTACTTCAGGGACTCATTTTGATGTGTCTCTCCCGGCGGAACCCCTTGATATACCTCCTTCGCCCGGCGATTTTCAACCCTGGACCGTTGCCGACGACAAGGAACCGGAAGAAGAACAAATTGCGAATCTTGTACGAGCAGTCAGAGCTATGAAGGAATAACGGAGGTGGACGCAGATGAACGAGATGATCGCACAATATTTGCCTCTCGTTCACCAAGTCATCAATCGGGTCGCGAAAGGGCTGCCTGCCCATGTCTCTCGGGAAGATTTAATCAGTATGGGGACTATCGGGCTCATTGGGGCCGTGGAACGATTTGAACCCGAAAAAGGCATCAAGTTCGAAACGTTCGCAACTTGGAGAATCCGTGGAGCTGTTCTGGATGGCTTGCGGGAAATGGATTGGATGCCCCGGCAAGTTCGGCAATGGGCCAAAGAAATTGAACGTGCTTTCGCGGCAGTCGAAGCGCAAAAAGTGAATTCTGCAACCGATGAGGAAGTAGCCTCCTGTCTGGGGATAAGCATCGAAGAATTTCATAAGCGAATGTCGCAAATTTCTGCGGGGACCGTTTTTTCACTGGAAGATGCTTTACATGCCGCAGATGAGGAGCAGGGAATTCACGACATCATTCCCGATCCGAAGGCGGAAGACCCAAGTTCCCATGTTACCCGCCAAGAACTGAAATCGATCCTTGAACAAGCTGTGTCCCGGTTGCCTGAGAAGGAAAAATTAGTGGTTGCGTTGTATTACTATGAAGAACTGACAATTAAGGAAATTGCGGAAATCATGGAGGTCTCCTCTGCGCGGGTGTCTCAACTTCATACAAAGGCGATTTGCAGGCTGCGAGGCGGATTAAGCCGCAGAAGGCAAGACTTTAAGTAGACGGAGAGCAGAGAAAGGGGTGACCGGCATCGGAACTTTGGAAGAAAAAAACTGGTGGAGTAAGAACTGTAAAGTGTTTTTGGAGGAAGCGGGACTTTTTGGAGTCATCATTCTGGAATCTGTTCCACCTGAAGGGCTCACCCTCTCTTTAGACGGATTGCAGGACTTTTTGCGTAGTGCCGGAATTCAGCATGGAATTGACCTCGTTCTCTGTCAACAGATTGTGATGAGCCCCGAATCGTATTTGAAAGAACGTTTGCGAATTGCAAAAGGCAAGGAACCGGTAGCAGGTGAAGATGCACGCATTGAAATCTATCTGGATCAAGATGGTGAACGCAAACCGAAAGTGTTGGAGAACGGGCGGGTCGATTATCATGATGTGGGGGCTGTCCGGTTGGCCACAAAAGGGCAGCTGCTGGCTAGCCGAATCCCTCCGACAGCCGGACAAGAAGGACTGGCTGTGACCGGACAAACGATCCCGGGGAGGCCGGGTCGGGATTATAGGCTGCCGCAAGGTCGCAAGACCGCGGTTGAACAGGACGGCTGTGCCCTTATTGCAGAAGTGGACGGCCACGTGGTCTACACTCCGATGGATAATAAAATCAACATCTTTGACGAATATGTGGTGCAGAAAGATGTTGATTTTTCGGTTGGAAATATTGAATTCATCGGATCGGTGCGGGTACTCGGAAATGTGCAGCCCGGATTCAAAATCAAGGCTGATGGCGACGTGGAAATTCAAGGATATGTGGATGCGGCGCTGATTGAAGCGGGTGGGAATGTTACCATACGTGGTGGTATCCAAGGTCGCAACAAAGGCGTGATTCGAGCGGGCGGCAATTTGCAAACACCTTTCATACAGAGTGCCGTAGTCGATGTGGGAGGCTCGTGCAGAGTCGGGGAAAGCATCATGCACAGCCAAGTGAGCGCCGGAGCAAAAATTGTGATGGAAGGCCGCAAAGCAGTGATCGTAGGCGGAACCGTGCGGGCAGGAGAAGAAATTTTGACTCGTGTCCTCGGGTCTCCGATGGCGACGCCCACGGAAGTGGAAGTTGGGGTACATCCGCATCTCCGCAACGAAATGACATCCATTCATGAATCTCTGAAGGAATTGCATAAAAATCTAGACAAAACACAGAAAGCAATTGCTCTCCTCGAAAATATGGCGGGCATGGGGGGGGATCTTCCGCCGGATAAAGCCGCCTTGTTGCAAAAACTCAGGATCACGTTCGAACATTATAAAGTGGAAGAGGAGGAACTGATGTTCCGCCTGTCCGAGATTGAATTGGTGATGCAGGATATCAAGAGTGCTCGCGTGAATGTGTTTGATACGGTTCATTCGGGGGTAAAAGTAATGATCAGCAGCTACGTGTACCATGTACGTGATTCATTCTCAAGGGTTTCATTTGTCATTAAGGATGCAGAGGTGAGAGCAATCCCTCTGTAAAGACGCGAGGTGATTTGTATGTCACACCGCAATATCGAACTTCAGGTCGGGATATCCAAAATAACCGAGGTTACAAAAATCCAGCAGCAACTGCAGCAACAGAGCATGAATGATCAGGCCGATTTTGAACAGGCGATGAAAACACAAACGGAAAAAAAACTGACCAGTCCGGAAAGTCCTGACTCAAGCGCTGCTGTTTCAGATCAAGAAACACCATCCGGTTCGGCTCGGAAAAAACAGCAAAACAAAAGAAAAAAGAACCAATCGCAGCCTCCGGAGCCACCTCATCCTTATAAGGGCAAAAGAATCGATTTGCGAGGGTAGAATCACCCATCAAAGTGACGAGAACCTCTGGAGTTTATTCCGACCTTGAGGATGGGGAACCGACAGGACATCTCGGGAAGGAGAAACGCTTTTGAACATGTTTTTATTCGTTTCCTTATTGGGAATAGCCGTCGTTTTATATGGGATTTTAAAAGGAAAACAGGAGACTTCCGATAACTCTCAAGACAAAGAACTCGAGGCCAGTCTGCACGCTTTCATGGATGAATTTGAAAAGGAGAACCAGTATCTGATTGATACCATACAGCAACTGCAAGCCGAACTCAGACAGGAAACAGCTGCGAATCGAGAACGAATCGGCCAGCTGGAAACAAAAATTGAGCGGTTGGGACAAGCGAGCGGTGCTCAGAAAACGGTTGAGCAGCCTGAAGCTACACCGGCAATCGTATTCAACGAACACTACAGCCGGGTGGTCATGATGTCGAAGGAAGGACGAACACCGGAACAGATTTCGAAAGATACTGGGATTGGTATGGGCGAGATCCAAATGATCCTTAGTTTGGTTAAGCAGGGGAATGCCGTATGATTCAGAACCGAAACTTCCTTTTGGGACTTGGAACCGGTCTCATTGCTGCTTCCATTTTATTTGGAGTGTCCGATTTGGTGAGTTCCAAAGACACTCTTCCTGTTAGCGACTCCTCATTGACCGGCGGGAACCCCCCGCAAACGAATCAGCATCCGCTTGCTGCCGCAACGCCAAACCAGGAAGCTCCTAAAACCTCTGATAAGGTAAAGATTCTGATCACGGAGGGGATGACGGCGGCTGAGATTGCGGAGCTGCTGGTGAAAAAAGGGGTTGTCACTGACTCGAACGCTTTCTTGGAGGCAGCTAAGGATAAAACCAATCAAATCCGAATTGGAACCTATGACTTGCCTGTCAAAGGCGATTATGGACAGATTCTGCAGATTCTGACTTCGGGGAAAGCTCCGTAATTGAGGCTTGTTGTGATTGCCATGGTATGCAGAGACTATGGCTTTTTTAGTTTTGTGTCTTTTTTTTGTGTGTTGTTTTTCTTGCGTGATAATTGCCGCGTATGGTATAGTATCACTTGGTGTTAATACACACGCTGTATAGACCGTAAGAAAGGTGCAGCGCACCACATTTGCCAGACGACATTGCGGATGAACGCTGCAAATGGAGTCGGGCCTGTCTGGTGGGTTGTTTTCTGCGGGATGACGGCAGCGGAGGAAATCAACCATTTGAAAGGAGGTAGAGGATATGGCGATTATCTCCATGAAACAACTTCTGGAGGCGGGTGTACACTTCGGTCATCAGACACGTCGTTGGAACCCAAAGATGTCTCGCTACATCTTCACCGAACGCAACGGCATTTACATTATTGACCTGCAAAAGACTGTAAAGAAAGTCGAGGAAGCATACAATTTTGTTCGCGACCTCGCGGCGGAAGGCAAAACCATGCTTTTCGTGGGAACCAAGAAACAAGCTCAAGATTCCGTGAAAGAGGAAGCGGAACGTTCCGGTATGTTCTATGTGAACCAACGTTGGTTGGGTGGTACTCTTACCAACTTCGGAACGATTCGTAAGCGGATTGAACGTCTGCATGAGCTTGAGCGCATGCAGGAAGATGGTACGTTTGACGTGCTTCCGAAAAAAGAAGTGATTCAACTTAAGAAAGAAATGGAACGTCTTGAGAAGTTCCTCGGCGGTATTAAGGGTATGAAGAGCTTGCCTGGCGCACTCTTTATCATTGATCCCCGTAAAGAGCGTATTGCAGTTGCAGAAGCTAAAAAGCTAGGGATTCCGATTGTCGGAATCGTTGACACGAACTGTGACCCAGATGAAATTGACTATGTGATTCCGGGTAACGACGATGCAATCCGCGCGGTTAAATTGTTGACTGCCAAGATCGCTGACGCGTTGATCGAAGGCGCTCAAGGCGGCGTTGAAGAAGAGCAAACGGTTTAATAGTTGATGGAGGGGTGCGGTAGGGTTGGACGACCCTGGGCACCCTTTTTACATGGTTGAAGAGTGGTTCCATGGAAATAATTATAATTAAGGAGGGCTTCAAAATGAGTATCTCAGCTAATGATGTGAAAGTGCTTCGTGAGAGAACCGGTGCCGGGATGATGGATTGCAAAAAAGCGCTTACCGAAGCAAACGGGGATATGGAAAAAGCGGTTGAAATTCTCCGTGAACGCGGTTTGGCGGCTGCTGCCAAAAAAGCGGGCAGAATTGCTGCAGAAGGTGTAGTTGAATCTTACATACATATGGGCGGTAAGATTGGCGTATTGGTTGAAGTGAACTGTGAAACCGACTTTGTTGCAAAGACGGAAGAATTCCGTTCATTCGTTAAGGATGTAGCTATGCATATTGCGGCAGCCAAGCCTTTGTATGTTCGTCGTGAGGAAGTTCCTGCGGCAGATGTTGAGAAAGAAAAAGAAATTCTGCGGGCGCAAACTCTCAATGAAGGCAAGCCGGCTAACATCGTTGACAAAATTGTGGAAGGTCGAATCGACAAATTTTTCAAAGATACTTGCTTGCTCGAGCAGGAGTTTGTAAAGAATCCGGATCAAACCATTCAGGAGTTGCTCAACGAGAAAATCTCAAAAATTGGCGAAAACATCTCCATTCGTCGCTTCATACGCTATGAAATGGGAGAGGGACTTGAGAAGAAGCAGGACAACTTTGTGGAAGAAGTACTGTCCCAAGCAAAAATCCAAGGATAATAGGGGGGGAACACAAAAGTGTGTTCCCTTTTTTCCAGCCTCTGCAGGAGTGAAATCCTTTTTGTTGAATTTTTAGGAAGTGGAGGGTGAATATGCTGCAACCCAAGTACAAGCGGGTAGTTCTGAAATTGAGTGGTGAAGCCCTCGCCGGTGCGGGCGGATACGGAATTGATGCCGCGGTGATCAATTCGACTGCCTCCCAAATTAAAGAAATTGTGGCATTGGGAACGGAAGTCGCCATTATAGTCGGTGGCGGCAATATATGGCGCGGAGTTTCCGGCAGTGCACAGGGAATGGACCGGGCGACCGCCGATTATATGGGAATGTTGGCAACTGTCTTGAACGCCCTGGCTCTGCAGGACGCATTGGAAAATGCCGGTGTTCAGACGCGAGTTCAAACGTCTATCGAAATGCGCCAGGTCGCTGAACCCTACATTCGCCGGCGAGCGATCCGACATTTGGAAAAGAAACGTGTTGTGATCTTTGCCGCAGGAACAGGCAATCCGTATTTCTCAACCGATACTACAGCAGCTCTTCGCGCTGCGGAAATTGAAGCAGAAGTCATTCTGATGGCAAAAAACAAAGTGGACGGCGTATACAATGCCGATCCAAGAACCAATCCGGATGCAGTCAAATACCAAGAGTTATCCTACCTGGAAGTGCTTAACAAAGGGTTGGGCGTAATGGATTCAACCGCAATCTCTCTCTGTATGGACAATAATATGACCATTATTGTTTTTAATATTTCGGAAGAAGGCAATATCAAGCGAGCTGTTTTGGGTGAACATATTGGTACTGTTGTACGGGGGGAACAAAAATGATGAATGATCTGATGAAAAGTATGGATGAACGGATGGATAAAGCCATCGCAAATCTTAAAAAAGAGTTTGCAACCATTCGGGCGGGCCGTGCCAATCCCGGAATTCTTGACAAGGTCCAGGTTGATTATTATGGCTCAACAATGCCGATTAACCAACTTGCGAGCGTCAGTGCACCTGAGCCGCGTCTACTGGTTATCACTCCTTGGGACAAGGGTGCATTATCCGAGATTGAAAAAGCGATCATGAAAGCGGATTTGGGATTAACTCCTACCAATGATGGAACCGTGATTCGAATTGCAATCCCGGCTCTTACGGAACAAAGAAGACAGGAACTGGCCAAAATGGCTCGGAAAATGGCGGAGGATGCACGCGTTGCCGTTCGAAACATTCGACGGGATATCAACGAGGATATCAAAAAACTTGAAAAAGCCGGTGATATTTCCGAAGATGACAGCCGCCGCGCTCAAGAGAAAGTGCAAAATACAACGGATCGGTTTATCGGCGAGATCGATAAAGCTTTGGCAACAAAAGAACAAGAAATCATGGAAGTCTGACTTGGTATAACTTTGGCATTCACCTGCCTCAGGGATTTGGCGAATGCCAAGTTTTCCTCCATATGCGGTTTCACGTCCGTTTGGGGGCGCTTCGACAGAAGCTTTTTTTATATTCCGGGGGACTGACGACGATGAACCTTAAGGATTTATTTCAACGCAAGACAACAAGCAACGTGAACGAACTGTCTTCTGGAGGGGTTCCTTATCACGTCGCGGTGATTATGGACGGTAACGGGCGTTGGGCAAAGAAACGCGGGTTGCCTAGGATCGCCGGCCATCGGGCGGGAATGGAATCGGTAAAAAATATTACCCGGGCAGCCAATGATATAGGTGTTCGAATCCTTACTCTCTATGCTTTTTCAACCGAGAACTGGAAACGACCCGAACAGGAAGTTGAGTTCTTGATGCGTCTTCCGCAGGAGTTTCTCCTGTTGGAGCTAAAAAGCCTGATTAAACAAAATGTGCGAATTCAAATTCTCGGTGAACTTGAATCGCTGCCAAAACACACTCGGGAGTCGGTTTCGGAAGCGGTTGAAAAAACCGCAAACAATTCGGGAATGTTGTTGAATATAGCACTGAATTACGGGAGCCGTTTCGAAATCGTCAATGCCATCAAATCCCTTGCGGAAGAGGTTCGTGCCGGGACACTGTCACCGGATGACATAGACGAGGAGGCTGTCAATTCTCGTTTGTTGACAAAAGGCATACCGGATCCGGATCTGTTGATTCGAACCAGCGGCGAATTAAGATTGAGCAATTTTCTGCTTTGGCAGTTAGCCTATACAGAACTTTGGTTCACAGATGTTTTTTGGCCTGATTTCACGAAAGAGCATTTCTACGAAGCTATTCGAGCGTACCAAAAACGCGGTAGACGCTTTGGAGGACTAAAATAGGAGTGAGCCCTAGGTGTTGTACCAAAGAGTTCTGACAGGAATCATTGGCGGACCCGGTATTTTGGCGCTTGTTTACTTAGGAGGCGCTTGGTTTACCGGACTCATTTCTTTTTTGGGGATAGTGGGGTTTTCAGAATTTCTCCGGATGAAGGGGTATCGTTACTTTGAAATCCCCTCGTTGGCAGGTTTCCTGTTAACTCTGATTTGGATCTTGTTTGGTGCGGAATGGCTTCACTCGAAAGAGGCTGCGCTGCTCTGGGTGGTTTATGGTTTTTTGCTTTTGACCGTGGGAATGAAGAATCGTTTTACTTTTCGGGATATCTCCTATATTCTTGTCGGCACGATTTATATTGGTTTGTCCCTGCACTATGTGTTGAAGCTTCGGGGGCTGCCGGATGGACTTTGGTTGGTTCTGTTTGTTCTATTCTCGATTTGGGCAACCGACATCGCAGCCTATTTTGTTGGGAAAGCGGTTCGGGGACCAAAGATTTGGCCATCGATCTCACCCAACAAAACTGTATCTGGGACAATAGGTGGGGTGGCGGCTGCTGCTCTGGTAGGGATTGCTTACTCTCTCTTTTTGGGAACAGATCATCCGATCCAACAATGGATTGTTGGTGCAATGGCCATTTCGGTGGCGGGACAAATCGGAGATTTTGTAGAGTCGGGACTGAAGCGGTCGCTGGATGTAAAAGACTCCGGCGAGATCATTCCGGGGCACGGCGGAGTGTTGGACAGGTTTGACAGCTTGCTGTTTGCCGCACCCATCGCGTATTATCTACTCGTTCTTGTATTTGATTTTTAGCTTCAAAGCAGCGTGCAGAAGTGTTATTGTTTCGATTCTGAGGTGACAGAATGCCCAAAAAACTGGCTATATTAGGATCAACAGGTTCGATTGGAACGCAAACTTTGGATGTTGCGGCCGCTCATCCGGACGAATTTGAAGTGGCAGCACTGGCGGCAGGCTCCAACTTGCCTGTGATGATTCAACAGATTGAAAAATTTCGCCCGGCGCTGGTTTCTGTCGCCACCCCTTCACTTGCAGCAGAACTGAAAGAACGGTTTGGCGGTACGTTACAAGTAGAGGTAGGAGAAGCGGGTTTACATGCGGTCGCTACATATTCCGAGGCAGAAATCGTTGTAACTGCAGTTGTGGGGGCCATGGGATTACGTCCCACTATAGCCGCGATTGAAGCAGGAAAAGATATAGCTCTAGCCAATAAGGAAACATTGGTGGCTGCAGGCCATCTGGTGACGGATCTGGCAGCACGTCACGGTTCGCGGATTCTTCCGGTAGACAGTGAACATTCAGCCATTTTTCAATGCATTCACGGTACGAATCAGAAGGACGTGGCGAAAATTTTATTAACCGCTTCTGGTGGCGCATTTCGGGATAAAAGCAGAAAGGAAATGGCTGCTGCCAGTCGTGCGGATGCCCTCGCCCACCCGAATTGGTCAATGGGGGCCAAAATTACAATTGATTCGGCTACTCTGATGAATAAAGGATTGGAAGTAATTGAAGCGCACTGGTTGTTCGGACTTCCTTACGAACAAATTGAGGTGCTTATCCACCCGCAAAGCATAATTCATTCCATGGTAGAATTTCGGGACCGTTCGGTTTTGGCCCAATTGGGTACTCCGGATATGAGAATCCCGATTCAATATGCTTTATCGTATCCGAATCGTCTGGAGTCTTCATGGCCTTCCCTGGATTTGCTTTCCGTTGGAACACTTACATTCCGCAAACCGGACCTTGTTCGGTTCCCGATTCTCGGACTGGCTTATGAAGCCGGGAAAGCGGGCGGCAGTATGCCTGCGGTATTAAATGCGGCCAACGAAGCTGCAGTAGACCTTTTTTTGCGTGAAAAAATAGGGTTTTTGGATATTGAGAGAATCTTGATGCAAGTTATGGAGCAGCACACCTCGATTCACCATCCTACGCTGGACGACATCGCAGCCGTTGACCAATGGGCTCGCGAGGCGGCTCGAAGGCTGGGTAAGTCGTAATCATAGATCATTATGAAAGAATGGGAGGATGCAAAATGCGCCAGAGTACATATTTAGTGCCGACACTTCGCGAAGCCCCGGCAGAGGCGGAAGCTGTCAGCCATAAGCTGATGCTCCGGGCCGGCTTTATTCGCCAGGTAGCTGCCGGAATTTATACATATTTGCCGTTGGGATGGCGGGTTTTAAGAAAAGTGGAAACGATCGTCCGTGAAGAAATGGACAGAGCCGGAGCGCAAGAAATTCTGATGCCTGCGATGCAGCCTGCGGAATTGTGGCAGGAGTCAGGACGCTATCAGGTGTATGGACCTGAATTAATCAGGCTTCAAGATCGGCATGAACGGGAGTTTGCGCTGGGTCCCACTCACGAAGAAGTGGTTACGACCCTCGTCCGGAATGAGGTTCGTTCCTACCGGAAGCTGCCGATGAATCTTTATCAAATTCAAACCAAATTTCGGGATGAACGGCGTCCTCGGTTTGGCCTGTTGCGGGGCCGAGAGTTCTTAATGAAAGACGCATACTCTTTCGATGGAGACTGGGAGGGACTGGATAAAACCTACTGGTCGATGTATGACGCATACTCACGCATTTTTACCAGATGCGGGTTAAACTTCCGGCCCGTAGAGGCGGATGCAGGTGCAATCGGCGGTGAAGGAGGCACGCATGAATTCATGGCGTTGGCCGATATCGGGGAAGACACGATCGCCACTTGCACCAATTGCGATTATGCCGCGAATTTGGAAAAAGCGGAGTCAGGCCCGGGGAAGCAAGAGTACCGTGAAGTTACAGTCGGCGAACACGAGAAGTTTCATACACCCGCGATTCGAACGATTGATCAATTAACAGAAGCGTTCGGCATTGATCCCAAGCAGCTGATTAAAACGTTAATTTATAACGTGGACGGTCAACCTGTGGCGGTTCTGGTTCGCGGGGATCACGAGGTAAACGAGATTAAGGTCAAAAATTTCCTGGGCGCTGAAAATGTGGAACTGGCTGATGCGGAGACCACGCAAAAAGTCACCGGCGCAACGGTCGGTTTCGCCGGCCCTGTCGGATTATCCGTTCCGATTCTGGTCGATCGGGAAGTGGCGGCAATGCCATTCGGAATTGTTGGCGCTAATGAGCAGGACCACCATATCAAAAATGTCCGGCCGGGTCACGATTTTTCTGTAGAAAAGACAGGGGATTTCCGAAACGTGATTGAAGGGGATACTTGCCCCCGCTGCGAAGGGACTCTCAAATTCTATCGCGGAATCGAAGTTGGGCATGTATTCAAGTTGGGTACCAAGTACAGTGAGAAACTGGGTGCCAAGTATTTGGATCAAAACGGCAAGGAGCAAGTCATGATCATGGGATGCTACGGGATTGGAGTATCACGCGTACTCTCTGCCATCGTTGAACAGAATCATGATGACAACGGGATTATCTGGCCGCTGTCGGTTGCTCCTTTCCATGTTCACCTGATTCCTGTATCTGCAAAAGACGAGACGCAGATGAAACTCGCCGAAGAATTGTATGAACGCTTGCGTTCCAACGGCGTGGAAGTCTTGTTGGATGATCGGGATGAACGTCCGGGAGTCAAATTCAAAGATTCCGACCTTACCGGAATTCCAATTCGTGTTACGATCGGAAAAGGAGCGGCTGACGGACGGGTCGAATATAAAGAGCGTCGCCACAATGAACAATTGGACCTTGCGCTGGAAGAAGCGCTTACCCGCATCGTCCAAGCTGTGAAGCAGATCGGGTAAGTCAACCGCGTCCCGGGGATTAAAAACACGGGGACATGGGGAGAACAATTACTAACAATTGGCTCCCTTGCAAGGAGCTTCCATCACACTGGAGGTGGCTCTTTCCACGTGAATACGTTGATTATTCCCGCATACAACGAAGCTGCCAATCTTCCGCACGTTCTTTGTGTCGTGAAAGATATGGATTGTTTTTACGAAATTATAGTGGTGGATGATGGATCTTCCGATCAAACGGCAGAAGTTGCCAATTCGTTTGGGGTTCGTGTAATCCGCTTGGAACAGAATCAAGGCAAAGGGGGGGCCATCGCTGCCGGGTTGAGGGCAAGCGAGACCCCTTTTCTCACCTTGTTGGATGCCGATTTAATCGGCTTGCAGCCTCACCATGTAGAAGCGCTCGGACAACCGGTTTTAAACGGAGAAGCCGCCATGTCGATGGGCATATTTTCTTCCGGCCGGTTTCGGACCGATTGGGCCCAAAAAATTGCTCCTTCCATAACAGGTCAACGGGTACTGCGCCGCGAATTATTAGAGAGTATGCCGGCTCTTGAAACCACCCGCTTTGGTGTGGATCTGGCCATGACCAACCATGCCAAACGCTTGCGGCTGCCGGTTGTAGAAGTGATTCTGCACGATTTGACTCAACGCATGAAGGAAGAAAAACTGGGGCTGGCACGCGGGGTTGCCGCCCGTTTGAAAATGTACTGGGAAATCATGCGGGTGATCGGGAAGTAACACGAATTGAGTTTGGGTCCCCACCAAAGTACTCGGTGTTGCTACAACGCTTCACGTCACTTTGGTGGGATTGTGTTAAGGAGGTTTGACCTTTGAGCTTGGTGGAAACAAACGGGAGACGTCTTTCGGTGTTTCGGGAGATGCTGGGGTTGAGTGAGCAGGAGGTTCTCCAGCATGCGGAACAAACGTTAATTGAAAAAGTGATTGTATCCCGGTCGAAGCAGCAGGTGGTGGTTTGTCTCGCTTGTCCGAACCGTTTGCCGCCGGCCGTATATGAACAGATTGTAGAAGGATTCCGCCAGCGGCTGCCTCTGAAAGCCACTGTGAAAACACGTTTTCGTTACCCGACTGAGGTAACCAATCTGAAAGGTTGGGTGGATGCTTACTGGAATCTGAGCATTGAGCAGGTATGCGGAAACGATCCTGTTTCCGCCAGCACACTTCGGCAAGCAGAGCGGGAATTGACCGACAATCAGCTTACTCTTTCGCTGCTGAACCAGCTGTCCGTCGAGCATTTGCAGAAAAAAGGGATTCCTTCGGTCATCGAAAAATGGTTTCGCGAGGAGCTCGGACTTTCGATTCAATTAAAGTTCCGCTTGGACGAACAAGCACAGGAAAAGGTAGAAACGATCCGTCAAAAGAACATGGCGGAAGAACAGATTCTTGTGGAGCAGATGCGGCAGGCCATTGTCGCGGAAGAGGAGAAAGAGAAGAACCAGCAGACTTCACCTGAGACGAACGCCCAAGAAAAGCTGGCGATCGGTAAACCGATTGACGATCTGCTGACCGAGATTCGGATGATCGGAGATGAAATGCGAAAAGTCGCGGTTAAGGGAAAAGTTTTTGCTCTGGAAACCCGGGAACTGGCCAGCGGACGAACTCTGTTTCAATTTAATGTAACGGATTATACGGACTCGATCATGTGCAAGATTTTTGCCAAGGAAGGCAAAGCGTTGGAATCATTGAAGTTATTGGCCAACGGTAAATGGGTACATGTACGGGGCTCCGTCCAATTCGACACGTTTGCCAAAGAGCTTGTTCTGATTGCCCAGGATCTGTTTGAAATTGATCCTCCTGCCCGTCGTGATACGGCAGAAGAAAAAAGGGTCGAGCTGCATCTCCATACTCAGATGAGTACACTGGATGGGGTGACTCCGGTCGGCGATCTGGTGAAACAAGCTGCAAAATGGGGGCATTCGGCGATTGCCGTAACCGACCACGGTGTTGTGCAATCATTTCCGGAAGCTTACAGCGCCGCCAAGAAGGCGGGCATTAAAAGTATCCTGGGGTTGGAAGCTTATGTGGTCGATGATGGAGTGCCGATCGTATACAAAGTAACGGACTCCAACAATTACGAGATCAATGATGAGACTCCTTATATTGTGTTCGATACAGAGACTACCGGTCTCAACGCGGCAGAAAATACTCTGATTGAAATCGCGGCCGTCAAAATGAAGGGGTCAGAGATCATTGGTGAATGGACAACGCTGATTGATCCGGAAGTTGAGATTTCACCCAAGATTACTGAACTCACCGGAATCACAAATGAGATGGTGAAAGGTCAGCCCAAGCTGGCAGAAGCGCTTCCGAAATTCCGTGAATTTGTCGGTGACGCCGTGCTGGTCGCACATAATGCGGAATTCGATCTCGGATTTATAACGGTGTGTGCGTCCCGAATCGGAATGCCGGAATGGACCAATGCGGTACTGGATACCTTGCCGCTGGCTCGTAAGTTATATCCATCTGAAAAGAACTATCGACTGAAAACATTGACCAACAAGTTCGGGATTGAACTGGTGAACCATCACCGGGCGCTGGATGACACGGTAGCCACCGCAAAAGTGTTCCAGTACATGTTGAAAGACATAAGAGAACGGGGAATCGAACGGTTGTCCCAGCTAAACGAGAATGACGGACATGTCGATTATTCGAAGGTGCGTCCGTTTCATGCAACCATTCTGGTGAAGAACAAAACCGGACTTAAAAATCTGTATAAAATTGTGTCCGAATCCCACGTGAAATACTTTTACCGTCATCCGCGAATCCCACGCAGTCTGTTGGTGAAACACAGGGAAGGATTGCTGGTGGGAACTGCCTGTCAGCAAGGGGAATTATTCCAAGGCATTTTACGCGGGAAGAATCAACAAGAACTGACAGAGATAGCGGAATTCTACGATTATCTTGAAATCCAGCCGTTGGAACATTATAAACCGCTGCTTAAAAACGAATCTATTTCATCTCTTGATTCGGTGAAAGATTACCACCGGCAGATTGTTGAGATTGGAAAGCAGCTTGATAAACCTGTTGTCGCGACAGGGGACGTTCACTTTTTGAATCCGGAAGATGAAATTTACCGGGATGTATTTTTGCAGGCGGTTGGAGACTCTCAGGCCGGGGACCAGCCACCGTTGTATTTCATGACCACCAATGAGATGCTGGACGCTTTTTCCTACCTCGGGAATGAAACGGCAGAGCAAGTGGTTGTCAAGAACTCTCAATTCATAGCGGATCAGATTGAAGATGTCAGCCCGATTCCTGACAAGTTGTACACTCCGATTATTGAAGGTGCCGATGACGAACTGCGCAACATGTGCTATGAAATGGCCCGCAGGTTGTACGGTGACCCTTTGCCGGAAATTGTGGAGAAACGATTGGAAAAAGAGCTGACCTCGATTATTAAGCACGGGTTTGCCGTGATCTATCTCATTTCCTCAAGACTTGTGAAAAAATCGCTGTCAGATGGCTATCTGGTTGGATCGCGGGGTTCGGTCGGATCTTCTCTGGTGGCAACGTTCTCGGAAATTACGGAAGTGAATCCGTTACCGCCGCATTATCTGTGTCCATCCTGTAAACACAGTGAATTCATTGCGGACGGTTCCGTGGGGTCGGGATTCGATTTGCCGGACAAAGACTGTCCGAAATGCAGAACCAAATTGAAAAAAGACGGCCAGGACATTCCGTTTGAAACCTTCCTTGGGTTTAAAGGAGACAAGGTTCCGGATATCGATTTGAACTTCTCCGGTGAATACCAACCCCGGGCTCACAAGTACACGCAGGAGCTTTTCGGCGAAGATTATGTCTATCGAGCCGGGACAATTGCTACAGTTGCGGAGAAAACCGCCTTCGGGTATGTGAAGAAATACGCGGAAGAGAAAGGGAAGACCTTCCGCGGGGCTGAAGTGGCCCGGTTGGTTGGCGGGTGTACCGGCATTAAACGAACAACCGGGCAGCATCCGGGCGGAATTATAGTTGTACCGGATTACATGGATATCTATGACTGCTGTCCGATTCAATATCCGGCGGATGATAACAGTTCGGAATGGCGCACCACCCATTTCGACTTCCATTCGATTCATGATAACCTGTTAAAGCTGGATATTCTCGGTCACGACGATCCGACTGTCATTCGTATGCTCCAGGATTTGACCGGTATTGATCCGAAGACAATTCCGACGGACGACGCGAAAGTGATGTCATTGTTCAGCGGGACGGAAGCGTTGGGGGTAACTCCGGAGCAGATTCGCTCGAAGACGGGAACCTATGGAATTCCCGAGTTTGGCACAAAGTTTGTCCGTCAAATGCTGGAAGACACCAAACCAAGCACATTTGCCGAACTTGTTCAGATCTCAGGTTTGTCACACGGGACGGACGTCTGGTTAAACAATGCCCAGGAATTGATCCGGAAAGGGATTTGTAAACTTCCGGACGTAATTGGTTGCCGTGACGATATCATGGTATATTTGATCTATCAGGGACTTGACCCCGGACGGGCGTTTAAGATCATGGAATCTGTTCGCAAGGGGAAAGGCGTCACGCCGGAAGACGAGGAATATATGAAGTCGTTTGGAGTTCCGGATTGGTATATCTGGTCCTGCAAACAGATCAAATATATGTTCCCGAAGGCCCACGCAGCCGCTTATGTGCTGATGGCGGTTCGAATTGCCTGGTTCAAGGTGCACCGCCCCCTTGAATTCTACGCTACGTATTTTTCAGTCCGCGCGGATGATTTTGATCTGCAGTTGATGTGTCAAGGATATGATGCAATCTGGAAAAAGATTGAGGAGATTGAAGCGAAAGGAATCAACGCGGCTCCCAAGGAGAAAGCCCTCCATACCGTATTGGAGATGGCGCTCGAAATGACGGCGAGAGGGTATAAATTTTATCCGCTGGACCTGTATAAGTCGGATGCAACGAAATTCCAGATTCTGGAGGATGGCTTGCTGCCGCCGTTCGGCGCTCTTGCAGGTGTCGGCGAATCGGCTGCCAAAGGGATTGTTGCGGCAAGAGAAAATGGACCGTTTTTATCGGTGGAAGACCTTCAGCAGCGCTCCCGTGCTTCCAAAACAGTAATCGAACTCTTACAGGGGTTCGGTTGTTTGAAAGATTTGCCGGAAACTAACCAGCTCAGTTTGTTTTAGCACCCAATGAAGTAAGAAGGCGATGCTCTCAGCGGGGTTCCTTACTTGCATAACCATCATTCCCGTGTTATAATTAGCTGGGTAAATTAGAGGATATTGTCGATCTTCGAGAGTGGGGAAACCCACTCTTTCGATATTATATAAGGGGTCAATAAGATCCAGGAGGGATAGAATGTCTAAACCCAGAGTTGTGGATATTGTGGAAGAACTCGTCACACCGATTGTAGACCAAGAAGGACTCGAATTGGTTGATGTGGAGTACGCAAAGGAAGGTGCCAACTGGTTCCTTCGAATCTTCATTGACAAGCCTGGAGGGGTTGACATTGAAGACTGCGGAAGAGTGAGTGAAGCTTTATCGGCTATGCTCGATGAAGTTGACCCGATACCGACTAGTTACTTTCTGGAAGTTTCCTCTCCTGGTGCCGAGCGCCCCTTAAAGAAACCGGCTGATTTTGAAAAATCTGTCGGAAAACAGATACATATTACGACATTTGAGCCGGTGGAAGGAAAAAAGGATTTTGAAGGCGAGTTGATTTCTTATGATGATCAGCTGCTCGTCCTGGCCGAACTGCAAAAAACGGTCCGCAAAAAATACGAGATACCGGTCAGCAAAATTGCCAGTGCTCGTTTGTCTGTCACATTTTAAAAAATGTTACTCCGCTAAAAACGCCCGCGTCGATACGGGCTCGAACAGAAGCGTCGCGTCCTGTGGCGGGTTCGACACTGGCACGTCCATGTGCGGCGCACCGCGGAGTAGATCATCCTGATCTAAAGGAGGAGAAGCGGTTTTATGAATGTTGATTTTATGGAAGCTCTGGAACAGCTGGAAAGAGAAAAAGGGGTTAAAAAAGAAGTGCTGATCGATGCAATTGAAGCTGCATTGATCTCCGGTTACAAACGAAACTTCAATTCGGCAGCTAACGTGCGAGTCGACATTGACAGGCAAACGGGAAATGTCAAAGTATTTGCCCGCAAACAAGTGGTGGAAGATCCTGTTGATCCGAGGCTGGAGATTTCATTGGATGCGGCCGAACAAATTAACCCCGCTCTTCAAATCGGAGACATTGTGGAAATCGAGGTAACCCCTCGCGATTTTGGCCGAATCGCAGCACAAACCGCGAAGCAAGTGGTTACCCAACGGATCCGTGAAGCGGAACGAGGTCTTATCTACACGGAATTTATTGACCGTGAGGATGATATCGTAACAGGAGTCGTCCAGCGCCAAGACGCACGGAACTACTATGTGGATTTGGGTAAAATTGAAGCGGTGCTGCCGTTTACTGAAGTGATGCCGGGCGAGAAGTTCAAACACAATGATCGGGTTAAGACATATATTACAAAAGTTGAAAAGACAACGAAAGGCCCGCAGGTAATGATTTCCCGCACACATCCGGGACTGCTGAAGCGCCTGTTCGAACTGGAAGTGCCGGAAATCTATGATGGAGTCGTAGAAATCAAGTCGGTATCCAGAGAGGCAGGACAGCGTTCAAAAATTGCAGTGCATACGAAAAACCCGGATGTCGACCCGGTCGGCGCTTGTGTTGGACCTCGCGGCACACGGGTACAGGCCATCGTAAATGAATTAAAAGGTGAGAAAATTGATATTGTTCGCTGGAGCGATGATCTTGCCGAGTTTGTTGCCAACGCATTGTCTCCGGCAAAAGTGGTCAGTGTGGAAGTGGCAGTGGCGGAAGACGAAAAGGTTGCACGAGTGGTTGTTCCTGACTATCAACTGTCGCTCGCTATCGGAAAAGAGGGACAGAATGCCCGACTCGCGGCAAAGCTGACAGGCTGCAAAATCGATATCAAGAGCGAATCTCAGCTTGGATTGAATAACGGGGACTCCGGTCTCGATACAGAGCCTGATGTCGAAGAGTAAAGGAAGGGATTTGCATGGCTCAGAAAAAAATCCCTCTTCGGAAATGTGTCGGTTGTCAAGAAATGAAAGCAAAGCGTGAGTTGATTCGCGTCGTTCTGAGTCCCGATTATCAAGTTTTCCTCGATCCGACAGGCAAGAAGGCGGGGAGAGGTGCCTATATATGCAAGACTGCCGAATGCTTTCAAATTGCGAGGAAGAAAAAAGCGTTGGACCGTTCTTTAAAAACAACCGTATCAGATGAGGTGTACCAGCAGCTCGAATCCGATTTGATGACGGTGAAATCAGATGAGTGATCGACTGTATAGTTTATTGGGACTGGCGATGAGAGCCGGAGCTGTTGTAACGGGAGACGAAGCATGTATGGCTCGGGTGCGTTCCGGAAAGGCGCTGTTGACCGTGGTTGCCCAAGATGCGGGCCCGAATACTAAGAAGAAGTACCGTGACAAATGCCGCAGTTACAACGTTCCACTGATTGAAGTTGGTTCGAAAGCGGAACTTGGCCGGGCATTGGGCAAAATCGAGCGGGCTGTTGTTGTAATTGTGAATCAAGGATTCGCAGAACGGATTTTGCAATTGTCAAGGGAACAAATCGGGGGTGAAGCATGTGAGTAAGTTACGCGTATACGAATACGCCAAACAAATGAATATGTCAAGCAAAGAGATCATTACGATTTTAAATCGGCTCAATATACAGGTGAACAATCACATGAGTGTAATGGATCCGGAAATGGTGACCGCCGTGGAAGGGTTCATGGCGGATCTGAAGAAGCGTGCTCAAGAAAAGCAAGATGCTGAGGAACTGCGTAAAGAAAAACGCCAGTCGGACCAAAATCCTGCTCCGCGTGCCAACACGCAGCAGCATGGCAATCGTCCACAAGGCCATTCTTCAAACCATGGCCATGGCAACCGTCCACAAAATCAGAAACAGGGACAGGGCAACCGTTCGCAAGGTCAGCCACAGGGACAGGGCAACCGTTCGCAAGGTCAGCCACAGGGACAGGGCAACCGTTCGCAAGCTCAGCCACAGGGACAGGGCAACCGTCCGCAAGCTCAGCCACAGGGACAGGGCAACCGCCCTCGTCCGACGGTCGCTCACGCTCAGGAGGCAAGTGCTATCGTCGAAGAAGTGTTGGATGATGTGCGTGCTTTTACCAGAGAGGAACGGATCATTAAAAAACCAAAACAAAATCCACAAGGAAATAAAGACAATCGAAAACCGGGCGGGCCTCCAAACCGAAACCAAAGGCCTGGCAGAGGAAATCAAACCAGACAATATCCTCCGGCGCAAGCTCCGAAACAACCGGAAGGACCGAAAAAAATTGAAATTGAAGGTCCGATGACGGTTGGAGAACTGGCGAAACTCATTAAACGGGAACCGTCTGAAGTGATCAAGAAGCTCTTGTTCCTGGGGATCATGGCCACGATTAATCAAGAGATTGAAACGGACGCAATCGAACTTGTTGCCGGCGATTATGGTATTGAAGTTGTTGTAAAAGAACCTGTGGATGAAGAAGCATTAGACATGCTGGTTGAAGAGGTTGACCCGACAAAACTGATAGAACGTCCTCCGATCGTAACCATCATGGGGCATGTGGATCACGGAAAAACGACACTGCTGGATGCGATTCGCGAAACCAATGTCACAGCGCAAGAGGCTGGCGGTATCACCCAGCATATAGGTGCGTACCAGGTTGAAATCGGCGGCAAGAGAATTACTTTCCTGGATACACCCGGCCATGCCGCATTTACCACGATGCGTGCACGGGGTGCTCAAGTAACCGACATTACGATTCTGGTCGTAGCAGCGGATGACGGAGTAATGCCGCAAACCGTTGAGGCGATTAATCACGCAAAAGCGGCAAATGTTCCTATTATTGTGGCTGTTAATAAGATGGATAAACCTGATGCGAATCCTGACCGGGTTCGCCAGGAGTTGACCGAATACGGGCTTGTTGCCGAGGAGTGGGGCGGAGATACGATATTCGTTCCGATTTCCGCAAAGAAAAAAGAAGGTTTGGAACAACTCCTTGAGATGATTCTGTTAGTAGCTGAAATGGCAGAGTTAAAGGCTGACCCGGCTGCCAGACCGCGTGGAACGGTTATCGAAGCGGAATTGGACAAAGGCCGAGGGCCTGTTGCTACTGTACTTGTGCAGAACGGAACGCTGAAAATCGGTGACATTGTAGTTGCCGGAACTACGTTCGGAAAAGTGCGCGCGATGGTGAACGATCGAGGACGTCGCGTGAAAGAAATCGGTCCATCCGGTCCGGTGGAGATCTTGGGTCTCAATGAAGTTCCAAGTGCTGGGGATCTGTTTGTCGTGTATGACGATGAGCGTAAGGCACGCGCTCTGGTCGATAAACGAGTCGCAAAGCAGCGGCAAGAGCAGCTCGGTGCACAAAGCCGTGTAACGCTGGAAGATTTGTATAAGCAAATACAAGAAGGCGAAGTTAAAGACCTGAACGTCATTATTAAAGCGGATGTTCAAGGCTCGGTGGAAGCGCTGACCGGTTCTTTGGAGAAAATCGAAGTAGCGGGTGTCCGTGTACGTGTAATCCATAAAGGTGTCGGGGCGATTACCGAATCCGATATTCTGCTTGCGACTGCATCCAATGCAATCGTAATCGGATTTAATGTTCGTCCGGAACCGAATGCGGGCAAGATGGCCGAATCGGAGAAAGTGGACATTCGTTTATACAGGGTCATTTACAACGCGATCGAGGAAATTGAATCTGCCATGAAAGGGATGCTGGATCCCGAGTATAAGGAAGTTATCTTGGGGCGTGCCGAAGTGCGGCAGACATTCAAGGTATCCAAAATCGGAACGATTGCCGGATGCTATGTAACCGACGGCAAGATTACCCGTAACTCCGATGTTCGTGTGATTCGCGACGGGATCGTAGTATTCGAGGGGAAACTCGACTCGCTCAAACGTTTTAAAGACGATGCACGTGAAGTCGCTTCCGGCTACGAGTGCGGAGTTACCTTGGAAAACTTCAATGATATCAAAGAAGGCGACATCATTGAAGCGTTCATGATGGAAGCCATCAAGGTGCAATAAATTCTCAACACCCGGTTCGGTCGCATCAGACGCACCGGGTTTTCTTCCATTCCAAGTCCTTGGATTTTTTATCCGGTAACTTACAGGAGGTGTACTGCCATGGGAAAAATTAGAGTAAGTCGCGTGGGCGAACAATTGAAAAAAGAAATTTCGAATATTATCCAAAATGAACTGAAAGATCCCCGGATCGGGTTTATCACGGTGACTGACGTGGAAGCCTCGGGAGATCTCCAGATTGCAAAGGTATATGTGTCCGTCTTGGGCTCTGCTGAACAGAGGGAAGAGTCATTGAAAGCTCTCCGGAGCGCAGCCGGTTTCATTCGGAGTGAAGTGGGCAAACGGATTCGGCTTCGGTTGACGCCCGAATTGATTTTCCAACTCGATACCTCACTTGACTACAGCACAAAGATTCAGGAGGTTTTACGCGATATCAACTCCGACAGGAGGGACTAGCTTTGAACACGGAGCAAATGCTGCAGGAAGCTGCCGATTTTCTAAAAGAGCATGATGATTTTTTAGTATTGACCCACGTCCAGCCGGATGGGGATGCCCTGGGCTCGACTCTCGGCTTGGCCCACCTGCTGGAGGCTTGGGGGAAGCGTTTTGTGATTGCTTGCGAGGAACCGGTACCCGATCGTTTCACTTTTTTGCCAATGAATGAACAAATCCGTCTGGCATCGGAATTAAATCGGAAATTCACGAATCTTGTGGCCCTCGATTGTGGGGATCTGCAGCGGTTAGGCGGCTGTTCTGCGTTACTCGAGGAGAATGCTGCAATTTTAAATATCGACCATCATAAAACGAACGATTCTTTCGGGAAAGTGAATCTGGTTGATTTGGAATCAGCGGCGACCTCCCAAATCGTCTATAACCTGGCGCGCCATATGCGAACAGATATCCGCCGCGAAATGGCAATCTGCTTATATACGGGAATTCTTACCGATACGGGAGGGTTCCGGTACAGCAATACCACCGTTGAGGTTCACCGGATTGCCGCCGATCTTTTGTCTGCAGGTGTGTCTCCATACGACATTGCCGACCGTGTCTTTGAGACCTTATCATGGTCACAAGCACTATTGATTCGTGAGGCATTAGGCGCTTTACAGAGGGATGAGACCGGCAAAGTGGCCTGGATTGTTGTCAACAGAGAGCTGCTTAAGCGAGTGGGTGCCTCTGATGAAGATGTGGAAGGATTGGTCAGCTACGCCCGAAACATCCAGGGAGTCGAGGTTGGCATCCTCTTTAGGGAAAAAGCGGAGGGTGTGGTGAAAGTGAGTTTTCGCTCCAAATACCAGGTTGATGTTGGAGAAATTGCCCTGTTTTTTGGTGGTGGCGGGCACGCTCGCGCTGCGGGATGCACTATCGAGGGATCCATTGAGCAAATTCAGTCTGATGTACTTGCGAAAGTGAGAGAATCTTTAAGGTCATGAACGGAATCATTGTCGTTAATAAACCAAAAGGTATGACTTCACATCAAGTGGTCGGCAAAGTAAGACGAATTCTGGGGATCAAAAAAATTGGACATACCGGAACGTTAGACCCGGATGTGGACGGTGTTCTCCCCCTCTGTATCGGCAGCGCAACCCGAATTGCCGAGTACCTGCTTGACCAAAGCAAAGCTTACAAGGGAGAGGTTACATTCGGCTTTTCCACTACTACCCAGGATGCCTCCGGAGAGGTTGTCGAACAGGTAGACCAGGTTTTTCTGACGGAAGAACAGGTGAACCTTGCTTTCTCGAGATTTCATGGTGAAATCGAACAGATTCCGCCCGCTTTCTCCGCTCTGAAGGTAGACGGGAAACGCGCTTACGAATTGGCCCGGCAAGGGGAACAAGTGGTCCTGGCGGCGCGGAAGGTGACCATCTACTCGATTGAGATTTTACATATGGATCTAAGCACTGATTATCCCAGGGTTCAATTTCGTGTAGAATGTTCAAAAGGAACGTACATACGGACGTTATGTCATGATCTGGGCAGAGAGCTTGGAGTCCCTTCTCATATGTCCAGGCTAACCCGAATCCGATCAGGACCTTTTACATTAGAAATGTCCCATACCTTGGAGGAGCTTGAAAGAGCCAAGGAGGAAGGGGAGATCGGGCGCTATCTTCTTTCCGCATCGGTTGCGGTCGAATACCTTCCTGTATATTCTGTCAGTGACAAGCAGGAAAGGCGAGTTTTGAATGGAATGGAGATGACCTTCCCTTTGGTTGAAACATTCGCCCTTGCTGTCGGGGATCGTATACGAATCGAATCCCGTTCCGGAAAGCTGCTGGCTATTTATCGTGTGGTCAGGGTCGAGGACCAGGAGGTCTTTACGAAACCTGAGAAAGTGTTTAAAGAGTAGGGGAGGCGCGAATTGTGAAGACTGTTTGGATTACGGGAAATCCGGGTAACCAAGCATTTGAACCGAGTGTGATGGCCCTCGGGAATTTTGACGGAGTACATAAGGGGCACCGGCAAATTATTGAGGATGCCAGAAAGATAGCTGCTGAAAAAGGGGTCAACCTGGCTGTTATGACATTTGATCCCCATCCGAGGCAAGTGCTTGGTGCGGGAGCGAACTACGATCAGCAGTTAACTCCGCTGCCCATTAAGCTGGAGGTTTTTGAAGAACTGGGCGTTACCATCTGTTATGTAGTCCAGTTTGACACTCAATTCGCTTCTGTCACGGCAGAATCGTTCGTCCATGACTTTCTCTTCCGTTTGAATGCAAAAGCGATCGTGGTAGGTTTTGATTATCGATTTGGTGCCGGCGGGCGAGCCGATGCGAACACTCTAAAAGCGCTGGCGGAAGAAGCAGGAAGGGCGGTTCATATCGTGCCGGCTGTCAATTTGTACGGGGAAAAAGTTTCGTCATCGTTTATCCGTGAAAAACTGCTTTTGGGAGAAGTGAAACTGGCGGCCGAGCTGCTGGGAAAACCCTACGAGATTCTGGGGGAAGTTGTCCGCGGCGAAGGAAGAGGCAGGGTACTGGGATTTCCTACGGCAAATATCGCACCATTGCACAAATTCGTGCTTCCCCGCACAGGCGTATATCTGATTCAATGTAAATTCGCTGACATGGACGAACCGTTAAGTGGACTCATGAATATTGGTTATAAGCCTACTTTTAACGATTTGGAAAATCAGGTTACCCTTGAGGCTCATCTATTCGATTTTTCCGGGGATCTGTACCATAAGCAGATGAAAATTCAATTTTTGGATTTTCTCCGTTCCGAGAAAAAGTTTAATTCCGCTCAGGAACTGATTGCGCAAATCCAGGCGGATGTACAGGAAGCGAAACGCAGATTTGAAAGCTTTCCCCGCTAAGATGGTATCCCATATCAATTACCGGGGTCCCCGCAAAGTACTCGGTGTTGCTACAGCGCTTCACGTCATTTTGTGGGGGAATTTCAGACATAGGACAACTGAAACAAAGCATAGACTTGAAGCAATCGAGTGCTGTCTGTTTACTCTTGTATCAATCTATGCTATACTACAACCTGGTATTAGCGGAGCATTTAACTTTGACAGCACATCCTGGCTGTAAGGGGATATGTGCCGTGAAATATCCATCCGTTGACTCACGTGATGCCCGTCTGTTTCATTTGTGTCGGGAAGTGGCCCGTATCTGTATCAGCGAAGAGTTTCAGCGCTTAAACCGGGAAATGGTGAAGCTGTACCGGAAAAACGGGATCACCGATCCGTACCTCGTTGCGTTTCAGGATACCCTTTTTTCGCTGTTCGTTGAAACAGATCGTCATTTTGAAGGTTCGACAGAACCATTCAATTGATATGAAAGTCATTGTCACTGTTCATGCCAAGCAAAGGCTATATGAGGAGCGACAACGGGGGATCCGAGTGGAGGACATTGTCAGGGCTGCGAAACAAATTCCCGGCAATGTACCGATAGCGACCCGTTTTCGGGGATTCCTCTCAGTATCGGGACGCACATTTGATATTGTGGCAAAGGATATTGCACAAGGCAGATTGGTTATTACGGTCATCGGCAAATGAACCTCTGCATGGATTTCGAGTACCTCGACGATTTCTGGGCTGAGGGGATATAACTGGAAAAGGAGGTGACGCAGCATGTCGTTGTCTGTGGAACAAAAGCAAGCATTGATCGATCAGTTTAAGGTACACGAAAGCGATACCGGATCTCCTGAAGTTCAAATCGCTATCCTGACAAACAAAATCAACTACTTGAACGACCATTTGCGCGTCCATAAGAAGGATCACCACTCTCGTCGTGGTCTCCTCAAGATGGTTGGGCATCGTCGTAACTTGTTGAACTACCTTCGTAAGAAGGATGTCAACCGTTACCGGGCAGTTGTTGAAAAACTTGGCCTTCGTAAATAATCAGGAAGCGGGGAACTTCTCCCGCTTCTTGTTTTTTGTCTCAAAAAGAAGGAAATACTGTGCATATGCCGAAATTTATATGTTTGTGTACATATTTATTATTTGTTGGTTCACGAGTTGTTAGAAGGGAGGCTTATTGCCTGCATGCAGCAAACTAATTCATCACAGATTTTTGAAACAGAATTGGCAGGAAGAAAACTGACGATTGAAACGGGGAAGTTTGCGAAACAAGCAAACGCAGCCGTTATGGTTCGATATGGGGAAACGGCGGTTCTCTCCACGGTTACCGCATCCAAAGAGCCAAAAGACCTCGACTTTTTCCCGCTGACAGTCAATTACGAAGAACGGCTGTACTCAGTAGGGAAAATCCCCGGGGGCTTTATTAAGCGAGAAGGTCGTCCGAGCGAGAAGGCGATTTTGGCTGGCCGTTTGATTGACCGTCCGATTCGTCCGCTGTTTCCGGAAGGATTCCGCAACGATGTCCAGATTGTCAATATTGTAATGTCGGTGGATCAGGATTGTGCCCCTGAAATCGCAGCGATGATCGGGACTTCAGCCGCGCTGACGATTTCGGACGTTCCGTTTGAAGGGCCAATTGCAGGTGTAATAGTAGGGCGTATTGATGGTCAGTTCGTCATTAATCCTACCGTAGACCAAGAAGTGAACAGTGATATGCACTTGACCGTGGCAGGGAGCAAGGACGCAATTGTGATGGTGGAAGCCGGTGCAAATGAAGTTCCGGAAGACGTGATGCTGGGAGCGATCCTGTTTGGCCATGAGGAAATCAAGCGGTTGGTCGCTTTCCAGGAGGAGATTCAGAAAGCGGTTGGCAAAGCGAAAATGGAAGTTGTTTTACACCGAGTGGATGATACAATCAATCAGCAGGTGCGCGCGTTCGCTGCAGAAAAGATGAAGATCGCAATCCGGACTCCGGAAAAACAAGCCCGTGAAGACGCGATTAACGCTGTGAAGGAAGAGACTTTGGCTTATCTGCAGGAGCAAAACCCGGAACTGACCGAGGAGCAAATGGCGGATGCCAAAGAAGTTTTATACGATATCGTGAAGGAAGAAGTCCGACGGGCGATTATTTTTGAAGGCATGCGTCCGGATGGCCGATCGCTGGATGAAGTGCGTCCGATCACCAGTGAAGTTGGAATTTTGCCCCGAACACATGGATCCGGATTGTTTACACGTGGACAGACCCAAGCCCTGTCAATTTGTACACTCGGAGCTTTAGGAGATGTACAAATTCTCGACGGGCTGGATCTTGAGGAATCCAAGCGGTTTATGCACCACTACAATTTCCCTCCCTTTTCTGTTGGTGAGGCCCGCCCTTTACGCCCGCCTGGCCGGCGTGAGATCGGGCACGGAGCGTTGGGAGAACGGGCACTGGAAGCGATTATTCCTTCCGAAGAGGAGTTCCCGTACACGATCCGTTTGGTGTCTGAAGTGCTTGAATCGAACGGCTCGACTTCCCAAGCCAGTATTTGTGCATCCTGCCTTGCCATGATGGATGCGGGTGTTCCAATTAAAGCTCCTGTTGCGGGAGTAGCTATGGGACTGGTGGCAGAAGATGAACAATATGCCGTTCTGACAGACATTCAAGGCATGGAAGATCATTTGGGTGACATGGACTTTAAAGTGGCAGGAACTGTAAACGGCGTGACTGCATTGCAAATGGATATCAAAATCAAAGGGCTCAACCCGGAGATTTTGAAGCAGGCTTTGGAACAGGCGCACCGCGGAAGAATGCATATCTTGAATAAAATGCTGGAGGCAATCGCCGGGCCGCGCACCGAATTGTCCAAATATGCGCCGCGAATCATTACGATGAAGATTCATCCGGATAAGATTCGTGAAGTGATTGGACCAGGCGGTCGTGTGATCAATAAAATCATTGAGGAGACCGGTGTCAAGATCGATATCGAACAGGATGGCCGGATATTCATTGCGACTTCAGACCTGGATGCGGGAGAAAAAGCCCGTTCGATCATTGAAGGCATTGTTCGTGAAGTAGAAGTCGGCGTGATCTATAACGGTAAAGTTACTCGAGTTGAAAAATATGGCGCTTTCGTGGAAGTGCTGCCCGGTAAAGAGGGACTTGTGCACATCTCCCATCTGGCCGAGGAAAGAGTGGAGAAAACGGAAGATGTCGTAAAAGTCGGCGACGAAATTATGGTCAAAGTTACGGAAATCGATCCGCAGGGTCGGGTTAATCTGTCCCGCAGGGCAGCATTGCGGGAGCTTCGGGGGGAACCGCCTGAGGATCCGGCAGCTGCACCTCCGCGCAGGGAACGTGATAACCGCCCGCGGGAGAACAGACCTCCCCGACGTCAATACGAAAATAAACAATAAGTGGAAAAGAGTCAGTTTCTGGCTCTTTTCTGTTTTTTTGCGCAAAATAACACCGAATTCTAAGGAAGGGGTGAGCGAATTGCGTATACTGATGGCGGGTGTTTGTCTTTTGATGCTTGCAGCAACCGATGCAGCAGCCCAAAATGGAAATCCGGAATGGGAGAAGCGCACCGTCTCCATTCAACAGAACTTGACCAAAGAGGATTTGCAGCGGAAAGCTTCCAAACTGTTTAAACAGCCGATTGATGCGGTTGTAAGCCGCGCGGGGAAACCGAATGTAATCCCCGAATTGAATGGGATTGAACTGGATGTTGAGGCCACATGGCAGAATTTCCAGAAAAACGGAAGTCAGTCTCCTGACTTCTATGTGTACAAACAATTGCCTCCCAAGATAAAACTGAGCGATTATCCGAACCTCCCGATTTATCAAGGAAATCCTCACAAAAAAGAAATGTCTTTGATGATCAATGTGGCATGGGGCACCGAATACATCGATGGCATCTTACAGGTATTAAAGGACAACTCGGCCAAAGCGACGTTTTTTCTCGACGGATCGTGGCTGGCCAAAAACCCCGAGGTCGCCAAACGAATTGTTTCAGAGGGGCATGAGATAGGCAATCATGCGTATACCCATCCCGATATGGCAGCTCTCTCCCCTGAACGACAGCTTCACCAGATTGTGAAAACGCAGGAGGAAATCAAACAGGTTCTGGGTGTGGAAAGCAAATGGTTTGCACCGCCGTCCGGTTCCTTTAATCAGGCCACGGTAAAAATCGCCAGAAGTCAAGGAATGGGAACAGTACTCTGGACACTCGACACAGTCGACTGGCGGCGCCCCCCCAAGGAACAGATTTTGAACCGCATCATTCCCCATGCACGAAACGGGGCCATGATTCTTATGCATCCGACTGAACCAACTTTAGGCGCTTTGCGTACTCTAGTACCAGACCTGAAGAAAAAGGGGTTCCAGCTTGTTACGGTCAGTGAACTTCTGTCTCCAATTCGCAAAGTCGAATAAAGTGATTGTAGGAACTTCTTTCCTTTGTTATAGTTGATGGGAGGTACAGGTTAAAGGAGGATGTCTTTGTTTTACAAGGGGATATTGTCAAATGGCATGCGGCTTGTTGTCGAAGAAATTTCTTCAGTCCGTTCCGTCTCTCTAGGGGTATGGGTGAATTCGGGATCCCGTGATGAAACCCCGGCCACAAACGGAATGTCGCACTTTATTGAACACATGATGTTTAAAGGCACCAATAAACTGTCTGCCCGTCAAATCGCGGAATTGTTTGATGGAATTGGCGGTCAGGTCAATGCCTTTACATCCAAAGAATACACCTGCTACTACGCGAAAGTTTTGGATGAACATTTTAAATTGGCTTTGGAAACGTTGGCCGATATGTTGCTTAACTCCAAATTGGCGCCCGAGGAATTAGCCAAAGAACGAAAAGTCATTATCGAAGAGATTAAAATGTATGAAGATACACCGGATGATCAGGTTCACGATCTGTTGGCGGCCACCATGTATCCCGATCATACTCTTGGCTATACGATTTTAGGTCCCGAGTCGAATCTTCTGGCCTTCACGCGGGAGGATATGGTCTCCTACCTCAGTTCGCACTACACGCCTGATAATTTGGTATTGGCGGTTGCCGGCAATGTGAAAGCGGATGAGGTGCACCGGGCGGCTGAACAATATTTTTCCCCCTTGGGCGGCAAGCGTGTGTCAGATCCTCAAGTGGCGCCGGTTTTCCAGGCGAATAAACAGGTGCGGCGGAAAGCAACCGAACAGGCCCATATTTGTCTCGCTACACAGGGATATGCGTTTGATGATCCGGCGGTGTATTCCCTGATTCTTTTGAACAACATCGTTGGCGGAAGCTCCAGTTCCCGACTGTTCCAGGAAATCCGGGAAGAAAGAGGAATGGCATATTCCGTTTACAGCTTCTACTCTTCGTACCGGGATGGGGGAACGTTTGGCGTCTATACGGGTACGTCTCCAATTCAGGCGCAGGAAGCGGTGAACCTGATTGGGGAGATTCTTGCGGATCTTGCAACCAACGGCATAACGAATGAAGAACTACGCAAAGCAAAAGATCAGGTAAAAGGCTCCTTAATGCTGTCGCTCGAAAGCACCAGTTCGCGGATGAGCCGGTTGGGAAAAAATGAGCTTCTGCTCGGCAAGCAAATCACCCTGGACGAGACGGTCCGGCGAATTACTGAAGTCACTCTCGAAGATATCAACGCAGTAGCCAAGAGGGTCTGCCAAGGCCCGATGGCGATGTCGGCAATCGGACCGTTTGAGGACTTGAAAAAGCCGAACTGATTACTATAGAATTCGAAGTCAATCAGTTTTTTTACGGGTCCCAACCAACATCTTATCGTCACTTTCACCGCAAGGGAAAAGAGTATAAGAGCAACAAAGTGGAAAGCCAACAAGTTGCACTATAATTGGGTTATATTGTGAGGTGTTGCTTCGTTGGATAACGGTTTGCAGATTTTGGTTAAGAAAATGTCTCCGTTGATGGGTGAACGGTTTCCAATGCCGTATTATGCAACATCCGGGGCTGCCGGGATGGATTTATGTGCGTGTATAGAAGAACCTGTATTGATTCCGTCCGGGGGAAAAGCTCGAATTCCGACCGGGATTGCCATTCAACTGCCTTCCCCGTCTTATGTTGCGCTTGTGTTTCCTCGCAGCGGGCTGGCATCCAAATACGGAATTAACTTGGCGAATTCGGTTGGAGTTATCGACAGTGATTATACAGGTGAAATTCAATGTGTAGTCGTGAACCAGGGAGAAAGCGAATATGAGGTGAACCCTGGTGAACGAATCGCACAAATGGTTATTATGCCTGTGATCCAAGCAAATCTTAAGGTTGTGGAAGAACTTGTGCCTACTGGTCGTGGAACCGGGGGATTCGGTTCCACGGGAAAATAAAATGTCTGAAGGGCAGCTCTCTAACGAGCAGCCCTTTTCTTTATTTGCCGGGCTTTTCTACTGGACTTTTTCATCCCCATTTCGCATACATGTTAACGAAATGTTTTTACTAATGTGGCGGCAAATTTTGCTAAGGGAGGACGTCGCTGTGAGATTAAGCGAACTGGCGGGCAGAGAACTTGTGGATATGGAAAATGGGGAAAAAATTGGCCAATTGGGGCATGCGGACCTTTGGATTGATGCAAAAACCGGAAGGATCGGATACCTGATTTTACCAGCTGATACTCGTTTTTTTTCATTTGGCAAGAAGCATGAAGAACAATCGGTTCCATGGGAGTCCATTCACAAGATAGGAACAGACACGATTTTGCTGGATTTGAAGCGGGGAAAATTCACTGAAAAGGAAAGAAATTCCGGTGTGTAACAGAGATCTGGGCTCATGCATAGTATGGAGCACGTGCATCGATCCGGCATGGAGCAAGCCTGGATTGCGCTGTTAAAACAGATTTAAACTTGAAATTTCGGATGTTTTGCGTACAATGATTTGAAAGGGGTCAGTCACCCATGCTAACAGGTATCAAGATGGCGTTTTTAGGCGGGGACGCGCGAATCATCGAAGTGATTCAACACGCCCTGGATTTGGACGCCTCCGTGTACCTGATCGGATTCGACGACTTGGAGTTGAAAATGGCGGATGCCGTTAAGACCAACTTGTCACTCGAAGTGTTGCAGGATCTGGATGCAGTAATAATGCCGGTAACCGGTATGAGTGACGATTGGACAATCGGATCCAAGTATTCCGCACGCCCGATCGTTTTGACAGATGATCATTTTTCTGCTCTTCCCAAGAAATGCAAGATCTTTACCGGCATCGCCCGCAGTGTGCTTTCGGAAACCAGCCGACGGCATGGACTTTGCTTGATTAAGTTGATGGAACTCGATGAAGTGGCCATTTTAAATTCGATTCCATCAGCTGAAGGTGCGATTCAAATGGCAATGGAGAACACGGATTTTACGATCCATGGCTCCAATGTTGCTGTTCTTGGATTCGGTCGATGCGGGATGACGCTGACTCGAATGTGCGCAGGCATTGGTGCAAAGGTTAAAGCAGGAGCACGAAAAGAAGCGGATATCGCGAGAATAATTGAAATGGGATTCGACGCTTTCAATATTTCCAATATCGGGACCGCGCTGCAACAGGCGGATATTGTATTCAATACGATTCCTGCACCGGTTTTAACATCGGAAGTATTGGCCCGCATGAAGAAAAGCTGTGTCATTATCGACATCGCTTCGAGTCCGGGCGGAACCGATTTTCGGTTTGCTGAAAAAAGAGGCATCAAAGCGCTGCTTGCTCCAAGTTTGCCAGGGATCGTTGCGCCCAAAACAGCAGGGCAGATTATTGCGAAAACAATCTGTCGCCTCGTTTTGGATCACGCATAATCCTGGAGGTAACAACATGGAACTGAAGGGCAAGACGATCGGTTTTGCAATTACCGGATCCCACTGCACTTATGACGAGATTCGTCCGGTGATGAAAAAGTTTGTGGAAATGGAAGTTTCTGTAATTCCCATCCTTTCACATACCGTACAAACGACAAGCACCAGATTCGCGGAAGCGGATGTATGGGTCGCCGAGATTGAACAGCTGACCGGACAAAAGCCGATTACTTCCATTGTGGAAGCGGAACCGTTAGGGCCGAGCAAGAAGCTTGATGCGTTATTGATTGCACCGTGTACGGGGAATACAATTTCCCGTCTTGCAAATGCGATGACAGACTCTCCTGTCCTGATGGCGGCAAAAGCAACGATGCGAAATGATCGTCCTGTCGTGCTTGCGATCTCCACAAACGACGGACTCGGCCTAAATATGTCGAACATTGCAAAATTAATGTCCGCTAAGAATATTTTTATGGTACCATTTGGTCAGGATGATCCTTTTAAAAAAATGAATTCTCTGGTGGCAAAAATGGATCTCGTGTATCCTACTTTAGAAGCTGCGTTGGAAAAGAAACAGTTTCAACCGGTTTTGATTGAAAGGTATAAATATTAAACATTGAGCCGAAACGGATAAGGCCCGGTGCGGTTGCCGGTCTTGCCGTTTTGGCACAGATGGTAGTGTAAGGAGTGCTAATGATGGAGAGGAAAAAGCTTTATAACGTAGCAGTGGTTGGGGTAACAGGTGCAGTTGGACAAAAGATGTTGGAGACACTTGAAAAACGCAATTTTCCGGTAGGAGAGCTGCGTCCCTTGGCGTCCGCAAGATCGGCGGGGCAACGAGTCAATTTTAAGGGCAACACATATACCGTACAAGAAGCGACTCCGGAATCTTTTGAAGGGATTGATTTTGCGCTCTTCTCGGCCGGAGGGTCCATTTCTGAAAAATTGGCTCCTGCCGCTGTGGAACGAGGAGCGGTGGTGATCGACAACACCAGTGCATTCCGAATGCTTCCGGAAGTTCCTCTCGTCGTACCTGAAGTCAATGCTCATACGATATCGCAGCATAGTGGAATCATTGCAAATCCGAATTGCTCCACAATCCAAATGGTTGTGGCGCTGAAGCCCATTTATGATGCGTATGGAATCGATAGAATAGTGGTTTCTACTTATCAGGCCGTTTCCGGTTCCGGTCAAGCGGCGATCGATGAATTGCGGGAGCAAACACGTGCGGTGTTAAACGGAGAGCCGGCAAATCCACAGATTTTGCCGGTGAAATCACTTCCGAAACATCACCAGATCGCATTCAACGCAATTCCGCAAATTGATGTGTTTGAAGAAAACGGATTTTCCCGCGAAGAAATGAAAATGGTGAACGAAACCCGCAAAATCTTTGCAGACGATTCGATTCAGATCACTCCTACATGCGTTCGTATCCCGGTATTCTTCGGGCATTCCGAGGCGGTTTACGTAGAAACTCGCAAACCGTTCGATCTGGCTGAAGTGCGCTCTCTGCTGGAATCCGCTCCCGGTGTGAAAGTGGTTGATGATCTGGAAGAACAGGCTTACCCGTTGGCGACAGAAGCAGCCGGCCAGTATGACACCTTTGTGGGACGAATTCGGCGGGATCTCTTCCACCCGCGTGGGTTAAATCTGTGGATTGTTTCGGATAATGTCTTGAAGGGTGCAGCTTTGAACGCCGTTCAAATTGCCGAACATATGGTGAAATCAAAGTAAAGAGGGGTTCTCGATGCGTATTATCGTTCAGAAGTTTGGCGGGACCTCGGTTGCAACCCGTGAGCACCGACTGCTTGCGATCAACCATATTGAAGATGCTGTCAGAGCCGGGTATCACGTTGTAGTGGTTGTTTCGGCCATGGGGCGAAAAGGAGACCCATACGCAACCGATACCCTGCTTTCTTTATTGGATCCGCCGGATGCATGTTCGCGGCGGGAACGGGATTTGTTAATGTCCTGCGGAGAACTGATTTCCGGTGTTGTATTCTCCAGCATGCTGAGAAGCCGCGGTTATGACAACTGTGTCTTAACCGGGGGCCAGGCAGGCATTGTGACAAATGATGATCATACAAATGCGCAAATCATCACAGTTAATCCTAAGCGCATTTTGCAAGAATTAGAACAAGAAAAGATTGTAATTGTAGCAGGTTTCCAAGGAGCTGCTGAAAACGGGGATATTACAACTCTTGGACGGGGCGGAAGCGACACGTCGGCTACCGCTTTAGGCGTCGCACTCAACGCGGAAGTAGTGGATATTTTTACGGATGTTGACGGAATCATGACAGCGGATCCGCGAATTATAAAAGATGCTCGTAAATTGCAGACTGTAACCTATGCAGAGATTTGCAACCTGGCTTATTCGGGGGCAAAAGTCATACACCCTCGTGCGGTGGAAATCGCGATGCAGAAAAACATTCCGGTTCGAGTGAGATCGACCCTGTCAAAAGATGAAGGAACATTAATTGTCAGCCAGGCGGAAGCAGACCGGATAGAAGCTCGCGGTTTGAAGGATCAGGTGCTCACCGGTATCACACAAACTTTAAATATCACGCAAATAAAAGTTGCTTGTTCACCAACAGGCGGCAACCAGTTGAAAGTGTTTAAAACGATGGCGGATAACCGGATTTCAGTGGATTTTATTTCGGTTACCCCTGCAGGAGTAGCGTTTACCGTTTTCAGCGAAGACGGAGAAAAAGCGGCCGCTCTTATCCGGGAATTGGGGTTTGAACCGGAACTCCTGCCAAATTGTGCAAAAGTTTCTGCGGTGGGAGCCGGTATTGCCGGGGTTCCCGGTGTAATGGCTACTATTCTTGAAGCATTGACAGCAGAAGACATTGAAGTGTTGCAGTCTGCCGACTCCCATACCACAATTTGGTGCTTGGTCCGGCAAGAAGATATGGTGAAAGCCATACGCGCCCTTCATACAAAATTTAAGTTACACGCATAGTGAAACATCTGGTCAATTTAGCTTAGGTGGTGGAAGGATTGGACTTTGGAAGACTGGTTACCGCGATGGTAACCCCTTTTGATGATAATTTGCATATTGATTACGGACGACTGGAAAAACTGGTTGACCATTTAATTGAAACTGGCACTACTGCGATTGTGGTGGCGGGTACAACCGGTGAATCACCGACCTTGTCACACGACGAGAAACTGGATTTGTTTAAAAAAGTGGCAGAGTTTGCCGCGGGAAGAGTGAAAGTGATTGCCGGGACCGGTTCCAACGATACGGCAGCGTCCGTTCGTCTGTCCAAAGAGGCAGAACAATGCGGGATCGACGGTCTGTTGGTGGTTGCACCCTATTACAACCGTCCTTCACAGGAAGGGTTGTACCGACATTTTAAAGAGATTGCGGAAGCCACACCGCTACCAAACATGCTGTATAACATTCCGGGGCGAAGCTCGGTGAACATCGATGTTGAGACGCAGCTGCGGCTGGCAGAAATCCCAAACATCGTAGCGATGAAAGAAGCGACCGGAGACGTGAATCAGGTATTGAAATTGCTTGCCAATCGGCCGGAAAACTATACGGTCTACTCTGGTGACGATAAAATGCTGCTGCCTTTCTTGGCGTTAGGCGGATACGGAATCGTCTCGGTGGCCTCCCACGTGGTAGGTCTTGAAATGAAAGAATTGATCGAGGCTTTCCTTGCAGGAGAGGTTGAAAGAGCGACAGCACTGCACAACAAGCTGCTGCCTATTTTTGAGTCATTGTTCTTAATGCCAAATCCGGCTCCGGTAAAAGCAGCTTTAAACATGATTGGCGTGCCGGTTGGCGGAGTTCGTCTGCCGCTGGTGGAAGCAGATGACAAAATGGTTGGAATTCTTCGCGAGATGATATCACCCCACAAAGTGAAGTGAAGCAATGCACTGCCCCAACAAAGTGCAAGCACTTTGTTGGGGACCCGGATAAACACCGAGTACTTTCACTCAAGAGTACTAAGTCACGCTAAGGCACTGAAGTGCCAAGTCGTGCTTTTGTCGGGGACCCCGAATACAATTTATGAGCCCAAGCACAGGGGGCTCTTTTTTATTTGCCCATATTATTACAGAGAGGAACCTTGTGTCCACGATAGGGGTTCATGTATAATGATGGCAAGTGGACTGGTGCGGGTTATGACGAACACGAACTGGGGCAAAATGAGAGAAAATAACACACATGGAGGTGCAGTTTTGAGCAAGTCACAAAACAAACTGTCGATCATTCCATTGGGCGGAGTCGGTGAGATCGGCAAAAATATGACCGCTTATTCGTATGGAAACGACATCATAGTAGTTGATGCCGGATTGAAATTTCCTGAGGAGGAGATGTTGGGGATTGATATTGTCATCCCGGACATTTCCTATCTTCTGGAGAACAAGACAAAGGTTCGTGCGGTGTTGCTTACTCATGGACACGAAGACCATATTGGGGGTCTCCCTTATTTTTTAAAAAATTTAAATGTGCCAGTATATGGAACTCGACTTACTTTAGGGTTGGTCGAAGGGAAGCTCCGGGAGCACGGATTGCTGGAAACGACCAAATTAAACGTAATTACGAACCAAAGCGTAATCAAATTAGGGGATTTCACAGTAAGTGTATTTAACAATAACCATAGTATTCCAGACACTGTAGGTTTTGCAATTGATACACCGGAGGGTGTCGTCGTTCATACCGGCGACTTTAAATTTGATTTTACACCGGTAGACGGACGTCCTGCAGATTTTCACAAATTGGCGGAACTTGGCCAGAAAGGCGTGCTTGCCTTATTGTCTGACAGTACGAATGCTGAACGGGCCGGCTATACAATGTCGGAAAGGGTTGTCGGACAAACGATCAGCGAGTGTTTCGCAACGGCTGAACGACGGATTATTATTGCGACTTTCGCATCAAATTTGCATCGTATTCAACAGATCATCGATGCCGCGGAAAAGTACGGCAGAAAGCTGGCTGTAGTTGGCCGGAGCATGGTGAATAATATCACGATAGCGCATGATCTTGGGTACTTGCGGGTGAATCCGGGAACCTTGGTGGACCCGGACGAGGTGAATAAGCTTCCGGCTGACAAGATTGCAATTCTTTCAACCGGCAGCCAAGGGGAACCGATGTCCGCATTGACACGGATGGCACGAGCCACTCACCGCAAAGTGGAAGTGATGCCTGGAGATACGGTAATTATCGCGTCCTCTCCGATTCCGGGGAATGAAAAATTTATTTCCCGAACGATTGACCAATTGTTCCGCATTGGAGCCAATGTAATTTATCAGGCCGTATCGGGGATCCACGTATCGGGTCACGCCAGCCAGGAAGAATTAAAACTGATGCTGAATCTGATTCGTCCCAAATACTTTATTCCTGTTCACGGTGAATACCGTATGCAAAAGCGGCATGCGGATTTGGCGGTTCAGACCGGCGTCGATCCTGATCATATTTTTATCGTTGATATCGGAGACTCGATTGAGTTTCAGGGTGGAAAAGGCCGACTCGGTCCGAAGTACACGGCAGGCAATGTATTGATTGACGGCTTGGGCGTCGGTGATGTCGGAAATATCGTTCTTCGCGATCGCAAACTTCTTTCCCAAGACGGAATCCTTGTAGTGGTCGTGACTCTATCCAAACAGGATGGAACCATCCTTTCCGGTCCGGACATTATCTCCCGCGGCTTTGTTTATGTAAGGGAATCGGAAGAACTCTTGGAAGAGGCTAATAAAATTGTGATGAATACTCTCGCTAAGATGGTTTCTGATAACGTAAACGAGTGGTCGTCATTAAAGAATGGTGTACGGGATGCGCTTGGGCGTTATCTATACGAACAAACCCGCCGTCGGCCGATGATTCTGCCGATCATTATGGAGGTTTAAGCAGTAAACAGGCAAGCCTGATGGAAACATCAGGCTTTTTTGTATGCAAAACCGCTCTGTGAATCATACTAGACGCGAAACGTGTAAAGGAGCTGACAAGAGCATGCAAAAAGAAGATTGGATGTTCGCTCACATCAATCCACCCTCTTTTCCGGATGATCCCGCTACTACTACGACCCGGCCCTCCGCTCCGCAAAGCGAGGTAAGGCAAAACCCGACGCTTGAAAACATTGAAACCTTGGGACAGACTCGGGTTGCCTCGAGTGATGAGTCAAATATCTTCGTTATATCCGTAATCGGACAGGTAGAGGGTCACATTGTGCTTCCGCCACAGAACAAAACAACGAAATACGAGCACATTATCCCTCAACTGGTGGCAGCGGAGCAGAATGAAAAAATTGAAGGTGTACTCATCATCCTGAATACGGTTGGCGGAGATGTCGAAGCAGGGCTTGCCATAGCGGAAATGATCGCTTCCATGTCCAAACCGACCGTGACTTTGGTATTGGGCGGCGGACACTCGATCGGTGTGCCAATTGCGGTCGCATCCAATTATTCTTTTATTAGCGAAACAGCGACTATGACCATTCATCCGATACGGCTTACCGGTCTGGTGATCGGTGTGCCCCAGTCGTTCGAGTATCTTGAGAAAATGCAGGAGAGGGTGATCCGATTTGTCACCAAACATTCTCGCATCGATGAGCAGAAGTTTAGAGAGCTGATGCTGAAAACGGGCGAGTTGGCCCGGGATATCGGTACAACGGTGGTTGGGAAGGACGCGGTGGAATACGGACTCATCGATCAAATTGGCGGTCTCGGTGACGCGATGAAGAAATTGAACCAGCTGATCGATCAATACCGTCAATACAAAACCATGGGAGTTGTTCAATAATGCTGTATTGGGCGGCCATACCTCTGGAAACAGTCATGGAGGGGTTTGAGTCGATGACTTGCAATTGGATCGAGACAGAGTACCAAGGGGTGAAAATGCTGGTAGAGCCTTGCGGCCAAGGGTGCGGCAGGGTTGTTCGATTATTGTCACCCAATCCGTATGATTATTTGAATGCAGCTATCTCCCCGGGGACAACGGTACCGATTTTTCAACAGTCCCACTAACGAAAAATCCACCTCTTATGCAGGAAAAAGACGCTGCGTGAAGAAACAATTACGTATAGGCAAGATATCTCCAGCACCCTCCGGGTGCTCTTTCTTTGCCAGGCATTCCACCGGTGCCCCTTGACTTGGGAAATGCCAGTTTTTTTCACTTGGGAGCGGGATATATGGGTAGAAGGAAAAAGAACAGTGCGGTTCAGCAGGCAAAACAGCTTATTAAATATGAGATTATCGGACTGCTATTATTGGCGGCAGCAGGCCTTTCGCTGGCCGGAATGGGGTGGGTAGGCAAGTTTATTGCACACCTTTTCATGTTTGTGGCCGGAAACTGGTATTGGATCATAGGGCTCTACCTGATCTTTGTTGCATTTTACATCATGGTAAAACGTCAGCCTCTGCGCATGTCGATGCGGCAATATGGCGTTCTTTTGTTTATTTTGGTGCTGCTGGCCTGGAGCCACCTGAATCTATATACTGGTATCATGGCAGCCTCCAGCAGAGAACCGGAGTTATTGAAGGTAACGATAACCCGAATTCAAACACTCCATGATGCCTTCTCCGGAAACATGACAGGTAGAGCGAGTGTACCTCCTAGTGCCGGCGGCGGCTTAGTTGGGTATGCGGTTTTTATGTTGATGCATAAATTGTTCGACACTGCGGGGACCATGTTTGTTCTATCAATTCTGGGAACCGTCTCCCTGATCATGATTACCGGCAGATCGATGGTAGCATTTCTCGCAAAAGGACGGGAAGTAGTGCAAGGCCGGGTTGGCAAATTGAAAGCAGACGTTAAAGAGGCGATCGAACTTCTGAAACCGGATCCTTCCGGAAAAAAGGACGCTCGCAAGCAAAAAGAAAACCGGCAGGGCGTAAAAGGCGAACATGCTATGGCTGCCGCTGCGGACGGGAATTTTAACGATGGGCTGCCTCTAAAGATTATGGATTTTGCCGATCAACTTCTTGATGAGGGGGGGCAGGGTGAGGCCAAACAGCCCCCCTCCGGCGATAAGAACCCGGCGCAGATCACGGTTCGCTATAAAGAAAAACAATTCGCGAAGCCGCTCAAAGAGCCGATTCCTGATTATGAGGCGACAGATCCATTGGTTCTTCAAATGCAAACACAGGATGAAGCATATGAGATTCCACCGCTCACTTTATTGGAGAGCCCTTACGGGCCGAGAGCGGGAGGGGACCGGAAGGATTTGGAATCCAACGCCTTAAAGCTGCAGGAGACCCTGGCCAGCTTTGGCGTTCAAGTGAAAGTTACCGAGGCGCATCGGGGGCCGACCGTTACACGTTATGAGATTCAACCTGCAGTGGGAGTAAAGGTTTCCCGTATTGTAAACCTGGCAGATGATTTGGCATTGGCACTAGCTGCAAAGGATATTCGTATCGAGGCTCCGATTCCCGGAAAATCGGCCGTAGGGATCGAGGTTCCGAATCGGGAAATAGCGATTGTCACTTTAAGAGAAGTCATTGAATCAACCGAATTTCAATCATCGCCGTCGAAACTGTCCATAGCGCTGGGCCGCGATATTTCAGGAGCACCGATTGTTGGCAGCCTGATGAAAATGCCGCATCTTCTCGTGGCAGGGGCCACCGGTTCGGGAAAGTCTGTCTGTATCAACGGCATTATCACATCGATTCTTTATAAAGCGAAACCGAGTGAAGTGAAGTTTATCATGATCGACCCAAAAATGGTCGAGTTAAATGTATACAACGGTATTCCTCATCTGCTCGCGCCTGTGGTGACTGACCCTAGGAGAGCCGCTTATGCGCTCAAAAAAGTGGTGCAGGAAATGGAACACCGATATGGGCTGTTTGCGAAAGAAGGCACCCGCAACATGGAGGGCTATAATGCTCTCATGGTGGAGCGTTCACAACAGCTCCTGCCATACATCGTTGTGATTATCGATGAATTGGCCGATTTGATGATGGTGGCTCCCGGCGATGTCGAAGATGCGATTTGCCGCCTTGCCCAAATGGCCCGAGCGGCAGGAATTCACTTAATCCTTGCAACCCAACGCCCATCCGTCGATGTAATTACCGGCGTTATTAAGGCCAATATCCCGTCCCGGATTGCATTTGCGGTTTCGTCCCAGATGGATTCGCGGACAATTCTGGATATGGGTGGCGCAGAGAAGCTGCTCGGCCGCGGCGATATGCTGTATCTTCCGGTTGGGGAATCAAAACCGATTCGTTTGCAGGGAGCGTTCTTGTCGGAAGTGGAAGTGGAAAGATTGGTTTCTTACGCAAAACAGCAGCAATCCGCCTCGTATCACCTGGATTTGTCCGCCCCGAAAGAGGAAAGTTCAACAGAAGATGGAGATTTGGATGCTTTATTCTGGGAAGCAGTGAAACTGGTTGTTGAATCGGAACAAGCTTCCGTGTCGATGATCCAGCGGCGTCTGAAGGTGGGATATTCACGCGCCGCCCGCTTGATTGACCAGATGGAAGAACGCGGGATTGTGGGTTCATTTGAAGGATCGAAACCGCGAGAAGTACGATTAACCAAGGAACAATGGGAAGACATGCAAGCAGAATCATAGAACACCTAGAAAAGGCAGGGTGAAATGATGGGCCATTTATTTCCGGACTCTCTGACCGTTATTTTATTGCGACTATTTTTGGCGTTTCTCGCCGGAGCTATTATGGGACTGGAGCGGGAACGTCATTTTAAAGACGTGAATCGACAAAGAGGAGCCGGGTTTCGTACGTATACCTTAACCTGCTTTGGTTCATGTTTGTTCGGACTTGCTTCCATCTATGGATTTCCTGCCTTTGGGTCTGCATTTCAGGACACAGGGCGAATTGCCGCCCAAGTGGTGGCAGGGGTTGGATTTTTGGGAGCCGGAGCGATCATCAAAACCGGGTCCCACGTGAAAGGACTCACCACAGCGGCCGGTATGTGGACGGCCAGCGCAATTGGTCTGATGCTGTCAGCAGGCATGTATATTCCGGCTCTGTCCGCTTCCGTATTTGCATACATCATTCTTGATTTTCATCATTTATTTCCGAAAGTTTTTTCCGAATGGAAAGAGACGCGGCAGGGATCGAATGCTCCTGACGCGCAGATAGGAGACCGTGTAACACGCAGAACTCGCAGCCTTGGCAGGCCAAATGTGCCTCGAGGCCACCGCAGGGGGAACCGGAAGAATCCGTCTTCGATGCAGCGGGAAGAATCATGATCTTTCAATCTGCCCATACTACCAAAAAAGAGAAGGGGGCTCACCGTGCGTTCCGAAAGTTCGCGTGTAATTAGCATATACGAGGTTCCGGAAACGATGCTCAGGCATGTGCTCGAGGTGCTGAAAAATGACCTCAAGGAATACGAATCGCTGGATGAAGATTTTGGAGCAGGCACGGAATCGTCTTTGAAAGCTTTTGTAGCAGAGTTAGAGAAGCACTTCTCTTAGGACAAGGAGGATGAGCATGTATCCCGCATGGATAGCGTGGGGGAATTGGATCTGGTATGGCACTGTGATCTTGTCCATTGGATTGATTTTTTACCTGGTTGCATACAGACGCCGGAGGCAAAGGCGCTGACAGAATGAAAAAAGACCCGGTAGCGGGTCTTTTATTCTTGCGTTATCCCTATCACATATGCATGGGAATAGCCAATGTTCATGCGGCGGGTCATACGGAAAAGTGCGTAAATAATCGGCGTGTGTCCATTTTCTCTTAGCGTTTCGAAAATAGTCACAGCGGTGAAAGGTTCTTGGATGCAATCTTGAAAATCCGGATCCTCCAGGACAAGATCAATCCAGTGTTCGTGATAGTAATCGCCGAGACGCTTTTTGTACGCCCTGCGGTAAACATCTTTCACTGTGATAGGCAGCCGAAGAGCTTTTAAATAAAAGTCAAGCTGAAGGAATGCTTTTGCTACTTCCCGTTCATTTTCGGAACCTGACATCATAAGAAACACCTCATCTTGTATTATGTGTTTGTCAGTTTCCGACCGCAACTGTTTCAGTCATCGAAAAAGACTTATATTTCATGATATGCACAATCTGGTATAGGTATACCTTCGGAATCCACCTCCTAAATCCCTGGCTTTCTAAATATTGTTATTTCCTTTGTAACCACTTGGGTTTGCGAGAGCACGGAACGTTCATTGATTCTTGAGGCTGAAAAATGCTAAAGTGCAGCAAAAAGTGCAGCAAAATGATTGAAAAAAGATTCGTTTTGCGTCACACTTAAAAATATGAAAAAGATTGAGATTCCTATCCTTCTTCAGCATTTGGAAAACTTGTATCCCGATGCAGACTGTGAACTGGTTCACCGAAATCCGTTCGAACTGTTGATTGCTGTGATCTTATCCGCGCAATGTACGGATAAGCTGGTAAACGAAGTAACTCCCGGACTGTTCGCGAAATATCCGAAGCCGGAAGATTACCTTGAGTTAACACAGGAAAAACTGGAAAACGAGATTCGGAGGATCGGTTTATTTCGCTCTAAGGCAAAGCATATTTTGGAGACATGCAGAATTCTGGTGGAAAAATACGGAAGAGAGGTGCCAAACGATTACGATGCACTCGTTGCCTTGCCGGGAGTGGGGAGAAAGACTGCGAATGTAGTGATCAGCACAGCGTTTGGAGTACCGGCGATTGCAGTTGACACTCATGTGGATCGTCTGTCTCACCGACTCGGATTAACAAAGGCCACAAATGTCCTTGATACCGAAAAAGACCTTATGAGGAAACTTCCAAAGGAAAAATGGACATTTGCACATCATGCATTAATTCTGCATGGTCGAAGGGTATGCAGTGCCCGGAGTCCAAAATGTCATATCTGTCCTATGCAAGAAATTTGCGCATTTTATAAAAAAGAAAACAAAAAACTCTTAAAGAAGGGATAGACGAGACCGCGCGGTGGTTTGGCGAAGGAGTTGTTTCTTCCTGTCGGTTGGCTTTTGAAAAACGGCCAAGTATTGGTGGGGAGCAAGTTGAAACGGCAGACCTGGGCTGGACTGCTCGTTCATAATGGTGACTACTTTATACCGGCTTGACAGAAACCGGTGTACAAGCTGGAACCCTTTCGGTACGATCTTTCCGGATCGAACACCGTCAGCAATCAGAAAGGTACAATGCCCCCCGGGGGATAACACCCGTAAAGCCTCGTCCAGCAATCTTTTCTGATCAATCGGGTTCATAGCGAGCAGAGACTCAGCGTCAAAACAAATAAGATTAAATAAATGATCCGGCAAAGAGCATAGATATTCATACAGACCGGTAGAAACCGGGGGCGATTCTACGTTTCGAAGCAGTTCGTCGCTAACCCGTTTCACGATGTCGGAATCGCGGAAACCGTTCAGCACCAGATCAAAAGGACAAGAGTAGTTGTCAATCACATATCTTGCAATTAATTCGTTCCAATGAGAGGTCGCAAGCAGCATCGCACTTCATCTCCTTCAGAGCTGTTAAAGTCTGCACTGTTGAGGAGTCTGGGTTGTTAAGTAAATAGTAGTAAAAGCGAGCAATCTTGTCAAGAACATACGTTCGGTAATGAGGTGAAAAACATGAAAGTAATGTTTATCGAAATCGGAATGGGCGTTGATTTGCACGGGCAGGACATCACAGTCGCGTGCATAAGGGCGGCGCGTAACGCAATTCAACACAATTCAATGCCCGGACTTAGAGAACTGCTGCCAGGCCGGGACATCAATAACATGCGTGTTCATGTAAAGCTTGGGGTGCCTGCGGATGCCGATAAGATCGATATTGAGCAGGTAAACGGTGTTTTTCCGTATGGCAAGGTAACGGTGGAAGTCGTTCAGGGGGGGCTTCTGTGTTCGAGCGGAGTTGTCCTTCCGGATAAAGGAGATCGAAATGATCTTGTCTACATTGTAAACGCCGCAGTTGAAGTCGGCTATGAAACGGGTGAATAACGAATGAACGTCAAAGACAGGGTTGTGCTAATTACCGGAAGTTCCAGTGGAATCGGTTGGGAAACCGCACTCGCGTTCGCCGAGAGAGGATCTTTGCTGGCAATTGCAGCCAGGTCTTTAAACAAGCTCAATGAATTATCCGAATTAATACGGGGTAAAGGCGGTACATGTTTCATTGTTCCGGTAGATGTAACGGATTCTGAGTCGGTTGCATCGATGGCCAATAAAGTGTTGAAGCATTACGGCCGGATAGATGTTCTTGTGAACAATGCAGGATTTGGAGTGTATGCTCCGATTCTTGAAGCCGACATGAAAGATATACAAGATATGATGGATGTCAATTATCTCGGTGTTGTTCGCTGCATACAAGCGATTGTTCCGCACATGGTCGGGCAAAAAATGGGGCATGTGGTGAACGTTGCATCAATGGCGGGATTTGTGGCCGCCCCTACCCACGGCGGATATGCCGCCACAAAATTTGCCGTTATCGGACTTTCGGAAGCGTTAAGAGAGGAAGTTCGGGAATATGGGATCAAAGTCACTACAATAAACCCCGGTCCTGTGGACACTCCGTTTTTTGAAAAAGCCTACTCGGAACCGATACCGAAAGTGGCAAAAAGGTTTATGCGCAAACCGGAGGAAGTCGCACAAGCCATTGTCCGGGCGGTCGAAGAAGAAATTCCTCAAGTGATGGTACCGGCAGGCATGGCTCCTATAGTCAAGTTTAAAGCGTTAATGCCAACTCTGTTTGCGCGAGGTACCGGAAGATTGTACAGGATGGAAAAAAAACAGCCGGATTGATCCTTATTGGAGGATCTCCGGCTTTTTCTATTAAGTGAGGTGGGAATATACCGAATTGGTTGCCATGGTTTTTTCCAGAAAAGCATACTGGCGAGGACTTGTTTGATACAACTCTTTAAGAACCAGCGGGATAGCTTGCGGAGAATTTCCGTATTTCTCCTGCATTTGGAGCGTCAGGTTTTTGAGCTCAAATTGATAATCATTATATTGGATGCCTTGTTCAAGATCTTTATAAGGGAATTTGCGAATCACTTTTAACAAAAAATTATGGTCCACATCGGAACAGAATAAGGTGTGATTCCCCTCGACATCAACGAAAAGAACCCCTCTCGGGTGAAAATAAAAATCGTCGGGTTCTTCCATAAACACGGTATAAATCGATTGCAAAGGTATCGGTTTCTTATTTTTCATCTAAAAAGAACTCTCCCTGCAGAATAAAATTCCGTAATTCTTCAATTGAAGGCATGTCTTTAAAGTGATGGATCTGAATTTCACGGCCTTGGGCTTGATACGAAGGAATTGTCCAGATTTTTTGGTCAAAGCTGCGCCGGAAATCATCTTCTACCGCTTTCTTTCCCTGCCTGTTCAAAAATGCGGTACGGAATTCTTCCGTATCCAACCCTAATTGGCCGGCGATTTCAATCAGGAATTCCCGATCTGAGATATCTTTCCCTTCGACCCATTTGGAATCGAATACTTTCCGGCCATATTCCAGTCCTTTTCCCATCACAAATGCAATTTTGGTTGCTTCGTGCGCGGCTCGGGTTCCGGTAACCGGTGAATCGAAACGGATCGGTACGTTCAGTTGTTGGGCAAGATCTGTTGCCACCTTGGTGCCCTCCTGCTTGTAATTGGGCGGCTTTGGGTCGACGACGGCGTTTTCTGGCATTTTCCAGGAAACCAACTGCAAATCGATTGCAATTTCCTGCGACAGTTTCTCGATCATCACATAACTGATGTAACAATAAGGACAATTATAATCGTAAAAATACGTCAGTTGTTTGTCCATATTTTTCATATTTCCCCCTTACTCCTCAATTTGACTTCATTTTCCGCACTTGGTAGAATGTCTAATGTAACATCTAATTTTTAATGTACCTGTAGGAGGTTTCCCATGCAAGGAAAAGTAAAATGGTTCAATGCAGAAAAAGGTTACGGTTTTATCGAGCGTGAAGACGGTGGCGATGTATTCGTACACTTCTCCGCAATTCAGACTGAAGGTTTCAAGACTCTTGAAGAGGGTCAACTCGTGTCTTTTGACATCGTTGAAGGAAACCGTGGACCGCAAGCGGCAAACGTCGTTAAGCTCTAATTACAGAATCGAACGCTTACTTTTCCTGTATGGGTAACATCCAGGAGTCTTGTAAGTGAAATAGATCTCCGAATCGAATCGATTCGGAGTTTTTTTGGTTACGGACAAAAATCAAAATTCGTAACGAATTGAATATAAAAGACGTCTTATTTGGAGGGAGAAGTTCCCTCTATTTTATTATTGGGGAAGTCTCAGGGGGGAAGCACAGTAAGAAAGGGAAATAATCCGGCAGATTCGGGCGATATCAGGAGATTCAAGGATAATTTCGCAATTCTCGGGTTCGAAGAATGGGCCAGAATAGAGTAGAATGGCTGGGGAGAGGTGAAACCGAATGGGAAAAAAAGTAATTCGCAGTATTGTGCTTGCGATGATTATTACCGGAACCATTGTCCTCGGTGTAGGGTGCGCTGTTACCTTGCCCGCAATGGATCCTTCCAAATTAGAAACGCCAAATACAGTAACTAGAATATATGACAGAAACCAGAAACCTGCTGTGGAAATTCGTTTAAATAAAGGGGATCCAGTCCCGTACGCAAAAGTACCGGAGTATCTCAAGCAAGCGATCGTTGCGACTGAGGACCGTCAATTTTACGATCATGACGGGATCAGTTACAGGGCCATTGCCCGGGCAGTTTATAAGGATATTATCACCGGCAGCAAGGCTGAGGGCGGCAGTACCATTACCCAGCAGTTAGCAAGAAACGCGCTTTTGGGTGATCAAGACAAAACATTTACGCGTAAAATTAAGGAAATCGCCCTTGCGATGCAGATCGAAAGAGAATACACAAAAGATGATATTCTTGAAATGTATATGAACAAGGTGAACTTTCATCCGTCAATCTTGGGAATAGAAGCAGCAGCGAAGATTTATTTTAATAAATCGGTCGGAGGAGACGGGAACAATAAACTCAGTTTGGGCGAAGCAGCTTTTTTGGCCGGTTTGCCGCAAGCTCCTTCCTATTACTACAACAATCTGGACCAAGCATATAAACGTCGCGATATCGTATTGGATAACATGATTCAGGAGGGCTATATTACAGAGCAACAAGCAAATGAAGCAAAGAAGGTAAAAGTAAACCCTAACTACAAGAAATCCGATCCGAATAATATCAGCTATCCTCAGTACGTGGATTATATCCTGCAGGAAGCCGAAGAAAAATACGGCATACCGAGACATCAAATACTGCGCGGTGGCCTTAATATCTACACTCATTTGGATACAAATGCACAAGAAGCTGTGGAAAAGCAGTTCAGGGATCCGGCCAATTTTCCTCCCAATGCGGCCGACAAGACACCTGTACAAGGTGCAATGGTGATTGTAAATCATAAGACCGGCGGAATTGTCGCACTCGCAGGCGCACGGGATGTGGATTCATTCCAAAACCTGAACCGGGCGTTTCTCTCGGATGTATTTTCGGGAAGACAACCGGGTTCTTCGATTAAGCCGCTGCTGTCTTATGGTCCGGCAATCGATTTGTATCCGAACAAGTATCATCCGGACACCATGTTGAACGACAAAAAAGGATCTAACTATGGGGGATTCGTCCCAAATGACTGGGATAATCACAGGACCCCTCGTGAACAGGTACCCATGTGGGAAGCACTGAGACAGTCTTGGAATATTCCTGCTGTAGATGTGTTAGCTGACATTGGAATACCCGAAGGTAAAAAGTTTGCCGAAAAGGCAGGGATTCCTTTTCACAAGAATGATAACAACTATGCAATCGCGCTGGGCGCTTTCACCCAGGGAGTCTCGCCTTTAAATATGGCTGATGCTTATCAAGCGTTCGCAAACAAAGGGGTACGTATTCCCGCCCATGCAATTACCAAAATTACCACCGGGTCGGGCGCGATTCTGGCGCAAACTAAGGTTTCTCCTGTTCAAGTAATGAAGGAATCGACAGCGTCTACGATGACATCATTATTACAGGTGGTTGTAAACAAAGGAACAGGAACTGCTGCCAGGTTGCCGGATCGGGCGGTGGCAGGTAAGACCGGGACTACCGAATATAAAAGAGAGATTGCGGGTTCCAACAAAGATACGTGGTTTGTGGGATATACCCCGGAATTGGTGGCGGCTGTCTGGATGGGATTTGACGTGACCGATGACAACCACTATCTGAAAGATCAGCCAAGCAGATTTGTCAGTGCATATCCCGCCCAGCTTTTTAGCAAAGTGATGCCGCAAGCGCTGAAGAATTATCCTAAGGGTTCGTTTAATGTAGCACCGGTTGAAGAACCGAAGAAAGAAGAACCCCAAGTGCTTCAAGTCTCGGGTGAATGGAATGGAAAAGCGGTTACGCTCAAGTGGAACTCCCTTAAAGGGGACGTCCAGTACAATGTCTTCCGTACCGAGAATGCTGGACAGACTGAGGGTGGCATTCCAATAGGCATGATGTTGAAAGAGCCTGTCTTTGTTGATACAGATGCCCAGCCTGGGAAATCCTATTATTATTCGGTAAGCGCCTACGACGCGAATGGGAAAGAGCTTGCTCAATCAAATTTGGTACCGATCAAAACAGAGCAACCGAAGGATAAGGATAAAGATGCCAAGGACAAAGAGAAAGAAAAAGAAAAAGATAAACCGAAGGATCCAGCCAAACCGCCGACACCCGGAACGGGTGGAGACAATACCGGCATCTTACCGGGAGGATCAACCGGCACTGGTGGATCGGGAGGTACCGGTGGCAATACCGGCGGCTCCGGTGGCACCGGCGGTCAATCCGGAGGCGGTTCGACCGGAGGAACAGGAGATCCAAATTCGGGCGGAGGAGTTCTTCCTAACCTCTAAACCAATGAACATCGAATGAATCTCGAACGATCCCCGATCCTGTATCGGGGGTCTTTCCTTCTTAACAGCTTAGAATAATTATGATATAGTGGTGTGGTAATAATTGCCGAAAATTGTCGTACGTAGATGGAGGTATAGATCATGTCATTCGACCGAGCTAAGCTTGAACAAGCGGTACGCATGATCCTGGAAGCCGTCGGGGAAGATCCTGACCGTGAAGGATTGTTGGATACGCCAAAAAGGGTTGCCCGTATGTACGAGGAAGTCTTTTCCGGACTGCACAAACATCCCGAAGATGAACTGAGCGCAATTTTTAATGAACTGCACGAAGAAGTTGTTTTGGTGCGTGACATTCCCTTTTATTCGATGTGCGAACATCATTTGGTGCCGTTTTTCGGGAAAGCGCATGTCGCCTATCTGCCGAGAGATGGACGGGTAACAGGTCTAAGCAAGTTGGCACGTCTGGTAGAAACTGTGGCTCGCCGACCCCAATTGCAGGAACGGATAACCTCTACGGTGGCCGATACATTGATGAACAAGCTGGAAGCCCAGGGAGCCATCGTGATGATTGAAGCGGAACACATGTGCATGTCCATGCGGGGAGTCAACAAACCGGGCAGCCGGACTGTAACGACCGCTGTGAGAGGAATTTACCAAGAAGATAAAGCTGCTCGCGATGAAGTTTTTGCATTGATTCGGAATTGTTGAGAGTCCCGGACGTCAAGAAAGGCGTCCTTTCTTTTTGCAGGACACCTTTTTACCGGAGTTGCAGAGGTTTGAAGTTTAAATAATCGCAGGACGTAAGATAAAACCCGATGCCATAGTGTTCTCCGAGCATCGCGTTGCGATGGCCGTCACCGTGGAGATGACCATAGATGCACACAGACACGTTATATTGTCTCATGACGTCAAGAAACCCGGACTCTTGATGTTTTTCATTGGTCGGCGGATAATGAAGCATGACCCACTTTTCTATCGCTTGTTGATCCGCGTTCTTCAGGGAAAGTTCCAAACGGGAAACTTCCCGCTCGTACACCAGTCGATCGTGTTCGTCAAAATCATATCCCCCCGGGCAATTCCAACCGCGAGTTCCACAAATCGCAATATCACCGATCCTTATGGAGTCATTCTGCAATGCGTACATATCTGCCGGTAAAATTCCGCGGACTTTGGAAATGGTCGACCACCAGTAGTCATGATTGCCGCGAATCAGGATTTTTCTCCCGGGCAATTGACCGAGGAACTCCAGATCCGGTTTTGCTTCTTCCAGACGCATACCCCAGGAGATGTCCCCGGGAATCAGCACCCAATCTTCGGGTCTGACTGTTTGGATCCATTCCTCTTGCAATTTAGCCGGATGATTCTCCCATTGGGAACCAAATATATCCATTGGTTTGTCGACTGCAAATGAAAGATGAGGGTCACCTATCGCAAATATACGCACATGTACACAACCTTTCTAATCCAGATTGTAACATGAATTTTAACTATGATAAAAGCTGAGGGTCGCTGCATGACAGATCAGGAACTTCAAAATCTCGTCGAACATCTATCGATTACAGGCTTTGGCAAACCGTTTCGGCATAAAGCCCGCTTTAATGCGCGCCTGCAAACGACCGGAGGAAGGTATTTGCTGGCCAGCCATGATATTGAGATCAATCCGCGGCCGCTGCAGATCCATGGCATGGACGAATTAATCGGAATCATTAAGCATGAACTCTGTCATTACCATCTTCATCTTGAAGGGAAAGGGTATCGTCACGGTGATGCCGATTTTAAAAAGCTGCTGCAGCAGGTTGGGGGAACCCGTTATTGCAAGGACACAGGCATTCGCCGAAGTGTAACAACCCGGTATTTCTACAGATGTTCGGGATGCGGGGTTGAATTCCAGCGTAAAAGAAAAATCGATACACGAAAGTACTGCTGCGGGGCATGTCGCGGAAGGCTTAAGATGATCGCTAAAAACCAAGATTTCTAGAAGGATTCGGGCCTTTTTTGTAGAAGAGGGTAATGATGTTTCCTTTGTGAGGGGGGTGCATTTCGTGCAGCAGGTAATCTGGTCATTTCGATACAGCCTGGAGGGAGCCCTGAAGCGAATTCTGTACGAAAACGGGAATCCGTTATCGGAAGAAGAGTTGGCAATTATTGTTGCGGAAGAGTATTCATTTCGTGAACAAAGATCAAGAGAAACCTTGAGAATGCGTATCCACAAGGCGTTGAATGCACCGCACGGTGCCTTTGTTCAGGATGGACAAAAATGGACTTTGCGGCAATTGGAATCTGATGAACTGCACAACGAGGTTTACGCCCTTTTTCAATATTACCGTTGCCCTTTCAAGCAGGGAGAGGTTCTGCGCATGCTTCAGCAGCGGACGCAGAGAAGCAAGGGCGAATTAATGTCCCGGGTGGATCTGGAAAGGGATTGGAGATTCGCGAGGCTTGAAGAGGGCGATTGGGTGCTGACAGAATGGGAACTTGATTCGATTGATGATTCGTTAGAACCGGTGAAGGGGGAAGCAACAATGAACCAGCATGAAGACTTGGTAACGCTTGTCGCAGCAGAGATTGAAGGGTATTTGACACAATTGCAGCAAAGGGATCAGGAAATTCCGAAAGAGGTGATCGAGAAATTTAATTCAGAGGATCTGCGATCGATCGAGCGGCTGATGGGGGAAAAAAAGCGGATTGCCGGTTTCATTGATGATCTTCAGCAACTGGTAAACAAATGGAGCCAACAGAAAGAACCTGTTAACGTATAAAGGGTATGAAACCAGCGGGGGATCGTCTTCACGAAAGGTTTGATCGTTTGCGGACCGTTGTGGATAAATGGGAAAGCAGGGTCATGGAGATGCCGGAACTCGCGTTGGAATTTTTTAATCGCGGGGATCTTCAAAACATCCGCAGTTTGCTTGAGGAAAGAAAAATGCTGCTCGAGAAAATCCGCTTATTCCGCGCTTTCATACAAAAGTGGGAAAATCCCGGTTTTCAATCGATTTTGGGGGTAACAAAGTCTGAAGATGAACAGGGAAGAAAAATTTTTCGATGATTTAAAGAGCGCCGGCATTGAATTGAACCAACCCCAGAAAGAAGCGGTCACGCATGTTGGCGGACCGCTTGTCGTTTTTGCCGGTCCCGGAAGCGGCAAAACAACTGTGTTAACGTGTCGGGCATCTTATTTGATGCAGGTAGCGGGTGTTCACCCACGGGATATGCTTATCGTGACATTTACCAAAGCGGCAGCGGAAGAAATGCGGAACCGGCTTGCGGCGCTGCCGGGTATCGGTTCGTTAAAAGCCCAGTCTTGTGATGCGGGAACGTTTCATTCGATTTTTCTTAGAATTTTGCTTCGGTCATACGGCAGTGTGCCCAAACTCCTGGAAGAATGGGAACAGCGTCTGATCGCTAGAGAATTGCTGCGCAGTGAGGGACAGGATGGTGACGATGAGCAAATCAATGACCTTCTCACCAAAATCGGCCTTTGTAAAAACAATTTAATCCTGCATGAGCAAATCAAGCCCCAGAAACGGGAATATCTTGATTTTAAACGGCGGTATAAAGCATACGAAGACTGGAAATTAAAAAATCACCGCTGGGATTACGATGATATTTTGGTGGAATGCTATCGATTGCTGACAAGCCAACCGGATATCCGGCAGGAATTTGCAAATAAGTACAGGCATATTTTGGTGGACGAATTTCAGGATACGAACCATGTGCAGTATGAGATCGTTAAAATGCTCGCCGTTAACAGCGACCTGTGCATTGTTGGCGACGATGATCAGTCGATCTATCGCTTCAGGGGTTCCCGCGTTGATTTTCTTCTGAATTTTCATCAGGAATTTCCGCGAGCAAAAAAAGTTGTCCTTGCAATGAATTACCGTTCGACCGATCCCATTATCGAAACTTCATGTGCGGTAATTGAGTGCAATGAGAAACGGGAATTCAAGAAGCTTTCGGGTACCGGGAAAAAAGGTGAGCCGCCGGTTCTGTTATTTCCTGCTGACGAGCGGTCAGAAGCGATAATGGTGTTGGAACGCATTCAACAGCAAATGCAGGCAGACGAAAAAATTGAGGAGATCGCGGTGCTGTTTCGAACCAATATTCAGGGACGCGCATTGGTGGATGAAATGGTTCGCCGGGAAATTCCGTTTTGCATGAAAGATTCGGATGCCAATTTTTATGTGCAATGGCAGATCCGGGATATTCTGGCTTATTTCAAGCTTGCTCTGAGGCCTTCCGATGTGGAATCGCTTGTAACAATTCTCAATCGTCCGAAGCGTTATATTTATCAAGACAAGATATCCGTATTCTTATCGAGTAATTACGATCCGGACCGTTCGTGTGTGCATACATTGATGGAACTGCCCGGGCTTGAAACCTGGAAGCGGCGAAAACTTGAAGAGATGGCCTGGGATTTAAAGAAAATAGCCGGAATGACTCCGCGGGAAGCTTTACGGTTTATTCGCAAACAAGTCGGTTACGATCAATATCTGGACGACTACAGTGAAAGAACCCGACAGAAAAAAGAGTTTATATTCGAACCTGTCGAGGTATTGGAACAAGCGGTTCTTCCTTATGAAACCATTGCGGATTTTCTGGCTCACGTGGAGAAGGTAAACGAGGTTCTGCGGCAAGCGAAAAGGACAGACCGCGGCATTCAGTTGATGACGTTCCATAAAGCTAAGGGACTTGAGTTTAAAACTGTTTTTTTGATTGGTCTCGTCAAAGGGATGGTGCCGCACAGCAAGTCACTGAAAGAGAAAGAATCCCAAGAATCCGTGGAGGAAGAACGGCGCTTGTTTTATGTTGGAATCACTAGGGCGAAGGAACAGTTGTATTTATTTGCACCGCAGCAATACCGGGGTGAAAAGATCGAGCGAAGTCCATTTTTGGATGAAATCAAAGCAACCATGAGAAAGATTTAAATAATAACGTCCATTGTAGAATTTTGTTTGATTGGTCCTCATAAATCATGTTGAGATGATTCGGTGTACATGGTATTATAAATTTCGTCGCTTGTCCCACCGGCTTGAAAAACAATTGAAGCTGGTGCTTGACGATTGGACGATTTTCGTGGTATTCTACACGATGTCTCAACTATTCCTCGATAGCTCAGCGGTAGAGCATCCGGCTGTTAACCGGAGGGTCGTAGGTTCGAACCCTACTCGAGGAGCCATTTGCCAGCGTAGCTCAGCAGGTAGAGCAACTGACTTGTAATCAGTAGGTCGCGGGTTCGATTCCTGTCGCTGGCTCCATTGAAGTTGGAGGGATACCAAAGTGGCCAAATGGGGCGGACTGTAAATCCGTTGGCTTCGCCTTCGAAGGTTCGAATCCTTCTCCCTCCACCAGTGATTGTTGAGTTCTTCGAAGGAACTCTGGAAAGCTGTTCCTGGCCCTGCTAATTACTTGGGCTCTTTTTGGGCTTTTTCCGGGGTCCCCGCAAAGTACTCGGAATACGCTTCAAAGCTTCACTTCACTTGGTGGGGTGTTTTATAGGGGCATAGTTCAGTTGGTAGAACGGCGGTCTCCAAAACCGCATGTCGTGGGTTCAAGTCCTGCTGCCCCTGCCAATTTTCTTAAACTTTATATGGTGGGTGTGGCGAAGTGGTTAACGCACCGGATTGTGGCTCCGGGACTCGTGGGTTCGATTCCCATCACTCACCCCATACCAAGTTTGTTCCGAGGTTCCCGCGAAGTGCTCGGAACAAACTCCATCACTTCACTTCGTGGGGTAACAGCGGAAGTTCGACTAAAGGCACCGGCGTCCATGCCGGTCGACGATAAACGCCTCGTCCTGTGACATCGTCGACACTAGGCCATCGGTGACCGTCGGAACGTCGAACGACGCTACGTCTTGTAGGTCTAGTGACTATGGCGGAGAGGACACACCCGTTCCCATCCCGAACACGGAAGTTAAGCTCTCCTGCGCCGATGGTACTTGGGCACGAGCCCTGGGAGAGTAGGTCGTTGCTAGGCGTTTTTTACTTTTGGGGAGTCGCCAAGCGGTAAGGCAACGGACTTTGACTCCGTCATGCGAAGGTTCGATCCCTTCCTCCCCAGCCAAGACTAGGGCCCATCAAAGTGACGGGAAGGCTCCGAGGCTTATTCCGAGTACTTTCACTCAAGAGTACTAGGTCACGCTATGGCACTGAAGTGCCAAGTCGTGCCTTGAGGATGGTAGCCCGAAAATACACTTGCGGATGTGGCGGAATTGGCAGACGCACTGGATTTAGGTTCCAGCGGGCGACCGTGGGGGTTCAAGTCCCTCCATCCGCACCACTTTTTCAGAAATGACGCGGGTTTTCGCGTTTCGACTTCTCAGTAAATATGCGTACAAAAACGAATAGTCCAGTGAAGCTGAACGAGGATTCACAGACACACTGGACTGATGTTTGAACGTTAGCCCTTCTGATTGCCAACGGCACTAGGAGGGTTTTTCTGTATGTAAAAGAAAAGAATTATTGCCACAATTTCAAGTAGACGTTACTTAATGTGGCAAGAAACTTTGAAAGGCAAACGTAATGGCAGAAATGCGGACGCAGAACCTCCACCAATTTCCTGAAAATCAACGGAAACAACGAATAGGAGCTTGTAAGGGTGCGCATACTGTTTTTTGTTGTAAATTTTTGGGGATTGGAGCAATCGGAATGAACAAAAGCCCTTACATTGCTGTTTCTGAACGCTTTCAAGACGAGTCCAAGAATCTTCCTGATGTTTGTAAAGGGTGTATTTGGCGAACGGGAAGGGTCTGCCTGTTCCCTTCATGCATTCGTGCTAAAGGACGGTGATTCTATAACAGGAGAATGCAATTAAACCAGTGTGTGCCCTGAGCTCGGGAGAGCATCTGCCTTACAAGCGGAGGGACGGCGGTTCGATCCCGTCAGCCTCCACCATATTGAAAATTAAACACAGGGCGTTGGTCCCTGTGTTTTTTGTATTGTGATATGATAATATAGAGTAACTATACGAGCCGTCAAAGTAGGTGTTGAACTGTGAGCGTAACAATTTATGATGTGGCAAGGGAAGCTGGAGTGTCGATGGCAACCGTTTCTCGTGTTCTTAACGGAACAGCAGTTGTGAAAGATGAAACCAAGCGAAAGGTGCTGGATGCCATCCAGGCACTTGGCTACCGTCCGAATGCAGTTGCACGAGGACTGGCCAGTAAAAAAACCAAGACGATCGGCATCATTGTACCCGATGTTTCGGCTCCATTTGTAGCGGAAATGGTTCGTGGTATGGAAGATATTGCTACCATGTATGCTTACCAAATTATCCTTAGCAATTCGGATGCTCAAACCGAAAGAGAAATTGACCTGATGGGAACCATGTGGGAGAAGCAGGTGGACGGAGTCCTTTTTATGGGCGACCGTTTGACTGCCGATTTGTTGAAAGCCTTTGAGGAGGCTCAACTGCCGGTCGTTCTTTGTGCAACAGTTGATCCGGAAGGCCGAATTCCATCCGTAAATATTGACAGTGAACAAGCCGCGTATGATGCAACCAAATTCCTGACTCAAAAAGATTGTAAAAATATCTTGCTGCTGAGCGGACCGTCCGACCATCCCGTGATCGGGGAACCACGGCAAAAAGGGTATTTAAAAGCGGTCAAAGAAGCGGGGCTTCAAGCGCGAATCCTTGAATGTTCCGATTTGCGGTATGAGCATGGACTTGATTTGCTGCAACGGGAATTAACCTCCAATCCCCAACCTGACGGAATTATTGCCGTTAGTGACGAACTTGGTGTTGCCTCCATCCATGCTTGTCTCGATGCTGGGCTTGCGGTCCCCGACCAGGTGCGAGTGATCGCATTCGACAACACTCGATTGGCCATCATGGTTCGGCCTGAATTGACCACCATTTCACAGCCGATTTATGATATGGGTGCGGTAGCTATGCGATTTATGACCAAATTGATTCACGATGAACCGGTGGAGGAGTTTTCCGTTATCCTGCCGCACGATATGACAGTTCGCAAATCCACATAGGAGGCCTGTCGATTTGTTTGGATCGTGGATTCAGTCCCATCGTCAGCAAATCATCGGTTGTCTGCAGGAACTTCTGCGGATTCCAAGTGTCGGAGAAGAAAGCTGCGACCCGAACAAACCTTTTGGTGAAGAGACCGACCGAGCATTGCAGTACATGTTGAATCTGGGTGTCTCACACGGGTGTAAGGTTCGAAACGTTGATGGCTACGCGGGACATATCGAGATCGGCGATTCAGATGAATACGTTGCGGTACTTGCTCATCTCGATGTTGTTCCCGCCGGGACAGGCTGGACTTATCCGCCATTTGGCGCTGAGATTCATGAGGGAAAGATCTTTGCAAGAGGAGCCATTGATGACAAAGGACCGGCAATGGCAGCCTTTTACGGATTGTTGGCCGTCAAAGCAAGCGGTCTGCCTCTCAGGAAAAAAGTCCGTTTGATTCTCGGTATTGATGAGGAAACAGACTGGCGCTGCATGGATCACTATTTTCGGAAAGAACCGCTCCCTTGGGGAGGGTTCACCCCTGATGCTGATTTCCCTTTGATCTATGCGGAAAAGGGGATTCTGCATTTCGCGTTGTCTAAACCAAGGGATTCCGTTCATGGAATCAACCTGTATCCTGTCGAAATTATTGGGGGAGATCGCCCCAATATGGTACCCGATTCTTGCAGAGCCACACTGATTGTTTCATCCCAATACATTCCGGTTTTCCAAACAACACTTGAACGATTTTGTAACGAACACGGAATATCTTATACGCTGTCCGAACAAGGGGAAACTAAATTTGCTTTGACAGTTGAAGGGAAATCAGCCCACGGCAGTTTACCGGAACTTGGCGTGAATGCAATCACTCTCATGGGGAAAATCCTTAGTCAATTCCCATCTGCCGAATCAGCGTTTTTCGAGTTCTTGTCGTCCGCCGATCCTGAGGGAAGTTTTTTGGGGATTCAATGTTCCGATGAAATAACGGGAAAGCTATCGTGTAACCTCGGACTTCTTGAAGTGAACGAAAATTCGGTTCGAATGGTGTTTGATGTTCGATATCCTATAGACCGAACGGGTGAAGAACTGGTACAATTGGTTCAACAAACAGTAAGACAATTCAGTTTTCAATTGGACGTGCTCAATGATAAGAAGCCTCTCTATGTACCCAAGGATTCTCCTGTGGTTACGACGCTTCAGCGGGTATATGAAAAACTTGCGCATCAATCATCCGTACCCCTTGCAATAGGAGGCGGTACCTATGCCCGCGCTATACCGAATGCAGTGGCATTTGGCCCTCTGTTCCCAGGTATGGAAGATTTGGCCCATCAAAAGGATGAATGCATTGACATTGAGCATCTGATTCAGATTACCAATCTGTATGCAAATGCCATCTATGAGTTAGCGAAGTGATCTGGTAATCCACGTTACAGAACCATTTATCGAAATGGTGAATAATTCAGAGTAAGAACTCCCGTCTGTAAAGGAGTGATTCAAATGGTAGTAGAAAGGCTTGGAAATAACAAAGTAAGAATCTTCATCAGTTATGAAGACTTGGAAGAACGCGGAATTGACCGTGATGAAATTTGGCAAAACGGGCGCAAGGTTCAGGAACTGTTCTGGGATATGATGGAGCAGGCCTATCTGGAAGTCGGATTTGAGGTAATGGGGCCGATTGCAGTGGAAGCATTCACAATGCCGACTGAAGGTGTTGTCGTAATTGTTACCCAAGTTCCGTCCATTCCTGAGGAAACAGACAAAAATAGGGAAGAAGAATTCGCTGCCGATGAACAAATCATTACAGTCGACCACAGTACTGCAATTACTTTCATGTTTGATGATTTCGAAAATGTGCTGTCGGCCGCCAAGGTGGTCTTTTCATCGTTTGACTTAACCACTTCCTTGTACCACTATAAAGACCGGTACTTCCTTTTTGTGAACGAGGAAGAGATGGAGCAGGAAGACTCCGATGCTTTGTGGGCGCTGCTGTATGAATATGGAACAATGTCCAATGTAACGTTAGCGGTGCTCGAAGAGTACGGCAAATTGATCATCAAAGACACAGCGATCGAGACGCTGAACCAGTATTTCGCATAATAACAAGCAAAGAAGACGGGAGCCGATCCCGTCTTCTTTTATCGGAACAAAAAATAAATTTTCATCAACAAAGCGGCTATTGCGGCACCCATAAGCGGTCCGACGGGTATTCCTTTCATGAAGGCAATCCCGATGATGGATCCTATAACAAGCCCCAGCATCAACTGAGGCTCCATACGGAGCATAATGAGCCCTTGCCCGTTTAGATAGGTTGCTACAATTCCTCCGAATAATGCAAACAATCCGGAGGTAGTGAAAAATGTACCCCATAATTCCTTCGTTTGAATTTTTCCGTTCACAAGCGGTACCAACACTGCGATCATCAAAAACAACAATCCTATTTCAAGTCCGCGTCTCTCTAAAGCGGGAAAGAATCTTTGCAAATTGGACAGTTTCAAGATCAGCAGGACACTTGCGGCTGTAGCAAGAATGCTTGCCCTTCCCACGATGCCTACGATAATCAACAAAACGAGGACAATTTCACCGGCCATAAGCCCCACCCCTTGTATCAATCCATACAAATATATGGACAAGAAAGGGGGCATATGCGAATCAAATTCCGATTCACTCAACAATCATCACGGGAGGATACAAAGGGTTGTTCGTTAACCGGAGAGTATCGCTGCGAAGCCCCCGCCGCAAACATTCGACGGAAATAATTTCCGATGGGGCGAGATTTCCCAGGTTCACATTGGAGCCGAATCTCGAAATCAGTTCCTCCTGCTGAGATTTTAAAGGTGCTTCCCAGATTAATGAGTCGATCGACTTGAGTTGTTCGAGAAGCTGGTCAACATCATCTTTCCTGATCGAACCGTTCGCTTCATACACACCTACGGATTTGCCGGACTCGCGTCCTTCTATAATCACCTTAAACGCGCCTGCTTCGAGATCCTGTTCAATCGTTTCCAATTGTTCTTCGATTGGCAAGTGTACATTCGTTTCTTTCTTTCCTACTTCACTCAGAACCACGAATCCCATGTTTCTGGCCTCTTGAATCAGTTCCCGGCGAAGTTTTCTGTCAAGAGTGATGGTTCCATCAGAAATTTCAATGGCTGAAAATCCAATTTTTTTGGCGCTTCGCATAAATTCCTGCCAACACCCCTGCAGCACTGCTGCCTCAAGGAGAGTACCGCCCGGATAGATTTGAATGTCGTGTTCGCGCAATATGTTAATTTTATTTTGCAGTATGGATTTCGAGTACAGCATGGCGGTTCCAAAGCCTAGTTTCAGGAAATCGATATAGGGGCCGGCCATTTCTACAAGATCCAATGTTTCACGAATTCCTAGTCCCTTGTCAATCAGCATACTTAAACCGCAAGTTCGTGGTTTGGAAAAACGGCCGGGCAGCGGATCACTTATAATCGTATTCCACGGTCTTTGCGGTAAAAATTCGGTCATGATCAAAAAACTCCTTTCCCCTCGTGCAAGTCAAATTCCTTAAGGGTTTGGTAACCTTGACACAACAATGGAAACTGGGCTCCAATATCGTATGCGAAAAACGGGCGTGGGTGTTAAGCCCGTGCTTTTCTTTTTGCCAGAAGTTTTCGGAGGGTTTCGAAGGGAAGAGTGCCGGGTGCTGGCGGGGATGGGGCATCGTTGCCGGGAACACGGATAAGCCAGGTGGATAACGCTGTGGAAAGAAGGGCGAGACCTGCTACCGAAAGAAACATTGCAGCAGTTGAAAGTCCCATTAACCAGGTAAAAACAGGCGGACCAATAGCGACTCCGAGAAATCTGACCGATCCGTAAAAAGAGGTAACGATCCCACGTTCCTCCATACTCACGGCAGAGGTGATCAGCATATTTAAACAGGGCAATACCAGACCGGTTCCGATTCCGCTGATCACAAGCAGGGCCAGCAGCAGGTAAGTATTTCTGACAAAGGAACCGGAACCCAGGGAAACGGCGACGAGGATCATCCCGACGATAATCAGCGTCTTCATTAACCCTTTTTTCTTTTTAATGTTGGATCCGGTGATATAAGAGCTCAAGGACATCGCGAGCAAAGGAATTGCTAATATTCCGCCCTTCAACAGTCCATCAATTTTGTATGTTTCTTCCAAAATCTGAGACAAGTAAAAGAGAACCCCAAACAGAATGAAAAGCGAGCTTGCACCCGCAAAGTAAGCTGTGAGCAGCCATTTCCATTCCCGCTTAAAAATTTTTTTTAGTGATTGTAAGTATTCCGGTATTTTTTGACTTTCTCCCGTTTTCTTCGGTTCCTTTATGAAATACCAGATTGCAAGCGCTGCCGGAATACATAAAACAGGGAAAGCCAAAAAGGCGCCGTACCAAACAATCATTGCAATCAATACACCTAAAATCGGACTCAGGACTTTACCCAGCCCGTTGGAAGCCTCTATTAATCCAAGGGCTTGACTGCGGGCACCTCCTTTGAAAATATCTCCCGCCAGAGCCATCGCAATCGGTGCCGTTCCGGCAGCACCAATCCCCTGCAGAACTCGACCAGCCATGATGATTGCATAGGGCTTCGCCAGCATGAAAGCTGCCAGGCCGGATATGAGACCACCAAGAGCATACAAAAGTAATGCGGGAATAATCACGATCTTGCGGTTAAACCGATCCGAAAGGAAACCGGCCAGAGGGATTATGATTCCCGCCGGAACCGAAAACAGTGTGATAACCAAACTTGCTTGAAATTTGGATATATCAAGCTGTTCCTGCATAGTCGGCAGAATGGGGATCAGCATCGAATTGCCCAACACCATGATAAGCGGAACGCTTCCGAGAGCGATGAGCGGCAGAACCGAAACTTTGGAACTGGTAGAGGTTGATTGCGCCATTCCGTTCAGTCCTTTCCTCAGTGTACAAGTAGTGTATCCATGAATCAGACTCCGATTGCAGGCAGTTGTTGTTAATCCACTCTTGACGAGCTGGCCCAAAGGTTGTACAGTGTATCCAAGAACCAAAGAACTGAATTATTTTGACTCTTATCCAGAGCTGGCGGAGGGACTGGCCCGATGAAGCCCGGCAACCTGAATCTTGTTTAAGATTTGTGGTGCTAATTCCTGCAGGTAGTACCTGACAGATAAGAGGAGGACTTCGGAAATTCACAAGGTCTTTCTCTTTAGAGAAAGGCCTTTTTTAAGTCAGGAGGAGATCACGATGAAAATTGAGACACGTTTGGCGCAAGCAGGGAATCGTCAAGATCCGCGCACAGGAGCAGTATCACTGCCGATTCATCATTCCACCACATTTTCTCATCCCGCTTTGGGGCAAAGTACAGGTTTCGATTATACACGAACTTTAAACCCGACGCGAAAAGTGCTGGAGGATACGATTGCCGACTTGGAGAACGGCACCAGAGGGTTTGCGTTTGCTTCCGGGATGGCTGCAATCGGCTGTTTGTTTGAAATATTTGAGCCCGGGGATCATTTGATTGCATCCAATGACTTGTACGGTGGTACGTATCGATTGTTGGAACAAATTTTGCGAAGAAAAGGCATCACCACCACCTATCTGGATTCCGGGGACTTGGCGGCTGTGGAAGCGGCTGTGCAGCCGAACACGAAAGCGATTTTTATCGAGACTCCGACCAATCCGACAATGAAGATCACTGATATAAAGGGCTGTGCCGCCATTGCGAAAAAATACGGTCTGCTGACGATTGTGGACAATACGTTTATGACCCCTTATTTCCAGCGTCCGCTGGACCTTGGCGCAGATATCGTACTTCACTCGGGAACCAAATATCTTGGTGGTCATAACGACGTGTTGTGTGGATTAATCGTGGTTAAGGATGAAGAACTGGGCGAGAAATTATTCTTTTTGCAAAACTCGATTGGGGCAGTGTTGGGACCGCAAGATTGCTGGTTGATGATTCGTGGGATGAAAACTTTGGCTCTTCGGATGGAGAAACACCAGGAGAATGCCCAGCTGGTTGCAGCATGGCTCGTTAAGCACCCGCAGGTAACAAAGGTGTATTTTCCGGGCCTAACCGATCATGAAGGCAAAGAGGTTCATGAAAAACAAGCTGCAGGATACAGCGGCATGCTGTCATTTGAAGTGGCAGACGAAAATATGATCGAGCCGATTTTGGCAAGTGTGAAAATGATTACTTTTGCCGAAAGTCTTGGGGGCGTGGAATCGTTAATCACCTATCCGGCAAGACAGACCCATTTTGATATTCCGAAAGAAGTACGGGAGGCTTATGGAGTAACAGACAGACTTCTGCGCTTTTCGGTTGGTATTGAACACTACCAGGATATCATTGAGGATCTGGCTCAAGCTTTAGAGGCGGCCAAGGTTGGGGCGGTGTCAAAATGAAATTTCAGACGAAAGCTCTTCATACCGGGGTAGAGGTCGATCCGATAACCGGCGCCTCCAGTGTTCCGATCTACCAAGCTTCTACCTTTCATCAGGAGGAATTTGATTCAACCCAGGAGTTCGATTACGCCCGTTCGGGTAATCCTACCCGAAAAGCGCTGGAACATATTATCGCGGAACTCGAAGGAGCAAACTACGGGTTTGCGTTTGCATCCGGCATGGCTGCAATCACGGGAGTATTGCTGACCTTGTCCTCCGGATCGCATGTTGTTGCTTGTGAAGACATTTACGGCGGAAGTTTTCGGGCGCTGACCCGTGTGTTTTCCCGTTTGGGGATTCAAACTGCTTTTGTGGATGCTTCCGACTTGGACAAAATTGATTCTGCGATCCGCCCTGAGACAAAAATGCTTCTTTTAGAAACGCCTTCAAATCCAACCCTGAAGATTATTGATTTAAAGGGAGCAGCCGAAATCGCAAAAAGAAAAGGGGTTATCACAGTTGTTGATAATACTTTCATGTCCCCTTTCTTGCAGCGGCCTCACGAATCAGGCATTGATGTGGTGGTTCATTCAGGGACCAAATTTTTGGGAGGTCACTCTGACGTTGTTGCGGGACTCGTCACCGTTCGGGATGAGGCGTTAGCCAAAGAAATTTATTTAATCCAGAATGGCTTCGGAGGAGTACTCGGGCCGCAGGATTGTTGGCTGCTCATGCGAGGCATTAAAACCCTCCCCGTCAGGATGACCCAAAGTCAGCAAACAGCGGGAGTGCTTGCAAATTACCTGGCTGCCCACCCAAAAATCAAGAAAGTGTATTACCCGGGTCTGGATGAACACCCTGGCGGTAAAATCCATTTGCAGCAAGCGGACGGTCCTGGTGCGGTATTGTCATTTGAACTGGATGATGCCGAAGCGGTTCGCCGATTTGTAAAAGATTTGCAGCTTCCCATGTTTGCTGTAAGTCTTGGCGGCGTGGAATCCATATTGTCGTATCCGGTGAAAATGTCTCATGCCGCGATGCCTGAACCGGAACGTCTGATCAGAGGCATCAACGGAGGATTGCTTCGCTTTTCGGCAGGGCTGGAAAGTCCTGAAGACCTGATCGAGGATATAGAACAAGCTCTCAAGGGAATATAAAAGTACATCGACAAAAAGGGAGCTGTCCATATGAGACCGGAGTCAGAGGAAACATTGATTAAAGCGGATAACCCGGATGACTTGGAAGGAGCGATATCTGAATCCGCACAGGGAGACCCCGATACATTGGTGGAACAGGACAACCCGGATGATATAGAAATCCCAGATCCATCTTTGAAACATTGAACTTTTGGTCAAGACGTGCTTTCCTAAATGAATAGGGTCAGGTTATACTATCCTTGCATGTCTTCATTTGATTTGCTATTAAAGGTGGTTTAAGAATGAGTAACCGGACAAACACGAAAAATCAAGGAGAGTCATTAAACGTATTGACTCAGACCCAGATGGTGATTAAGGAAGCGTTAAACAAACTGGGGTACGGGGATGAAATGTACGAGCTTCTGAAAGAGCCGCTACGTGTTTTGACTGTTCGCATTCCGGTGCGTATGGACGATGGAACTACCCGCGTTTTCACCGGATATCGTGCGCAACACAACGATGCTGTAGGTCCGACAAAAGGAGGGATTCGGTTTCATCCGGATGTGACCGAAGACGAGGTTAAAGCCCTTGCTTTGTGGATGAGTTTGAAGTGCGGGATCGCACAACTGCCCTACGGCGGAGGAAAAGGGGGAATCATCTGTGATCCGCGGGAAATGTCATTCCGTGAGCTGGAACGGCTGAGTCGCGGATATGTACGTGCCATTTCCCAGGTCGTCGGACCTACCAAAGACATTCCGGCTCCTGACGTTTTTACGAATTCCCAGATCATGGCGTGGATGATGGACGAATATTCGAGAATCAGAGAATTTGATTCTCCGGGCTTTATCACCGGTAAACCTTTAGTCCTCGGTGGTTCCCTCGGCCGTGATGCAGCGACTGCACGCGGTGTGACCATCGCGATCCAAGAAGCCGCTAAGGTAAAGGGAATTGAATTAAAAGGGGCACGCGTTGTCGTTCAAGGTTTTGGCAATGCCGGAGGATATTTGGCCAAGTTTATGCATGACGCGGGTGCAATCGTGATTGGGATCTCAGATGCCTATGGCGGCTTGCACGATCCAAACGGCCTGGACATTGACTACTTGTTGGATCGTCGCGATTCTTTTGGCACTGTAACAAAACTTTATAAAAATACGATTTCAAATGAAGAGCTGCTTGAACTTGACTGTGATATTCTGGTTCCTGCAGCCATTGAAAACCAAATCACTTCAAAAAACGCTCCTCATATAAAAGCGAAAATTGTGGTGGAAGCAGCCAACGGTCCAACCACCTTCGAAGCAACAAAGATACTTACCGAGCGGGGAGTCTTGTTGGTTCCCGACGTATTGGGGAATGCCGGGGGCGTCATTGTTTCGTACTTTGAATGGGTGCAAAACAACCAGGGGTTGTATTGGACGGAGGATGAGGTTGACAGAAGACTCAAAGAAATTCTGGTCAAAGCGTTCAACACGATCTATGAAACTGCACGGGCTCGTAAAATTGATATGCGTTTGGCCGCTTATATGGTCGGGGTACGCCGAATGGCGGAAGCATGCCAATTGCGCGGTTGGGTGTAAGTAGAAACAGAGCAGGGCGCATGCTGATGCATGCGCCCTGCTCTGTTTTAAGGCTCTAATGTTCAAATGCTTTGCGTATTGACTCCAAATCTGAAGTGGACGACAGTAAAACCAGAAGTTTAATGCGGGCTTTTTGACCGTTAAGACCGTTCGAAAATATGGCCCCCAGATCGCGAAGGTGTTTTCCGCCCCCTTCGTATCCGTAAACATCCTGGACCATTCCATTGAAACAGCGTGAGACAAGTACAACGGGTACGCCCCTTTTTATTGCTTGTTGGATCCCGGGAACCACTTCGGGCGGGACGTTGCCTTGTCCCAATGCTTCGATAACGATTCCGGATATGCCATCTTCGAGCAGATGAAAAATCGGGCGGCTGTCCATTCCCAGAGCCATTTTGAGGAGGCCAACAGAACGGTTCATTCTCTCAACCGGATAATACTCATGCTCCAGGGGCATATGACGGAAATGAATCGATCTTTTATCCAATGTTCCTATCGGACCCACTTGTGGCGATTGAAAGGTTGCCACGTTACTGGTGTGCGTTTTGGTTACAAAGCGGGCCCCGTGAATCTCCTCGTTGAATACAACCAAGACCCCTTTTCCGTGTGCTTCTTCGCATGCGGCTGTCCTTACGGAATTCAACAGGTTCAAAGGACCGTCCGCACCAATTTCATTGGAGGATCTCATGGCTCCGGTTACAACCACAGGCTTGCCGGGGGGTAACTGAAGATCGAGAAAAAATGCTGTTTCTTCTAATGTATCGGTTCCGTGTGTAATGACCACCCCATCGATAGTCGGGTTTGAGATCAGGGTTCGCACTTTTTCGAGCAATTGCTCCAAATGTCGGAATGTAAGATGAGGACTCGGGAGATTAAATGCTTCTTCCATATCAACATCCGCATACTGCGAGACAGCGGGCAGGTAGGTTGACAACGTTTTAACCGTAACAGGCCGAACCGTTCCCGTTTCAAGGTCCTCATTCATGGCGATTGTCCCGCCAGTCGTTATTACAACAATTTTTTTCATTGTACCAGTCCTCCTACCCCGATTTTTATACAACTGAAAATAATTGTCAAATTGTGCAGGAAAATAGGTCGTGCGGGCGAATTTTGTATTAAGACGGGAGGGAGTTTGTTGTTCTTGATAATGATGTCTGTAGCTGCTGTAGCACCTGGTATTGCACTCCTGTCGTATTTTTATCTTCGGGATCGCTATGAATCAGAGCCGCTCCGAGCCGTTTTATGGTCTTTTTTTCTTGGCATGCTAGCCGTTTTTCCCGTCATTGGTATCCAACAATTGCTGGAAGGTTTCACCGCCTCTCCATATTTTCATGTGTTTTTTGTGGCAGCAGGCATTGAAGAGATCGTGAAATTCATGATCCTGATTTCTTTTTTAAAGAGAAGTAAAGAAGTAAACGAGCTATATGACGGGATACTTTATGCCGTCGCAATATCTCTTGGATTTGCAACTGTAGAAAACATTATCTCCGTACTACCGCACGGTTGGGAAACAGCAGCGATTCGAGCGGTTCTTCCCGTTCCGGGCCACGCTCTGTTTGCCGTTGTAATGGGATATTATGCGGGCAAGGCCAAATTTTCGAGCCGCACGTTAAAGTTTCAGTTATTCACCAGGTCTTTGCTTTCCGCTTGGCTGCTGCACTCAATCTATGACCTTATTTTAACCGGAACTCATCCGATCTGGGGAATTATGATTCTGCCCTTTATGGTTGGACTGTGGATCTTGGGTTTGCGAAAAATGAAAGCGGCGCAGGATCGATCACCTTTTAAACCAAAAGATTAACATACATGGTATGAACTGACCGAATGTCTGACGATAATTGAGCTATGAAGATCGTGGAAAGGGGGCATCCTATGCGAGAGCTGATCGAATCATCATGGCAGGGAGATGATGCCGCTGTGGTAAGCAACAATCGGGTGAAAGTCCATATTCGATGCAGAAAATGCGGCGAGAGCTTTATTCTTCGCGGTTCGCGTGATTTTAAAGGTCACGTCGATACAGGATTTAAACGTTGCTTGTGTGACAACGAGAGAGACTTTGAAATTGAGACACTGCGGTAACATCCGATCTACAGGAGCGATCAGCTCCTGTATTTTTTTTCCTTCCAGCAATGGGCATAAACAGGGGGTTCCTTCCTCAAAATACAGAAGAAGCAAATCTCCAAGGAGGGGACCAAATTGAAACTGAAGTGGAGTATTTTGGCTGCCGGTTTGTCATTGGCAATGGCCTTCTCTGTACTTTATTCCAGTCCGTCGTCATTTGAGAGAAATTCGACACCAACTTTTACTAACCGAATTTTGGTGAAAGGAAGCACGGGAATTGACGTTCGAGAACTGCAAGGACGGCTGAAACTACTCGGGTTTTACAAACGGGATGTTGACGGTATTTTTGGATGGAGCACCTATTGGGCGGTACGAAATTTTCAATATCAGTTCGGAATAAAGGTTGATGGAAGAGTAGGGGAAGATACAAGAGAAAAGCTTGTCCGGGCCACCCGGAATTACAATCCATGGCGGCCGCCAGCCCAAACCGGCGGTAGAAAGGGAAGAGCTGCCAGAAGAGCCGCATCGCCCAGAAACGATCCGGCCCGGATTGTCCATTCATCAAGCCGCATATCGACAGGGGATTTCAATCTGATGGCAAATGCGATTCACGGTGAGTCCCGTGGCGAACCTTATATTGGACAGGTTGCTGTTGCGGCAGTGATTTTGAATCGTTTGGAGAATCCAAAGTTCCCCAATTCCATTTCCGGGATTATTTTTCAGCCGGGAGCATTTACAGCGGTTGCAGACGGGCAGATCTGGCTTACGCCAAATGAAGAATCGAAAAAAGCGGTAAGCGATGCGTTAAACGGTTGGGATCCTTCGGGCGGAGCCATTTATTACTTTAATCCCGATACGGCAACATCAAAATGGATATGGTCCAGACCCCAAATCAAAAGAATCGGCAAGCATATATTCTGTCGCTAAGTCATTGTACGAGGAGGCCTACCATGGTTAGGAGAATAGTAACTGTCGCAGCCGTACTTGCTTTGGTACTGTTGGGTTTTTGGGGATATCGGGAACATCAGCAAAAGCAAGCGCTGCTGCTCAAAGCCGAAAATCAGTATCAAAGAGCGTTTCACGATCTCTCATCAAACCTCGACCTCTTGCAGGACGAGTTGGGAAAAGCATTGGCCATGAACACACAGCGGCAATTAACCCCTTGTCTGTCAAATATCTGGAGAATTTCATATGTTGCTCAGTCAGATTTGGGTCAGCTGCCGCTAAGTTTGATGCCGTTTAATCGAACTCAGGAATTTCTACGGGATATAGGCGAGTTCTCGTATCGTGTGGCCATTCGCGATCAAAAGAAACAACCGCTCACGGACGACGAATGGAAAACTTTACAAACTCTCTACAACGAAGCAAATGGCATCGAGCAGGATCTTCAAAAACTGCAAACCAATGTACTTACCCATAACCTGCGTTGGATGGATGCAGAACTCGCTTTGTCACAAACCCAAAAGAAAACGGATAATCAAATTGTCGACGGATTTAAAACGGTTGAAAAAAAAGTATCCGCTTTTCCGGAAATCCAGTCTGATACTTTAAGCGCAATGAAATCAAAAGACAAGCCTCATATTCAAAACGTTTCAGGCAATGACGTTTCACAAGAGGAAGCAGCCAAAAAGGCGGCAGCATTTCTGGGCAAATCGGATACATCCGGAATCACCGTCCAGAAGAACGGGAAAGGAATGCAGTATCCCGCATATTCCGTCACTGCTCAGGAACCTAACGGGCAAAAATTTTATATGGACATGACAATCAAAGGCGGGCATGTCACTTGGTTGGTGAAAGACAGGGAAGTGAAAGATCCCACATTGGATTTGGTGTCTGGGCAGCAAAAAGCGGAGCAGTGGCTGTCCGTCCGAGGTTATACCAATCTGACTCTGACGAAAACTGAGCAATACGACAACACTGCGATTTATACATTTGTTCCCAAACAGGAGAATGTATTAATCTACCCTGATACGGTTGCGGTGAAAGTCGCCCTTGATAACGGGGAAATAATCGGTTTTAACGGTCAAGATTACTTGTTCCATCATAAGCAGCGGACGCTGGGAAAGCCGGGTCTTTCGCAGGAACAAGCCAGAAAATTTGTCTCGAAGCATACGCAAATCCAAGAATCAGGGCTTGCGTTAATCGAGGATGAATTGGGCAAAGAGGTTTTAACCTACGAATTTATCGGAACGATGGATAACGATACGTACAAAATCTATATTAATGCTCATAACGGTGATGAGGAAAAAGTGGAAAAATTAAAGCAGCTGTAAGGAGATGGAGCGGGAGTTCCCGCTCCATTTTAATGATTTGTTAATAATTTGCTAAAATTTTAAGGTGTAAGTTATAATTGGCATGGGGGGTTAAGAATCATGAGGGGGAATCTAGTATGTCCATGCCAAGCGCCGGTCAATTTGTTGTTCTCCACGTATCGGAAGGCATTTTCAAAGGGCATTACCATGCACAAATACGAGAGATAAAAAAACAATGGCTGCTCATTGATATTCCTGTAAATACGGAGACTCAAATCTTTGAACCGCTGCCAGAAGGTACCAAGGTTACCGTACATTTTTCAGATGCAAAAGATACACCGTGTGAATTCGATTCCATTATAGAAGCGAATCTGTTCAAGGATGTCCACTTGCAAGTAATCAGAAAACCTGAAAAAGAAGCGATTCGCCGTAAACAAAGACGGGAATATGTAAGAGTGCCCGCTTCCATTTCGGTTGAACTTGTACTGATGGATCTGGAAACCAGAAAAATACATACAATTCCGTCAATCACCCGTGACATTTCCGGAGGTGGTTTATCTCTGATCATACGCAGGGATTCTCCCGTAAAGACAGGAGATTTGGCGGGATTTCGTTTTCGATTGAATGTGGACGGCAAAATCCATGAAATTATAGGCAAGACCCGAGTGCTCAAGGTTTCAAAGGCATCGGATCCGTCGGCCCGAAACACCTGTTCCTTAAAGTTTGTTGAGATAAGCGAAACGAACAGGCAAACCATCATTCAATATGTGTATCGCAGACAGATCGAACTTCGTGAACGGGGTTGGCTTCGCTCGAAGTAAACAAGGTCGGATGTATGAAACACCTCGAACAGGCATACGATGATGTATAAGTGGAGGTGCCATATGGAATACCGTCGGCCTCAATCTTACGAAGAACGTTTTCTGGCCGTTTCCACAAAACTGGAACGGCTTTTCTTTCGTGTTGCCATGCTGGGATTTGCAGGCATTGTAATCAGCCAATTCGTTCTTTCGGTACCGGAACTTCGGCAGGTTCTATCCGTGACAGACGGAATGGAAGGACAAAAAATTTCTCAAGACGGAGACAGTCAGGCTTCAATGAGTGTAACGGCCCATGAGATCATCATCCGGCCGGTTAAAGGTCAGTCAGGTCCGATTGAAGCGTGGGTGAAGATAAATGGAATTCCGATTGTACGTATTGGGGAATCGGAAACGGCCATCAAAGTGAAACATGGGGATCGGATCGAAATCGACACTTCATCCAAGAACGGGATTTACCAGTTCGAAATCGATCATAACGATCCGTCCGTTACAAGTCCGACTCCGGGAACCGTCGTTGAATCAAGTGAAGGTCACGCTGCTGTTGTAGAACAGGTGCTGATTAGCAGTAATTCCCTTGCACGATGACTTTGCATATGTTAGTATGAGGACGAGCGGGCCTTGCCTGCTCTTTCTTTTCATAGGGCGACCTGGCACAATAGTCTACCCACCAAAGTGCAAGCACTTTGGCGGGGCCCGGAGTGCCTTGGCGCCACTTGTGCTCTTTGAGTGCATAGAGCTGCAGGAGGACGTTTGCACATGAATGAAATACGAGTGGCAATTGACGGACCGGCAGGTGCAGGGAAAAGTACTGTTGCGAAAATGGTAGCCAGAAGGCTCGGGTTATTATATATCGATACGGGTGCTATGTACAGGGCGGTTACCTGGAAGGCGATTGAAGAGGGAATCCCTTTGTCGGACGAGCAAAAGCTGGTCGAATTGGCTTCAAATTTACATATCAGATTGCAAACCAATAAACAGAAACAATCCGTTTTTGTGAACGATACAAATGTAACCGAACAGATCCGCTCAAAAGAAGTGACCGAACACGTATCCACTGTCTCCGCCATACCGGGAGTCCGTACTTCGTTGGTTAAGATGCAGCAGAAACTGGCCCAAGAACAAGGGGTTGTCATGGACGGTCGGGATATCGGCACCTGCGTCATTCCGGATGCGGAAGTAAAAATATTCCTGACTGCTTCCTTGGAAGAACGAGCTCGCCGCAGGATGGAAGAATTAATCCGGAAGGGTGTCCAAGTTGATTTCGAGGAATTGAAATCCAGCATTGCAAAACGGGATGAGATGGACAGTTCAAGGGAATTTGCTCCTTTGAGAAAGGCTGAAGATGCATATTCCATTGACACCACCAATTTGTCCTTGGATGAAGTTGTTGAGCAGATCGTGTCGATTTGTGAGAAACAGATAGGCACAAAACTATAGGGAGAAGAGTAAAATGGTTTATACAATAGCAAGAGCAATTTTGCGGTTGTTATATTCGATTTTGTATCCGTTGGAAATTTCCGGGGAGCAGCATATTCCGAAGGAAGGCCCCGTACTCCTTTGTTCGAATCATATCAGCCTATTGGATCCGCCCGCCATTGGAATCTGGTTGGATCGAAAGATCTCATTCTTTGCCAAGGAAGAACTGTTCAGGATTCCCATTTTAAAATCCATTCTTCATCGGATCGGAACGATTCCGGTTAGAAGAGGTGCCGGTGATCGCAGGGCTCTCACCAAAACACTTGAAGTATTAAAGCAGGGTGGAATGGTTGCGATTTTTCCGGAAGGAACCCGAATCAAGTCGGGAATCATTGAGGAAGGAAAAAAAGGAGCCGCCTTTTTTGCTCTTCGCAGCGGGGCCACCGTAATACCTGCCGCTATCCTGGGTCCGTACCGTTTGTTCAGGAAAACGCGAATCGTTTATGGCCCGCCGGTTGATTTAAGCGCCTACCGGGATCAGAAAGCCAATGCGGCGATCATGGAGGAAGTCAGCAATTTGATTATGGAACACATCCGAAGATTGGCGAATGTCAGTATCGAACGATAGAGCAATTTACATACTACTTATAAACAGCACAGAACATCTTCTCTCGATTGGAACGGGAATGAAAGCAATAAGTAACGCCTTCATCCTTGCCAATAATATTTTTAATTAGTTGTTCGTTAGGACACGGTTAGGGAGGTATGGTTCATGGTAGAGGAAATGAAAGAAATGACTGACGTAGCAACCATTAATAAAGGTGACATTGTAAAAGGCCAAGTCACGAAAATCGAGGACGGCCACGCAATTGTCGACATTGGGTATAAATATGATGGTGTGATTCCGATTGGCGAGCTGTCACCGCTTCGTATTGAAAGTATTTCCGATGCGGTTTCGGTTGGGGATCAAGTAGAAGTCAAGGTACTGAGAATCAACGATGAAGAAGGAAAAATTATCCTGTCAAAGAAAGCGGTCGATGCGGCCAAAGCTTGGGATACGATTGAGAAACGGTTTGAATCCGGGGAAATTTTTAAAGTGAAAGTGGCAGATGTTGTAAAGGGCGGTCTGGTAGCAGATATCGGAGTCAGGGCCTTCATACCCGCATCTTTGGTTGAGAGGCACTTTGTTGAGGATTTCAGCGATTACAAGGGGAAAACCTTACGTGTTAAAGTCGTTGAATTCAATCGGGATGAAAATAAAGTGATTCTGTCTCAAAGAGCTGTTTTGGACGAGGAATTCAACCAGCAAAAACAAAACCTTTTGGAGAACATCAAACCGGGTGAAATTCGAGAAGGTACGGTTCGCCGCCTGACCGATTTCGGTGCATTTGTTGATTTGGGCGGAATTGACGGACTGGTTCACATTTCCGAAATGGCATGGCACCGTGTAGAGACTCCTGCTGAGGTTGTGAAAGAAGGAGACAAGGTTAAGGTCAAAGTCTTAAAATTGGATCCTGATAAGGGCCGCATTTCCTTATCGATTAAGGAAGCTCAAGCCGGACCGTGGTCTGGAGTCGAAGCCAAATATCGCCCCGGGAATATTGTGACAGGTACCGTGAGACGTCTCGTGTCGTTTGGAGCTTTTGTTGAGCTTCAACCTGGAGTGGAGGGTCTGGTTCATATCTCGCAAATTGCAAACAGACATATCGCTACCCCTCAAGAGGTATTGGAAGTCGGTCAAGAAGTGAAAGTTAAAATCCTTGACGTCAATGAGCGGGAAAAACGTATCTCCTTATCGATTCGTGAAGTGGAAGGAGATACAAGACGCAAAGAAGTTGAAAAATACGTGGAAAACCAACACACAACTCAAGGAACCGGCGTTACTTTGGGGGATATGTTCGGAGATTTATTTAAAAAACAGTAAGAAAGCGGCGATCCAACAGTGTCCAGAGAAAATCGCAAGCTCGATCACGTAAGATTGGCACTCTCATCTGAAGCGGTTCAAATCTCCGATTTCGACGATTTGCATTTTGTTCATCAATCTTTGCCTGAGGTTGGTTTGGAAGATATTCGCCTGGACACACAGATCGGCGAGCTGGTTCTCAGTTCGCCGATCTTTATTAATGCGATGACAGGCGGAGCCATTTCGACAAAAGACATCAATCAAGGGCTTGCTGAAGTTGCTCGCGAGACAGGAGTGGCAATGGCGGTGGGATCGCAAAGAGCTGCACTGGCGAATCCCGAGTTAATCGATACATACCGGATCGTAAGACAGATAAATCCCAAAGGGGTTGTCATAGCCAATCTGGGTGCAGGGGCATCCGTCGAAGACGCAAAACAGGCTGTCGAAATGATTGAGGCTGATCTGCTGCAATTGCATTTAAACGTGCCCCAGGAAGTGGTTATGCCGGAAGGGGATCGTGACTTTAAAGGAATCCTTGAGGCTATTCAACGGGTCGCCGATGAGGCGCCTGTACCTGTTATCGTAAAGGAAGTCGGGTTCGGCATGTGTCGGGAAACCTACGAGCAATTGAAAAGTATCGGAGTTAAAATTGTGGATGTGGGCGGACGAGGGGGAACCAATTTTATCTCAATTGAAAATCAGCGGCGCAGCCGGCAGGAGTACTCCCATTTGTCAGGGTGGGGACAGTCCACAGCTATTTCTTTGCTGGAGGCAGACGGTTTTTCGGATCTGGAATTCATTGCATCCGGAGGTGTTAGAAATTCTTTGGATGTCGCAAAATGTTTGGCGCTTGGCGCTAAAGGTGTCGGTGTTGCGGGACCGATTCTGCGAATCTTTTCCGAACAAGGGATTGAGGGAGCCGTTCAGGTCATCGAAAGCTGGCATGAGCAATTGCGTGCGGTCATGACGCTTTTGGGCGCACAATCGCTTGCGGAGCTTAAAAAGGTACCGGTCGTAATCATGGGCAGAACCAAAGAATGGTGTGAACTTCGCGGAATCGATATCAGACAATTGGCAGTGCGGTATAAAGGTCGATGAAAATTGTTTCCAGCCTCTTCGGGGGCTTTTTTTTATTTTAGTATAGAGTATGGAGCACCAGGAGAAACTGGAATTTTAGGGAGGGAATCTCATGAATCCTGGTGTTTTTTCTTTCATGTGGTTGTTGGTAATCGCGATTCTGTTTGCAACAGGTTGGGGTGCCAGATACACGAAGGAGAATCCATTCAAGGTCACACCTGTCATTGCTCTGCTTCTTGCAATCGGTTTCTTAAGCACTATGGAGGTGGAGCTGGAAAACATCTCGTTCAATTTGGCTTCCTTATTGATCGCTGTTGCAATGGGAATCTACATGGGCACTGTCAAGAAGACAGGTGGAAAAATCCATTTCTTGTCAGCGGCGATAACCGCCGGGGCCTGTTGTTTTGTTTTTATGACGATGGTGCCGCACGACCCGGCGTTCTACTTGCTGGATGAAAGCTACTTGTATCCGCTTGTATCGGTCGTAACAGTTTATTTGTTTTCCAGGGAACCCCTGTTTTGTCTAACTGCTTCTTCTGCGGGAATGCTGTTGGCCGGCCTTGTGCATGAAAACCGCTTATCTGGCGCTACCGGGGTCATACACTTTGGAAGCTCGGAATTAATGGATCTCATAACTACGGTCGTGCTTATCTCTTTTCTGTTTGACCAGTTTGTTTGGGCAACCGGTTATCTACTCACAAAACTCAATAGGGGACAGGAAGGGAATTTGGAAGGGGATCCAACATGAGCAAGTATACCACAATGATCCTGGTCGGTACTCTTTTGGGAGTAGCGGCCCGCTTCTATATGCTGCGGACAGATTATCGCCAGTATCCTACTTACCCGCACGGTCGGGTCATTCATATTGCGCTGGGAATCATAGCTTCAGGTTTGGGGGCGGTGGCAGTACCGTCCCTTTTTGAACAGAATTATACCGCAGTGACTTTCCTGGCACTGGCGGCACAACAATTTCGGGATGTTCGCAATATGGAACGACAGATGCTTTCAAATGTCGACCAAAACGAACTAGTCCCAAGAGGAGTTACTTACATAGAAGGAATTGCGATGGTTTTTGAGGGAAGGAACTATCTGGTGATTTTAACGGCGTTTATCTCCTCATTGACCACCTATTTTTATAACTGGTATGGGGGAGTGGTTGGCGGGATTCTTGCAATTGTTTTTTCGACCCGCTTTATGTCGGGGAACATGGTGAAAGATATCGCTCATATTCAGGAGGGACACCTGCGTTTTGACGGTCCCAACCTCTATGTCGATGATATTCACATTATGAATATTGGTTTGGAAGATTCAAAAAAACAGATTCTGGAGCATGGACTTGGCATCATTTTGATTCCAAAAAACGTCAATGCGAAAACGACACTTGCCCATTTGGGGCAACGGCAGGCGATCATTCATGATGTATCTACAATTTTGGGGATCTACCGGGACAGCGGCACCCCATCATTCGTTCCTTTATCCAAAAGGGATCTGGCGTCCGGTCGTCTGGCTTTCTTCCTTTTGCCGATTGAAAAGGATGTCGGGTTGGCCAAATCGATCATCGCCAGGTCACCCGTTCTGGAAAATTCGATTCGAAAACCGCTTCAATCCAAAGCTTTAAGGCGTTCAAGGTGATATTATGGGAACTACACTGGAAAAAACAATCTTGGCGGTGATTACGACCTCACCGGAAAAAGTAGCCGGCAGCAGTCCGATTTTCTTTGCAAAGGATGCGGAGGAACTGCAGTTTATTGCATTTACACTGGAGAAAATCCTCGATGGTATCGCTCATGAAGTGAAACCGGACATCATGATCGTGGTGCGGCATTAAAGAAAATGCGAGCAAAAAAGTTGACTGCAAGGCTGTTTTTATAAGATAATAATCAATTGAGACTAGAGAATGATATTTTTAGGCTCAACAGAAAGCGGGTGAAACAACATGCCAAAGATTCAGGCGGTTCGACCGGGTTCACTGGCAGAAGAACTGGAATTGCAGCCGGGTGACGAAATTAAATCGATCAACGGACAACCGATTAAGGATATTGTAGATTATCAATTTGCGATTACTGACGAAGCAATTGAGTTGGAAGTAATCAAAGCGGACGGCGAAGAGTGGCTCATTGATGTGGAGAAGGGCTACGATGAATCGTTGGGTGTTGACTGGGAACATCCTACTGTCGACCGAATTAAACTTTGTCATAACAAGTGCGTATTTTGCTTTGTGGATCAAATTCCCGGCAATATGCGGCAAACACTCAACATGCGGGACGACGATTATCGTCTCTCTTTCCTGCATGGAAACTTTGTCACACTGACAAACTTAAAACAGGCAGATCTGGAACGGATCGCGAAATTAAAGATGTCTCCGTTAAACATTTCTGTGCATACCACCAACCCCGAACTCCGAAACTTTATGGTGGGACATAAGAAAGCCGGCGAAATTCTGAATCAGATCGCTTATCTGGCGGAGCATGAGATCGAGATGAACACCCAAATTGTCCTTTGCCCTGAAATGAACGACGGCGAAGAATTGGATCGAACCATTCGGGAACTGGCAGTTTTCTGGCCGCACGTTCGGACACTTTCAGTGGTTCCGGTCGGGTTGACCAAACACCGCAGAGGGCTTGCGGAAATGCGCAGTGTTACGCCGGATGAAGCGGCCAAGGTGATCGACCAGATTGAGGCCTGGCAGGAACAATTCCTGAAGAAAAATGGGACTGCTTTCGTGCATGCGGCCGATGAATTTTATGTTTTGGCGGGGCGCGAAGTTCCTCCGGCAGAGCGATATGATGAATTTGCCCAAACGGAAAACGGAGTGGGGCTGATCCGGAATTTTCTGGATGAGCTTGAGGATCTCAAAGAACAGATTCCCGCATCCATTCAAGCACGCCGGCATGTGGCGGTAGTGACGGGAGTTTCGCCGGCAGGCACTATTCAACGGGGCATCAAGCTCCTGGAGAAAGTGGAGAATCTCAAGGTGGATCTGCATGTGATCCGAAACGATTTTTACGGGCATATGGTGACGGTCACCGGATTGACCACCGGATCTGATATTGTGGCCCAATTGAAAGACTCTTGTACGGCGGAAATCATCATGATTCCGGACATTATGCTGAAAGATGATGCAGACATTTTCCTTGATGACTATACGGTTGAACGAGTTTCGGCCGAATTGGGAAAGCCGGTGCTGGTACTGCCGGCAAACGCAACAGGATTGATAAAAGGCGCCTTGGGAGTAACAGAACATCTCCCTCCGCGCAGACGTTACGAAGCTACATTAGCAAATGCAGGAATGCTCGGCTGTGCAGGTGGTTTTTAACACCTGCAGGCCAATTTTTTTACGAAAGGCGGTATCCATGAAATGCCAAAACCGGTTGTGGCAATCGTCGGACGACCAAATGTAGGAAAATCAACACTTTTCAACCGTTTGGCAGGAGAACGGATTGCGATTGTCGAAGACAAGCCAGGAATAACCCGTGACAGAATCTATTCAAGCTCCGAATGGCTGGATCACAAGTTTCACATTATCGACACGGGCGGAATAGAGGTTGGCGGAGACGACGAAATCCTGCTCCGGATTCGGGAACAGGCGGAACTTGCGATCAATGAGGCGCACGTGATTGTTTTTCTTGTGGACGGACAAGCAGGTCTGACTCCCACTGACAAAGAGGTGGCCGAGATCCTGTTTCGTTCGAAAAAACCGATTGTTCTAGCGGTGAACAAGCTTGATAATCCGCATATGTTAAACAATCGTTTTGAATTTTATGAATTGGGTCTGGGAGACCCGGTTCCAATCGCTGCAGGACACGGGATCGGAATTGGCGATTTGCTGGATGAAGTGGCGAAGCATTTTCCGCCGATTGAGGATGAAGACTACAGTCCCGATACGATTAAATTTGCGATGATCGGAAGACCGAACGTAGGCAAGTCATCCCTGGTGAACGCGATTCTCGGTGAAGATCGTGTGCTTGTTTCCGAAGTCGCCGGAACAACCCGTGATGCTATTGATACACCATTTTCACGGGACGGACAGGAGTTTGTCATCATCGACACCGCGGGGATGCGCAAGCGGGGCAAGGTATATGAGACAACGGAAAAGTATTCGGTTCTTCGCGCTTTGCGTGCGATCGAACGATCTGACGTCGCCGTATTGGTGATCAACGGAGAAGAAGGAATCATCGAACAGGACAAACGGATCGCGGGTTATGCGTTAGATGAAGGACGGGCGATGCTGATCGTTGTAAACAAATGGGATGCTGTGGAGAAAGACGATAAGACTGCCCATCGTTTCGAGCAGCAGATTCGAAAGGAATTTCCGTTTATGCCCTGGGCACCTGTATTATTTGTCTCGGCAAAAACCAAACAGCGCGTTCCCAAGATTATCGACGCAGTGGTGAAAGCTGCCGAAAATCATGCTTTAAGGATTCCGACATCGACTGTGAACTCGGTCATTGAGGATGCTGTCATGATGACCCCTCCGCCTACGGATAAAGGGCGGAAGCTGCGGATTAACTACTCGACTCAAGTCGCCGTTAAGCCTCCTTCGTTCGCCATATTTGTGAACGATCCGGAATTGATGCATTTTTCTTATGAGCGGTTTTTGGAAAACCGGTTACGGGATTCATTCGGATTTGAAGGTACACCGATTCGTTTGTTCATTCGCAAGAAATCAAGAGATTGACAATCCAAAATAAACCGGTGCTTTTAATGAATGAATTTTTATTCGGGTCCCCATCAAAGTACTCGGATTAAGCTCCAGAGCTTAACTTCACTTTGATGGGTGGATTATAGGGGAGATATGGGTGCAAATCTTCTTTTCGGCCATCATCGGATACTTACTGGGATCCATATCGTTTAGCTATTTGATCGGTCGTTATAAAGCGGGTATTGATATCCGGCAGCACGGTTCAGGAAATGCCGGTGCGACGAATACATTGCGGGTGCTTGGAAAAAAAGCGGCAGCGATTGTGTTTCTTGCAGATGCGTTAAAAGGTGTCGCAGCCGTGTTCACAAGTTATCTGTTGACCGGCTCCGATACGGGGATGGCGGTCGGCGGTCTGGCTGCAATCATTGGCCATAACTGGCCTGTGTTCTTTAATTTTCGGGGCGGCAAGGGCGTTGCCACGACAATCGGCGTAATTGTTTCAGTCGCTTTTTTGCCGGCTTTATTTGCCGGAATTGTCGCCATTATGCTGTTGCTTGTTACTCGTATTGTCTCCCTCGCTTCTCTGGTCTTTCTCACATTTTTACCTGTTACGGTCTTATTGTCGGACCTTCCCGCAGTTTATTTCTGGATGTCGATTGTGATGGCCATCCTGTCTTACTGGCGGCACCGGACAAATATAGTAAGGCTTCTACAGGGAAAGGAAAATCAGATCGGAAGATAAAGCTTTCGTAGGAGGAGATTATGCAAAGTTCTGTTGCGGTTATCGGGGCAGGCAGTTGGGGAACAGCTCTGGCAATGGTCCTGGCGGATAATGGTTGTAAAGTATCGATGTGGGCAAGAAGGCAGGAAGTTGTGGATGAAATTCTGTCGGAGCGAAGCAACTCGAAGTACCTGCCGGGAATACGATTGCCGGAAACCATTTATCCTACTGCTGACCTTCAACATGCGATAAAGGGTCATCATTATGTTCTGGTTGCAGTGCCGTCTGTAGGATTTCGAAATACGATGAGGGAATTATCGGCTTTCCTTTCATCCGATGTAAAGGTGATTCATGCAACCAAAGGACTGGATAAAGACAATTTGATTCGTTTGAGTCAAGTGATGCTGGAAGAAGTTCCGCAATTAAAACCGGTAAATCTGGCTGTGTTGACGGGTCCCAGCCATGCGGAGGAAGTGTCCCGCCGGTCACCCACAACAGTGGTTGTGGCGAGTCAGAATCGTGTTACGGCCGAAACATTTCAAGATCTCTTTATGAATTCGTACTTTCGGGTCTACACGAACCCTGATGTTGTTGGAGCGGAGCTCGGAGGAGCCTTGAAAAATATCATCGCATTGGGTGCCGGGATCTCGGATGGCCTTGGTTTCGGTGACAATGCGAAAGCCGCTTTGATGACACGGGGTCTTATGGAAATCTCCCGTTTGGGACTTCAACTGGGGGCTGCCCAAATGACATTTGCCGGTTTAGCCGGTATAGGGGATTTGATTGTAACCTGTACATCAAAACACAGCCGCAACTGGCGGGCCGGTTATCAATTGGGACAGGGTAAAACGATCGATGAAGTACTGTCATCCATGAACATGGTTGTGGAAGGAATTTATGCCACAAAAGCCGCTTTTCAACTGGCAGAAAGACATCAAGTTGAGATGCCGATCACAACAGCTATCCATAGTGTGTTATTTGAAGGCAGGAGCCCTCGGGCTGGAGTGGAAGATCTGATGGGCAGAGGAAAAACACATGAGATGGAAGAAGTGGCCCGAATCTCGATGAGTTGGGAATCCTAGCACATCGAGGCAAAATTTGTTACAATTTAGCTTGTGACAATTTGATATCAGGAGGCTGGATCATGAGTAATTTACCGCAAGAGTTAAAGTATTCGAAAGAGCATGAGTGGGTTCGTGTAGAAGGAAACAAGGCATACATAGGAATCACCGATTTTGCACAATCCGAACTTGGAGATATTGTGTTTGTTGAGCTGCCTGAAGTTGGGGATGAGGTTGTTCAAAACTCTACCTTTGGCACGGTCGAATCCGTAAAAACGGTTTCCGATCTCTATTCACCAGTCAGCGGGGAGATTGTTGAAGTAAACGAATCTCTGGCAGATTCGCCGGAAAAAGTCAACGAGTCTCCGTACGGTGACGGTTGGATGATTGTTGTTGAGCTGAAGGATGCTGGAGAACTTGACAATCTGTTAAGTGCTGATCAGTACGCGGAAGTCATTAAAGGGTAACAGAGGCTGCAGATTTGGAAGCTTGGCGTTTATTACCGACCGGCTTGTTTTCCCCCGCGGAGAATATGGCCTTGGATGAAGCTGTATTGATCGCTCACAGTGAAGGTCTTGTGCCTCCTACAGTGCGATTTTACGGATGGAATCCTGCCACTGTATCAATTGGCTACTTTCAGAAGCAAGCCGAAATCGATTTCCCTGTACTGCGGGCCAAAGGTCTCGGATTTGTCCGACGGCCTACCGGCGGGCGGGCAGTTCTCCATGACCGCGAAGTAACCTATTCGATTGTGGTTTCCGAAGCCTACCCGAATATGCCCAAGTCGGTAAACGAATCCTACCGGGTATTGTCAATGGGGCTGGTGGAAGGCTTTCGAAATCTCGGCTTGCAAGCGAGTATGGTGTCTTTAGCCACGGAAGAGGAAAAACAAAAATACGCATCGCTTGGGTCATCCGCTTGTTTTGACTCCCCTTCCTGGTATGAATTGGTGGTGGAAGGACGCAAAGTGACGGGGAGTGCCCAAACTCGTCAGCGAGGCGCAATTTTGCAGCATGGCTCCATTTTATTGGATTTGGATGAAGATCTTTTATTTTCGGTTCTTTATTTTTCATCCGACAAGCTTCGTGAGAGGCTAAAGGCAGGTTTTAGAGAAAAAGCGGTCTCGATCAAACAGTTAACCGGACGGGAAATCTCGTTTGAAGTGGCGGAAGCCGCTTTCCGGACCGGATTTGAGAAGGGGTTAGGAATTGAACTGGTCCCCGGTGAGCTTACGGAAAGAGAGCGGCATCTATTGGAGGAGCTTGTCCGCACCAAATATGGTGCTCCGGAATGGAATGAAAAAAGATAGCCCGCATATACATAGCACTCGGAAGCGGTTTTCCGAGTGCTTTTTGTTTGGGCTTGTTCTAAACTCCTTTGTTCCGCATATCCATAGAGATGAAAACTCGAAAAGCCCCTTAAAAAAAGCCACCTCGGAATAAAACTCTTGGCGGTTCAATATACATGTACAAACATCCAAGAGCATCTGGGGAGGGATGATCGAGGGGGTTGCGGTAACTTCTACGCCGACATTAAGTAGGGAGGGAAAAGCGTGGAGAAGTTTGATATTTTTAAAGACATTGCGGAGCGAACAGGTGGAGATATCTATCTCGGCGTAGTGGGCCCTGTTCGTACCGGTAAATCCACTTTTATCAAAAAATTCATGGAACTGATTGTACTTCCGAATATTTCGGATGAAGCGGATCGGGTGCGTGCGACCGATGAGCTGCCGCAAAGTGCAGCCGGTCGTACCATTATGACTACAGAGCCTAAATTTATACCGAATCAGGCAGTGGAGATCAATGTAAAAGAAGGCCTGGATATCAACGTAAGAGTGGTGGATTGCGTTGGTTATGCGGTGGAAGGAGCTCGCGGTTATGAGGATGAAAACGGTCCTCGCATGGTTTCCACTCCATGGTTTGACGAGCCCATCCCGTTTCAGGAAGCTGCTGAAGTAGGGACTCGCAAAGTGATTGCCGATCATTCAACCATCGGACTTGTAATCACAACAGACGGAAGTATCGCCGAAATCCCCCGGGAATCTTATCTGGAAGCTGAAGAACGGGTGATTTCCGAGCTGAAAGAACTCGGCAAGCCTTTTGTGATGGTGATCAACTCCACTCATCCGCATCACCAGGAAACAGAGGCCCTGCGTTCAGAGTTGGTCGAGAAATACGATATCCCCGTTGTGGCTTTGTCGGTTGCGACCATGAACCAGGACGATATTATGGTCGTTCTGCGGGAAGCACTATACGAATTTCCGGTGCACGAAGTGAATGTGAACCTGCCCTCCTGGGTTATGGTGCTGGATAACGATCACTGGCTGCGTTCGAATTTTGAAGATTGTGTTCGCAATACGGTTCAGGACATCCGGAGACTGCGGGACATCGACCGTGTGGTCGGCGTATTCAGCGACTATGAATTCATTTCACGGGCTGCCTTGGCCCGTATGGATATGGGGCAAGGGATTGCCGATATTGATTTGACCGCTCCGGACGAACTGTACGACCGGGTGTTGACAGAGGTAGTGGGTGTTGAAATTCGCGGAAAAGACCACCTGCTCCAGTTGATGAAAGACTTTACGACTGCCAAACGCGAGTATGACAAGGTGGCAGATGCGCTTCGGATGGTGAAATTGACCGGATACGGCATTGCACCGCCGGTACTGGAAGAAATGGCGTTGGATGAACCGGAACTGATCCGCCAGGGTTCACGTTTTGGTGTTCGCTTACGGGCAACGGCTCCTTCCATTCATATGATTCGTGTGGATGTGGAATCGGAATTTGCGCCGATCGTAGGAACTGAGAAGCAAAGCGAAGAATTGGTTCGTTATCTGATGCAGGATTTTGAAGAAGATCCTCTCAAGATTTGGGATTCGGATATCTTTGGAAAATCTTTGTCGGCCATTGTGCGTGAGGGGATCTCTGCCAAATTGGCCATGATGCCCGAAAACGCCCAGTACAAATTGAAGGAAACGCTGGAGCGAATCATCAATGAAGGAAGCGGCGGATTGATTGCGATTATCCTTTAAGAAAACAGTACTGTCTGTGCGAAAAAAGAAGGGCTGGCTTGAGCCTTTCTTTTTTTAATGGAGAGGGAAATACGGAATTTCTATATTTTTCATCCTGTTTATGTATATTTGCATCAAAATTGGATACACAAGTAATACTGCTTAAATAGAGAACCCAGGAGAGGGGGTGTAGGATCATGAATAAAGCAGATCTTGTGAACTCAGTAGCAGAGAAATCCGAACTTACGAAGAAAGATGCGGCACGGGCAGTAGATGCCGTATTTGAAAGCATTATGGAAGCACTGGTGAAGGGTGACAGGGTACAACTGATCGGTTTTGGAAACTTTGAAACCAGGGAGCGTGCAGCTCGTAAGGGCCGCAATCCTCAGACCGGCGAAGAAATCGATATTGCAGCAACGAAGGTGCCTACTTTTAAACCGGGCAAATCACTTCGTGAAGCGATCAAGTAAGAGTTGCTATCAATCAAGGGAGATTGTCGTTCAACAAAAACGTCCGATACTTCGGGCGTCTTTTTGTTTTGGTCAACGTTGTCTTCGGGTAGGACAGCCTAGGATATGGAACGATATGGGAGGAAAGATAGGGATCTGGCTGTTAATTTTCCCTCATCCAATGTGAGTGGGGATCTGGCGATATATTCAGAATTTATCAAGGGTGAGTGATAGTGATAACTATGGTACTATAAAAAAAGCGAATAACGTGAATCACTTTTCATTTGTTTTGCTTATGGATTAAGTAAATACCAAGCCTAATTTCTTTGAAAAAAGGAAGCGGGGGAACCAAGGTTTTTTTGGGGGTTAATCCTGGACTCGAATCCAGGAGGGATGTGGGAAGAACTTCTCTGCCATCCTACCCGTCAGCTAACCTCGTCGGCTAAGCAGGGAAGATCCAAGGGATCTGCTACCGGCAGGTCATGTCTGGATTCGTTCACTTATTCCTCGACTGCCTGGAAATTGTGTTTTAGGTGGACCAATACAGACTTTTTCCTTGGAACTTCGGTTCCGGGAGAAAGTTTGTATTGGTCTTTTTTTTCACAAAAATATCAGTTGAAAGGGGTAGAAATCTCTTGAAAAGAACAGGAATGACAGTACTGCTTACCGGGATTCTGTCAGCGGGGCTGCTGCTCGCAGGCTGCGGCATCTCTGTAAAAACCGGCGGGGGAAATTCATCCGGGGAGTCTGCGCTAGAACGTGCAAAGAAAGAGGGATATGTAACAGTAGGGTTTGCTAACGAAAAGCCGTACGCATATGCGACCCCAGACGGGAAACTGACAGGTGAAGCGGTTGAAGTGGCTCGTGCTGTACTGAAAAATTTGGGAATCAATGAAATGAGACCTGTCCTGACCGAATTTGGTTCGCTGATTCCGGGGCTCAAAGCAAAACGCTTCGATATTATCACAGCAGGGATGTACATTACACCGGAACGCGCAAAGGAGGTCGACTTTGCCAATCCGGAATACAGCATCGGGGAAGCGTTGGCTGTTAAGCAGGGGAACCCGCTCAGTTTGCACAGTTATCAGGACATTGCTTCCAACTCGAAGGCAAAAGTGGGGGTGATGGGAGGAGCAATTGAATTGGAGTACCTGAAAAAATCGGGTGTTCCGGAAGATCGTATCGTGATTGTGTCGGATCAAGCTTCTGCGATTGCAGCTCTGCAAGCGGGTCGTGTTGACGCCATTACAATGACGGGGCCGTCTTTGCAAGCCGTAATGGAATCGGCTAAAGATTCCAATATTGAAAGGGTTATGGATTTCAAACAACCGGTGATAGACGGCAAAAGTGTACGAGGGTATGGAGCTGCCGCTTTTCGAAAAGAAGATGCCGATTTCCGCGAGGCATTTAACCGGGAGCTGGCCAAGTTGAAGGAGTCCGGTGAACTGCTTAAAATTCTTAAGCCATTCGGATTCACTGAACAGGAACTTCCTGGGGATGTAACTGCAGAACAGCTTTCCAAACCATAAAGTTTTACGTTTTGAACGAAAGGAGTGGCATCGATTATTTCAACTTTAGATCTGCTGCCGCCTCTTCTGGAAGGAGCTGCCGTAACAATTCAGATTACCGGTCTATCAGCCGGCGTCGCACTCGTTTTGGCTTTTGTTGCGGGATTCGGTCGGCTTTCAAAGTATTCGCCAGTCCGGATCATAACGGCTTTTTATGTTGAAGTTTTTCGCGGTACTTCTCTGCTCGTCCAGTTGTTTTGGCTATTCTTTGCATTACCGATGCTCGGGATCGAGTTGTCGCCTATGGCGGCTGGCGTAGTGGCATTGGCCCTGAATTATGGAGCCTACGGGTCAGAAGTGGTTCGCAGTTCCATCCTTGCAGTGCCAAAGGGGCAGACCGAGGGGGCAATTGCGTTGAATATGACACCAGTGCAACGAATGAGACGTATTATTCTTCCGCAAGCGTTTATGATAATGCTGCCTGCTTTCGGCAATCTGTTGATAGAGCTGCTTAAAGGCACGTCCCTCGTCTCATTGATTACACTTACCGACCTGACTTTTAAAGGGATGATGCTTCGGACCTTTGATATTTCAAGAACGCCCGAGATCTTTGCTTGCATGCTTGGAATCTACTTTGTGCTGGCATATTCCCTGACACTGGCAGTCCGTTGGATTGAACGGAAAGTCACCGCAGGGAGGGTGTAAACCATGTGGAATTGGGATTTTGCTCTGTCGATTTTGCCGAAATTGTTTGATGTGATTGGAATCACGATTTCCGCCACACTGCTGGGGTTCGTTATGGCTGCAATTTTGGGATTGCTGTTCGCTTTTGGGCGGAGGTCAAGATTTAAGGCACTTTCCTTGGCTACAGCTGGAATAGTGGAGTTTATACGCAGCACTCCCCTGTTGATTCAATTGTATTTTTTGTACTTTGCACTCCCGTTTTACGGAATCGAGTTATCTGCATTCACAATTGGTGTGTTGGGCTTGGGCGTTCATTACAGCACGTATTTGTCCGAAGTCTACCGGGCGGGAATCAACGATGTTCCCCGCGGGCAGTGGGAGGCGGCTACGGCACTCAATTTCTCGAAGATTCAAACTTGGATGAGAATTGTCCTTCCGCAGGCGATTCGTCCCGTCACTCCCATGCTTGGGAATTATCTGATTGTCATGTTTAAAGAAACTCCTTTACTTTCCACAATCACCGTGGTGGAACTGATGCAAACCGCAAAAATCATTGGTTCGCAATCGTTCCGTTACCTGGAGGCATTCACAATCGTCGGATTGCTGTTCTTGTTGTTAAGTTACCCGTCATCCCTACTGTTTCGCAGATTGGAAATCCGGTTGAACCGTCAAGTTCAAAGAAAGGGTGTGGGAATGTGAGTGTACAGCTTGAAACAGAATTCTCCGATCAGAACCAAAATGGCGTCAATCGTCCGATTGTCCGATTTCAAAAAGTAAGCAAGTCATTTGACGATCAGGAAATTTTGCGAGAGATTGATCTGGAGATTGCTCCGGGTGAAAAGGTGGCTGTGATTGGACCGAGCGGCTCGGGTAAGACCACGCTCGCCCGTATTCTGATGACTTTGGAGGAACCGACTTCCGGGATCGTTGAGGTGGATGGTGAACTCTTGTGGCACAAAAAAGTAAAAGGAAAGCTTGTGTGGGCAGATGAGAAACATCTTCACAGGATTCGCGGCAGCATCGGAATGGTCTTTCAACATTTCAATCTGTTTCCCCATATGAACATTTTGCGCAATGTCACAGAGGCGCCAATCCATGTGTTGGGGTTATCGCGCGATGAGGCTGTCGAACGGGCCATTACAATGCTTGAGAAAGTGGGATTAGCCGATAAACTGAATGCCTACCCGTCACAGCTTTCCGGGGGGCAAAAGCAGCGTGTGGCGATTGCCCGGGCTTTGGTGATGCGACCCAAGATCATGATTTTCGATGAGCCTACATCCGCTCTGGACCCTGAGCTTGTGGGCGAGGTGCTTGCGGTGATCAAGGAAATTGCTGCCGCAGGGGATACGGCAATGCTTCTCATCACCCATGAAATGGACTTTGCCCGTGATGTGGCGGATCGGGTTGTATTTACCGATGGGGGGAGAATTGTTGAACAAGGCCCTCCGAAAGAGATCTTCGGAGCGCCGGATAGCCCTCGTCTCAAATCGTTCCTGACCCGTTTTCGAACCGGAAGATAGCTTATGAAAGGGGGTGATGACTATAAAAAATGGCGCGGTGCACAGAGTTCGGATGCGGGAACCAAGGAAAGAAGACGGTGGGCAAATCTGGGAATTGGTGAGAGAAACTGGAGTATTGGATCTAAATTCCCCGTATGCCTATCTGATGTTGTGCAAGTTTTTTTCCAGCACTTGTGTCGTTGCCGAGGAACGGAATCAAATAGTCGGATTCGTGTCTGCTTTCCGGCCTCCAACGAGTGATGACACTATTTTTGTGTGGCAGATTGGGGTCAGTGAATCCCACCGGGGAAGTGGATTAGGGATGGCGCTTTTAAAAGAACTGATCTCGCGAGACGCTTGTGCAGGGATCCGATATCTTGAAGCGACAGTATCGCCGTCGAATCTTCCGTCCCAGTCGCTCTTTCGCAGCCTGTCAAGGGAATTTGCGACCGATTGTGAGGTAGTGGAGTGTTTCCCCGCCCATTTGTTTCCGGGACGAAACCATCAGGCTGAGATGACATTTCGGGTTGGACCCTTTAAAAAATAAAGACTTAAAAGGAGGATTTCATGAAAGCAGTAGAACAATTGCGATCGCCGTTGAGGGTATTTGAAAAGTTGGAATCTGAGGTCCGCAGTTATTGCCGGAGTTTCCCAACCGTTTTTACACACGCCAGGGACTATAAACTTTGGGATGCAGAGGGAAGGGAATATATTGACTTTTTTGCCGGTGCCGGTGCGTTAAACTATGGGCACAATAATCCAAAGATCAAAGAAAAGCTGATTGAATACCTGATGAATGATGGGGTTACGCACAGCCTCGATATGGCTACTGCTGCGAAAGAGAATTTTCTGAAACGATTTTACCATGTGATACTTAAGCCGAGGGGCTTGCACTACAAGGTCATGTTTCCGGGGCCGACAGGTACCAACTCGGTGGAAAGTGCCCTGAAACTGGCCCGTAAAGTAACCGGCCGGGACACGGTTATCAGTTTTACCAATGCGTTTCACGGCATGACGTTAGGATCTCTGGCGGTTACCGGAAATAAATTCAAACGAAAAGGTGCGGGAATACCTCTGAATAACAGTATCTCCATGCCATTTGACAACTATCTGGGCGATGAGGCAGACACGGTGAACTATATCGAGCGGTTTCTCGAAGATAATGGCAGCGGCGTATCTCTCCCTGCCGCCATTATCCTTGAGACCGTCCAGGCCGAAGGCGGCATCAATGCTGCAAGTTTTCAGTGGCTCCAACGAATAGAGGAAATTTGCCGCCGCTGGAATATCCTGCTGATCGTCGACGATGTCCAGATGGGGTGCGGGCGGACCGGCCCATTTTTCAGCTTTGAGCCGGCGGGGATTCAACCGGATATTGTCTGTTTGTCGAAATCGATTGGGGGGTATGGTCTGCCAATGGCTTTGACCCTGATCAAGCCGGAATTCGATGTTTGGGAACCAGGCGAGCATAACGGGACGTTCCGCGGAAATAATTTAGGCTTTGTGGCTGCCGCTCAAGCGCTAAGTTACTGGGAGAACGAGTCGTTTAGCGAAGAGATCAAGGCAAAGGGAGAGAGGGTCAGGGTGTTCTTGGAGAAGCTCGTTCGTCAACACCCTGAGATGGAAGGGGAAGTGCGGGGAAGAGGCCTCATCCAGGGCATTGCAGTAGGAAAAGACGGGCTTGCCGAGAAAATCTGTGCAGCCGCATTTGAACGGGGGCTGATCATGGAAACGTCCGGTGCAAACAGTGAAGTGGTAAAACTGCTGCCGCCGCTGACAATCGATGAAGCAGGGCTCAACAAAGGACTGCAGATCCTGGAGGACAGTATCAAGTGGTGTAAAAAAGGTCATTGAAAGGAGACGGAAATTACTTATGATTGTGAGAGATTTGAGAGAGAGAGTAGGCACTGAAAACGACATAGATACCGAAACCTGGAACAGCCGTCGGCTGCTTCTCAAAAAAGACGGAATGGGGTTCTCCATGCACGATACGATCATCAAGGCAGGTACCGAGACGATGATCTGGTACAAGAACCACGTCGAAGCAGTGTACTGCATTGAAGGGGAAGGTGAAATCGAGGTCATTCAAGAGGGAAAGACGTACCCGATTGGACCGGGCACCCTGTATGCTCTTGACGGACATGAGAAGCATTACTTACGAGCAACGACTGACATGCGTATGGTTTGTGTCTTTAATCCGCCGTTAACCGGACGGGAGGTACATGATGAAGAGGGTGTCTATCCGCTGATCGAAGACGAACCGGAGGTGGACCTCTACCCTTCGCGGGTCAGTGATAAACCAAGCATTATGGAGCGCAAAGATCCGGTGGTTCATAGGAATAACTCCATGAGAGGTCCACTTGACGAAGAACAACTGTCTTTTTATGAAAAAAATGGCTACCTGTTCTTTGAACGCTTCTTTTCCGGGGAAGAGGTCCAGGTATTGCGTGATGAACTCAGGAGAATCTGGGAAACAAACAAGCACTCGGATGCAAAAGAGATCATTCGGGAGCCGGAAAGCCGGGAAATCCGATCCGTATTCGCGGTTCACCGGGATTATGAATTGTTTCGGCAGCTGTCCAGAAATCAGCGGTTGTTGGATATTGTCCAGCAGATTTTGGGCAGCGAAGTGTACATTCACCAGTCCCGCATTAATTACAAGCAGGGTTTTTCGGGAAAAGAGTTCTATTGGCACTCGGACTTTGAGACCTGGCATGTTGAGGATGGAATGCCGGCTATGAGAGCGTTGAGCTGTTCCATTTCCCTGGAGGATAATTATCACTTTAACGGGCCTTTAATGGTGATTCCGGGTTCCCATCAGTATTTCATATCTTGTGTAGGAGAGACACCGGAAGACCATTATGAACAATCCTTGCGCAGACAGCAATATGGAGTTCCGGATCATGACAGCTTGACGTGGCTGGTTGAAAAACATGGAATTTCCACATCGACAGGCCCTGCCGGATCCGTTACGCTGTTCGATTGCAATCTCATGCATGGATCAAATGGGAATATTACACCTTTGCCGCGTAGCAACGTGTTTTTTGTTTACAACAGTGTGGAGAACCGATTGGTACAGCCATTCTCAGGACAAAAGCCGCGGCCCGAGCATATCGCAACCCGAAACTTCGGATAGGGTTTCCGAGTTGACCAACCGGTCGGGAGGAAAATTCAAAAATGACGGAGAATATGTAGCGTTGGAAAGACCAAATCATCGATTGGGGGGACGCTGCATGGCAGGCGGAGAGGACACAAACAAAACTGGGTTTTCGTTGGAAGTTCCCGAGTATTTTAATTTTGCGGGTCAAGTCAGTTCGTATGCGGAAAACAATCCGCATAAACCCGCACTTCTTGCGGTGAGTGAAACGGGTGAAGCACAATCGGTCACTTATCATGAGTTGGTGAACTTGACAAATCGCATCGGGAACGGATTGCGTTCTTTGGGAATTTCCCGGGGTGATAGGGTAATCGTTCTGGTTCCCAGAGGAATTGAAGCGTATGGCATTTATCTCGGGTTAAATAAAATAGGCGCCGTGATCATGCCATGTTCGGAATTGCTCCGTGGAAAAGACATTGAGTACAGGGCGAACCATGCGGGAGCGAAAGCGTTGATTTCATTTGCGGGAAGCATCAAAGAAGTGGATGAGGTACGCTCGAACTGTCCCACAATTCAGCACTATATAAAACTTGGGGAAACCCAACCGGGATGGATTTCGTTTGAAGAATTAGTATCCAATGCACCAGAGAATTTAGATGCTGTTGCGACAAAATCCGATGAATTGGCGTTTCTTTCCTATACGTCCGGAACCACCGGCGGACCTAAGGGAGTTATGCATGTCCATGGCTGGCCATATGCTCATCTTGCAGTCGCTGCCACCTACTGGCTGGATGCCCGTGAGAACGATCTGGTTTGGGCGACGGCTGGTCCGGGATGGGCGAAATGGGTATGGAGTCCGTTTGTTTCCGCATTGGGAAAAGGGGCAACCGCTTTTGTGTATCAGGGAAAATTCTCGCCCGAGGCGTACTTGAAACTATTGGAGCAATATCCAATATCCGTTCTCTGTGCCACCCCCACAGAATACAGACTGATGGCGAAAGTATCTGATATAGAGAATTATAAATTAAGGGCGCTTCGTTCCGCCTGCTCTGCCGGTGAACCTCTCAACCGCGAAGTCATCGACACATTCAGAAGGGTGTTTGGCATTACGGTTCGGGACGGATACGGCCAAACGGAAAACACACTCCTCGTCGGAACTTTTGTCGGTATGGAACCGAAGCCGGGTTCCATGGGACGCCCCTCTCCGGTGGTCAAGGTCGCGATCATCGATGAAGAAGGCCGGGAATTGCCGGTAGGGCAAGTGGGAGATATTGCGATCGACCGCAATATGGTAGCTTTGTTTAAAGGGTATTTGAATGACGAGGAGCGTACCGCAAAGGCATTCCGGGGCGACTGGTACGTAACGGGCGACCAGGGCCGTTTGGATGAAGACGGATATATTTGGTTTGAAGGTCGCTCGGATGATATAATTATCTCGGCAGGCTATACCATCGGGCCGTTCGAAGTCGAGGATGCACTGGTGAAACACCCTGCAGTGGCCGAATGTGCGGCCGTAGCAAGTCCCGATCCCGACCGGGGCCATGTTGTGAAAGCATTTATCGTGTTAAAAAAGGGATTTGAGCCTTCTGATGGACTGGTCAAGGAATTGCAGGAACACACGAAAGCTTTGACCGCTCCTTACAAATATCCGAGGAAGATTGAGTTCGTTGAGGATCTGCCGAAAACCACATCCGGCAAAATCCGTCGAATCGAACTTCGAATGAAGGAAAAAGAAGTCTTGTCATAACGGGAGATCAGGGGTGTCTGAGGACATCCCTCTCGCTTTTCCAGGGAGGTGCTGTGTATGAGTTCCGGACGTTTTTTAAAAAATGGAATGGTGTCTGTTGCTGCGCTCATCATTGCGTTGGTTTGGTCACATAAGGCGAGTGCGGCCGTTTTTACATCTCCGGAAGGAATTCAGTTTAGCAGTCAATCTTCTGCCTGGAATTCGGAAGAACGGTTGAAGCAAGTCTATGCCGAACTCTTAAAAAACACTCACGGGGAAGAGTTCAAGCTGCTGGCTGAGGTTCGGATCCACGACGGCTATCCGAAGGGAAAGTCGGTTGCGGGAGAATACCAGTTTAAGACATCGGTCGACCTGCTGGGGCGGCAAAAGATGCTCCCCGGTAGTATTGATTTATACGGTGGCGGAGAACGGACCACCATTGAGTCGATCGCAAAAACACTTTCACATGAATACGGTCATCACGTGACGCACTATTACTCAATTAAACAAGACGGTTTTTCGATAACCGACAAGCAGCGATGGAGGCAAACTACGTACGCCAAAATTCGCGGGCTGGCCAATGATCCCCGTATCAATCAATCGGATGAGCATCGCTGGCAGTTAGCCGAAATAGCGGCAGAAGATTATGTTCAATTATTTGGCTCTCCAACCGCGAAGAAAGTTCATGTCTTCCCTTCCCGTTACGAATTGCTGCAGAAAAAGCAAGAAATTGGACCTTTACGTTGGGATGCTTCGATGTATAATGTGGCACCTCAAGAAAATATGGAACTGCCTTTGGCTTCCAAAGTACCGAAATTATATCAGTGGTTGGCACAACATTTGGGTGTTGCGGGACAGCCTTTATTTCCGGAAGATCCGTCCCTGAAGATAAGAGAAGTCATAAAAGAGGGGCAGGCCGGGTACCAGATCCGGTTTGAATGGACCGGCGGGAAGAATTCGTCCAAAACGTATTATACTCTGGTGGCATACGGTGAAAACGACTCTTTGCCCGAGCCGGTCGTAACCCGTAAAGCGGGAGAGCCTTTAGAGGCCCGATACGGTACGATGGTGGTGAGAACTCCCACTTCGATTCTGACCTATCGAGATCCTAATGCTGCCGGAATACGTCATTTTCGTGTATATGCCCAGAATGAAGCAGGTTTTGTAGTATCCTCGCCGATTTTAATGCTCGATATGAATCAACCTACTAAAGTCACAATCACCGAGCAAACCGTTCAGCCAAGCCAACAGGTAGACTCGCAAGCGGTCGAAGTGAATGAAGCTGCACCTAACCTGTTTGAGTTATCCGGATGGCAAGACGTACTGCTTCGGGGAATCACTCTTATCGTGGAAGTGATTTCGCGATTCCTGGAGATTCTCTTTAATCTTGCCAGCTAATTTACCTATTTGTCAGCTGTGGACATGGAAACACCTTGCGTTCTGCCCGAAGAATCATGTATAATCAGTTTCGTCATTGAGAGTTCGTTCTTCGGGATATGGCGCAGCTTGGTAGCGCGCTACCTTGGGGTGGTAGAGGTCGTGGGTTCGAATCCCGCTATCCCGACCATAACGTAACGGAAAACGCTCGTTATTCGATTTTAAAAAAATCGGATAAGGGGCGTTTTTTCGTTCTTGAAGCCTTCCAATCTTTTACACTAAACTTAAAGTGTAACAATCTTTGGGAGGGTTTACACGTTCAAATGAAGATGGAATTTAATATGAAGTTTGTGTATATCGTGGGTGGGTTAGTTGCTTTTGTTACGGGGATTCTCGCGTATGGTGCGGTTGTTGGTGTTGACTCTGCTCCGGCCCCAATTAAAACCCGTCGCGAGTCTGTTTGACGAAACGCACCCGAATACGGTGCAAGAAGGCGCGAAGACACTTCACGACGATTTTTGCGACCTTGTTTGTTATGGTCGTTATAACGACTTTGCAGGAAAGGGCGGCGGTACTATTGAGGGACTTGAAAGACAAGAAAAGCGTTGAATCCTTAATTCAATTGCACCGGATTTTTGAAAACGTGGAACGGATGGAACGGTTAAAGCATGAAACCGATTCGGATCAACACAATCATTGATGGTGATGTTAGTATTCAACGAACTTCCGAATACTATGTAAAAAATTACATGTTACGGACGAAAGACGCCTCATACTCGGTTGCAAATCGAAATATTGCGGCGTCCACATAAAGTTCACAAAAATTTTTATATTTCAGGAAGGTATTTTAGTGCTTTAACGCGTATAGGTATAAAAGTTGTCTTTTTCATGACAACCCCCTTTCGTTTTGAGGGCGTTCTTTGAAGCGACCCTCCTTTTTTTTTTGCCTCGAATCGATTACCACCAGAAGATCGGGAAGATTACAAACACAGAGAGGAAAGGAATAAAAAACGGGGTAAATCCAAAGAAAAAGGAGGCGTTTTTCCCCTTTAGGGATTTGGGTTTGTCTGCCGTTTTGAAATTTCTTTTCCCTTTATTTCTTCTCCCGGGGATTCCATCTGAAAGTGGTTCGAACCATAATCCATCCGGTGTGACCTTTCGTACAACTCCATAGTACTTGCCTTCATTACATTGTACACAGACCGGCTGCCCAAGATATTGTCCCGCCTCTGTAAAGCTAACTGCCATTTCAAATCCCACCTTTTCTAAATTCACTATCATTCTACGAAATTTGAACTATTGAAGTTTTCCGCTCGGGTTGATTTTTCTTCCAATCTAGCAAAATAGACAAATAGCATCTGATGCCTGTCTTACTGGCTGGTGACGCGGCAGTTTCGAAAGGCATGAAAAAAAGAGGCCAAGAAGGCCCCCGGCGCTACGAGAATTTCTATAGCAGGTCTTGTCTTTCTTCCGCAATCTCATCCATTGCTATAGGTTTACTGATTTCCCAGGGTTCACCTACGTTCAAGGGGCGACTGATTTCCAACATAGGTGGAGCATCCGTTACATTGGTTATATCTTCAATAGGACTCATTTCCGCCGGAATTCCAAAATTAAGCATTGCGGCTGGATATTGTTCTTTTGGTCTCTCTTCAGGCATTTAATCACCTCCCAATTCGAGTGTTGTCCTTAGATCATTCAGTCGGAAAATCGGAAAAAAGGTCGGCGGCAGTCTTGCGGTTCTGCGGCAGGCCGACTGTATCCGGCTGTTCTTGATCTCCGAACCGTTGGCTCAGTGTTTCGTCCATTTCTTCTAATTGTTTTTGCGCCAATTGCTCCAGACTTTCCGGCATTATTTCAAAATTTTTGTGTTGGTCCATACGCGTCTCCTTATGTATCCGGCCGCGCAATTGGATTTGCGCGGCTTCGGGTTATCTCACAATTTCGCCATAATCGTTTTCGTGCCGTTCAAATTCGAACGTGGCACAACGGGTTCCTTTCGTTGTTCCCACAATCTCGTTTCCGTTTGACATCACTTGAATCGCATCAGCCGTACAATTTCGGTTGTGATCGTTGTAAATACATTCTTCAACGCCGCATTTGACTCCGTTTGGCATTTGATCACCTCCTGCTAATACTTTTTCCTTCGGTCGTCCTAAATATTTTGCCTGTTCCTGCCTGTCGATGGTATAATCAAATACGCTCGGACTAACGAAAGGAGGGTGCTTTAAATGGAAGTTGGACAGGAATATTTTCTTGTCAAAGCGAAGGAAAACGGGGTTCACGTAATCGGCCTTACCCGCGGTGCAGATACCCGCTTTCATCATACGGAAAAGCTTGATAAAGGCGAGATCATGATCGCCCAGTTCACGGAACATACTTCTGCCATAAAAGTACGTGGGAGAGCAGTTATTTGGACAAAATTTGGTCGTGTGGATACATATTCGGAAGATGATTGAGCAGCGGGAAAGCGAGTCCTTCCCGCTTTTTATTATTAAATATTTTTTGAGACCGAAACGGTACATGATATGGTATACTGAAAAATAGCGTTGTGCTGTTGCGAAGGGAGTTGGAGACACTGATAATCGAACAAACGGACCGGGAAAACGTGTCCCTTCGTATGCGCGGACAAGTTCTGTCCGAAATGAATCATACCTATCTGACCAATCGAATAGGTTTGCCAAATCTTGAACAATTCCAACTGAAAACGGCAATTGCCATTCTTGAAACGGCCGGATGCTCAAAAAAAGAAACAGAGCTGATAACATCCGTTCTGTTGTTGATATACCACGGACTATCGGTTCACGAAAACATCGATGAAAATCAAATTGAGGGGAATTTTCGTCAGCTAAAGGTTTTGGCGGGCGATTATTACTCCAGCAAATATTACTACTTACTTGCATCCCAGGGTCAGATTGAACTTATCGGCCTGTTCGCCGAAGCGGTTGCCAAAATCAATGAAGCCAAAGCGGAGCGTGCCGCTCTTTTGCGGCTTGATCAATCAAATACCGATAAATATCTCCTTTTAACGGAACGTATTCATGGGGAGCTGCTCTACGCTCTTTGTTCCAGATATCTTCGCGCTGAATCCGTCACTTTTGATCTTGTCCGCCTGCTTGTGAAAGCCCACATTTTCGGGATTGAATACAATCAGTTTTTGTCCGGTCATTGGTATGCAAATTTATCCTATTTATTTATTAAAGAACAGGCAACGGAAGAAGAAATCCGCCTTCTTGCTTCGAAACATTCTTATCTGCAGGATTCTAAAATCATGACCATTCATGTGAAATATGGAACATCATCTTACCTGTTTGAACAATTGCAAACCGGGTTGGTGACCGTTCAGTCGCTGCTTTCCGTTCCGGATTCTCCAATTGCTGCAGAACGTTTTAACCGAATTTGTGCCTTCCTGAAGGAATCTTACATGGAGACACAACGAATTGTGGAAGAAAGGTGAGATCCATGGCTCACTTTGAAACGAAAGAAGAAAAAGTCCATTATATCTTCTCGCGAATTGCCAAGCGGTACGACTTGATGAACACTGTTCTCAGTTTTCGGCGGCATAGGGCTTGGCGTTCGACTACAATGAAACGAATGAACGTACAGCCAGGGCAGTCCGCACTCGACGTTTGCACAGGAACGGGGGATTGGGCGATTTCCCTGGCCAGGTCAGTGGGTGAACACGGCCGGGTAGTTGGGCTCGATTTTTGCGAGCCCATGCTTGAAGTCGGCAATCAGAAAATCGTTCAAGAGGGTCTGGCCAATTGTGTGCAAATGATTCACGGCAATGCAATGGAACTTCCGTTTGAAGACAATACGTTTGATTACGCAACAATCGGGTTTGCACTTCGCAACGTTCCGAGTGTAGAACATGTGATAAGGGAAATGGCACGTGTAGTCAAGCCGGGTGGAATGGTTGTTTCACTCGAACTGTCCAAGCCGGAATGGCCGCCGTTTCGGGCACTGTATTATTTTTATTTCGAAAAGATTCTCCCGCAAATCGGAAAGCTGGCCGCAAAAGATGAGGTTTCCTACAGTTGGCTGCCCGAATCGCTTAAGACATTTCCGGATCGTAATGGGTTGGAAGAAATTTTTAAAAAAACCGGGCTTGTGAAAGTGGAGTCAAAGCCTCTTACCGGGGGCATAGCGGCTATGCACCTTGGTTATAAGGCTGAATAAGGAGCAGCAGATATGGGATACAGAGACTTGCGTCATTTTATAGATGTTCTTGAAACAAAAGGCATGCTGGTTCGAGTGAAAGAGGAAGTGGATCCGCATCTCGAGATAACCGAAATCACCGATCGGGTTTCCAAGGCGGAAGGGCCCGCTCTGCTATTTGAAAATGTAAAGGGCTCCACCGTTCCGGTTTTGATTAATGCATTCGGTTCCTATGAAAGAACCAATCTGGCTTTTGAAGTGAATGATTTTGATGACATCGGCAAAGAAATCATGCGTTTCATGGAAATGCCGACAGGCTCCAGCTCGCTTTTAGGCAAATTAAAGCAGCTTCCGAAGCTCGCTGAATTGGGCTCCTTTCTGCCGAAAACGGTAACAAAAGCGCCGTGTCAGGAAGTGGTCTTGACTGGTGATGAAGTGGATCTGGATAAATTCCCGATCCTGACCTGCTGGCCTGAAGACGGGGGACGATTTATCACTCTTCCGCTGGTGTTTACAAAGGATCCGATTACGGGAAAAAGAAATTGCGGGATGTACCGGATGCAGGTATATGATAAACGAACCACCGGTATGCATTGGCAGTTGCACAAAGTCGGTGCCGAGCATCACCGCCGCTCGCGGGAAATGAATCTTGAAAAGCTGGAAGTAGCCGTGGCGATCGGTTCCGATCCGGCGGTTATTTATTCTGCAATCGCTCCGGTTCCACCGGAAATTGATGAGATGATTTTGGCCGGATTTTTGCGCAAAGATGCGGTTGAGATGGTGAAGTGTAAGACTGTTGATGTGGAGGTTCCGGCAAACGCCGAGATTGTCCTGGAAGGGTATGTATTGCCGGGAGAATTGCGCGATGAGGGACCATTTGGGGATCACAACGGTTATTACACACCCGTCGAACCATATCCTGTGTTTCATATTACAGCGATTACACACCGCAAGAATCCAATTTATGCAACCACAATCGTCGGGAAACCTCCGATGGAAGACTGCTATTTGGGAAAATTGACCGAACGCGTCTTTCTCCCTCTGTTAAAAATGGTGGTTCCCGAGGTTGTTGATATGAGTTTGCCGTGGGAGGGTGTCTTCCACAATTGTGCGATTGTCTCGATTAAAAAGCGTTTCCCGGGTCATGCGAAGAAGGTGATGAGCGCTCTCTGGGGAATGGGGCAAATGACCTGGACCAAGTGCATCATCGTGGTTGATGATGACGTAGATGTACAGAATCATTCCTATGTAGCCTGGCGTGTCTTTGGTAATGTCGACGCAAAACGGGACATCATGATTGTTGAAGGGCCTGTTGATTCGCTCGACCACGCCTCTCCCTTGCCGAATCTGGGGTCCAAAATTGGAATTGATGGCACCAGGAAGTGGAAGGAAGAAGGGTACACACGCGTGTGGCCGGATGAGATTTGGATGAACCAAGAAACAAAAGATCTTGTGGATCGCAAATGGAGCAAATATGGCATCAAACTTTAATACAGATCTCAACGTAAGGGGAATCCGAACGGTATGGCCAAAGAGTTTGTAGTGGGGATAACGGGCGCAAGCGGAGGCATCTATGGAATACGGCTTGTGCAAGAACTGATCAAGGGGGGACACCTGGTTCATCTTCTGCTGACGAATGCTTCCTGGCAGGTATTTCAGGAAGAACTCGGGTGGGAAATTGAAACAGGTGACAGAGCCTCCATCCCAAGCCGGTTTGAAGTTGCCTCCGATCGGTTAAAAGTCCATGATATGCATGATTATCGCGCACCGGTCGCCAGCGGTTCTCACCGTACGGACGGGATGATAATCATTCCATGCTCGATGGGGACTTTATCCGCGATCGCTCACGGTGCCTCGGATAACCTGTTGGAACGGGCTGCGGATACCACTCTGAAAGAGGGACGCCCGTTAATTATTGTTCCTCGGGAAACCCCACTAAACGTGATTCATCTTCGGAACATGCTAGCTTTAGCCGAAGCGGGTGCACGAATTCTTCCGGCGATGCCGGGATTCTACCATTTGCCGCGAACTATGGATGATCTGATTCATTTTGTTGTGGGAAAAGCGTTGGACGCTCTGCAGGTAGAACATCAATTATTCCGTCGCTGGGGTGAATAACAAATTTAATTGGGAGGACGACCGTATGGAGGTTATCGGGAAAAACCATCCTTTTGCCGATATTTGGAAAAAGGTGCAAGCGGGAATTCGTCTGACTAAAGAAGACGGATTGCGTTTAATGAAGTCGAACGATATTATTGCGCTGGGACATATGGCAAATTACGTCCGGGAGAAAAAACACGGCCACTATGTGTTTTTTAACACGAATCGTCATATCAACCCCACTAATATATGTCAAACGCTTTGCGCTTTTTGTGCATTCGGTGTTCGGATGAAAGATCCGAAAGCCTACACGATGTCCATGGAAGAGATTGAGCACCGGGCAGACATGGTTCCCTCCGGAGTCACAGAGATTCATATTGTCGGCGGGAACAATCCACAGTTGAAAATTGACTATTATGAAGAACTGCTGCGGCGGTTGAAAAAGAAATTGCCGCATGTTCACTTAAAAGCTTTTACTGCAGTCGAATTGGATCATTTCTCCCGCGTCAACAAAATGCCGGTAGACGAAATTCTCCGCCGGTTAATCGATGCCGGGCTGGATTCAATGCCGGGTGGCGGTGCGGAGATTTTTGCCGAGCAGCCCCGATCGATTATTGCCGACCATAAGACATCAGGCGAACGGTGGCTTGAGATCCATGAGATCGCACATAAGATGGGACTCCGGTCGAACTGCACAATGCTATACAACCATATTGAAACGGAAGAAGATCGAATCGATCACCTGATCGGTTTGCGCGACTTGCAGGATCGAACAGGAGGTTTCCAAACCTTCATTCCGCTTTCCTGGCATCCGGAGAATACCGAATTGATCAAACAGTATCCGGATCTTAACTGGTCGACCGGATTTTTGGATTTGAAAGTCCTTGCGGTGGCCCGCCTCATGCTTGACAACATTGATCATATCAAAACCTATTGGATTCAAGTTGGAACCAAGATGGCACAGACGGCTCTTTGGTTCGGAGCGGATGACCTGGACGGAACCGTAGTGGAAGAAAAAATTTATCACGCAGCGGGTGCGGAAACGGAACAGGAAATGGCGAAATCCGAACTGATTCGGTTGATTCGGGAAGCGGGCCGAATCCCTGTAGAGCGGGATACACTTTATAATATCGTCAACACGGAGTTTGCAATTGCATGATGAACAAGCTGCGTGTCGGTCGGATCATTTACAGCAATGTTCTTCCCGTATACCACTTTATTGATGCAACAGCGGAGTCAAACGGTATCGAGTTTGTACCTGCAGTTCCGGCTGAGTTAAACCGCATGCTGGCCAAGGGAGAGGTTGTGGCAGGACCCATTTCCGCTTTCTCATACGCGGAACATGCAGACGAATATTACGCACTGCATGATTTGTCCGTTTCCTCCCGCGGCCCGGTCGGATCCATTTTCTTATTTTCAAAACGGCCGATGGACGATTTGGATGGCCATAAAGTGGCTTTGACATCAACGTCAGCGACTTCGGTCAATTTGTTGAAAATTCTTCTTCACACCTATTGCAAGTCCAATCCAATCTATTTAACACGCCCGCCGCATCTGGACGAGATGATGGAGGAGGCGGAAGCCGCTCTTTTGATCGGGGATGATGCCCTTTACTGGTCTTTGCAGGATCATCCGTATCATGTATATGATCTCGGGGCGGAGTGGCATCGGCGGACAGGATGTTCCATGACATTCGCAATTTGGGCTGTCAGACGGGATTTTGTCCGGCAAGCGCCCGATCAAGCAAGACGGCTGCACCGTTTGCTTTTGGAAAGCAAGCAAAAAGGCCTCTCCAATATGAATGCAGTGATTTCGGAAGCGATTCGTTTAAACGGGCAGGATTACGGTTTTTGGAAATCTTATTTTGATAAATTAATTCATGACTTTGAAGGGGAACTAGTGGAAGGTGCTGAAACATATTTTCAAGAAGCCTATCAACTAGGACTTCTACCACGACCGGTCAAGGTAGAACTGTGGGGTGGCGAACAATGAGTATTGCAAACACCAATAGAAAAGTGGATTCAGTCCTTGATAAAGCGTTATCTGGAGAACGATTGACACTGGAAGACGGGCTTGTGTTGTACGAATCGAATGATTTGATCAAATTGGGGTCGGCAGCCAAGCAGGTTATGCAGCGGTTCCATCCGGAAAACATTGTGACATTTACGGTAAACCGAAACGTAAACTACACAAATGTTTGCGATACGTACTGCCGTTTTTGCGCGTTTTACCGTCCGGAAGGGCATCCGGAAGCTTACGTTCTGCCTGATGAAGTGATTCTCGAAAAGATCCGGGAAACAGTGGAGATCGGCGGAGATGAATCGGAGATTCTGATGCAGGGCGGGACTCATCCCGGACTGCCGTTTTCCTATTACACCGATCTTTTGCGCAAAATTAAATCTCGTTATAACGTAATCATGCATTCTTTCTCGGCGGCCGAGATCTGGAAGATGGTTGAAGTATCCGGGCTGTCCCTGGAAGAAGTGATCCGGCAGCTGAAAGAAGCGGGACTTGATTCAATCCCCGGTGGTGGGGCGGAGATTCTGGATGACCGAACTCGCATGAAAATCTCCAGGCTAAAAGAATCCTGGGTGAAATGGATGGAAGTCCATGATACTGCTCACCGGCTGGGAATGAACACCACGGCCACCATGGTGATCGGATTTGGCGAAAGCCATGAAGAGCGGATTTTGCATATGCTCCGAGTTCGTGATCAACAAGATAAAACAGGCGGGTTTACCGCGTTTATTTCATGGACGTACCAACCGGATAATACGGCTCTGAAAGGAACCCGTGCAACCGCGGTGGAATATTTGAAAAACGTGGCGATTTCCCGTTTAATGATTGACAATGTTAAAAACTTCCAATCATCGTGGGTAACGATGGGCCCCAAGATCGGTCAAGCCGCTCTCGAATTCGGGTGCAACGACATGGGCTCGACCATGATTGAGGAAAATGTGGTGAGTGCAGCCGGGGCCACTCATATGATGAACAAGCAGGAGTTAATCCGTTTGATTCGCGATGCCGGGCGTACTCCCGCTCGCCGCAACACATACTACAAGATTCTCGAAACTTATTGATTGTGTGACAGGATAAGGTGGAGCCTAAATGAAGTTGATGGACATCTATTTTCATCTCAAATCCGATCTCGATTATGTTGAGAAATGGTTGGATAAAGAGGTGCGGTCAAAACAAAAAGACTTGCAGAATGCTGCATCACATCTGTTGAAAGCGGGCGGGAAGCGGATGCGCCCCGTTTTCGTGCTGCTCAGCGGCCAATTTGGCGATTATGACCGGGAAAAATTGGCCCGGGTTGCCGTCTCTCTCGAATTGATTCATATGGCCTCACTGGTACACGACGATGTGATTGATGAAGCGACTACACGCCGTGGAATTCCCACGGTTCGTTCCGAGTACGGGAATCGTATGGCCATGTACACGGGGGATTTTATTTTTGCCCGGGCACTGATGTTATTGTCCGAGATACCGAATGCGAAAATCCATCAACTTTTATCCAAGTCCATCGTTCGATTGTGTGAAGGGGAAATTGAACAGATCCGCGATTTTTTCCGTCTAAACCAAACCTTTCGAAATTATTTGCGAAGAATTGAACGGAAGACAGCGATTCTGATTGAGGTATCCTGCAAGTTGGGAGCGCTTACATCGCAATCGGACCCGCTTCATGTCAGGGCTTTAGGCAGATTTGGTCACTTTTTGGGGATGGCCTTTCAGATTGTCGACGACATTTTGGATTTCACCTCAACCGAAGAAAAACTCGGAAAACCGGTTGGTGCGGACTTAATGCAGGGGAATATCACCCTTCCTGTTTTGTATGCGCTTCACTGTACCCCGGCGGGAGAAACTTTGCGGCGACTTATCCATCCAAACATGTCCCGAACCGAAGCTGACGAAGCGATTTCCCTTGTGAAAGCTTCCGGGGGGCTTGAATATGCAAAGAAGATCGCGGATCTCTATTTGGGAAAGTGTTTGCATCAATTGTCTCTTCTGCCTAAGGGACGAGCGCGTGACTCGTTGGAAGCGATTGCCTTGTTTACAACTGCTCGTGAATATTAAACGCTTGCAGACATACTGGCTTATTAGGTAAAATTATCAAGGTTGCTTTTATATGCGCCTCCGCCGAAGTATTCGGAATTTGCCGCAAAGCATTACGTTACTCTGGTGGGTACAACTTTTTGGGAGTGTGTGTAGATGGAACGTACTTTTCTGATGATTAAACCGGATGGAGTTCAACGTGGGCTTATCGGTCAAATCATGACCCGTTTTGAAAAAAAAGGTTTCAAACTGGTGAACGCCAAGTTGATGACCGTGTCCCGTGAACTGGCTGAAAAACATTACGACGAATTGAAGGAAAAGCCGTTCTTTGGTGAACTGGTAGACTTCATTACTTCCGGTCCGGTCTTTGCAATGATTTGGGAAGGCAACAACGTGATCAGCGTTGCTCGTGCGATGATGGGCAAGACCAACCCGGCAGATGCAGCTCCTGGAACCATTCGTGCAGACTTCGCAGTTTCGGTAGGCATGAACGTGATTCACGGTTCGGACTCTCCGGAAAATGCACAGCGTGAAATCGACTTGTGGTTTAACGGAGAAGCGATTTCATACGATAAAACAATTGCAAAGTGGCTGTAAATACATAAAGACCCTGCAACCAGGCAGGGTCTTTTCATGTGCGCTTGGCAGCGCACCATGCTGCGTTTTCATGGAAAAACGAAGGAATTATTCTCTTTTGATCGAATATTGTAGAAAGACGTAGAAACTTGCAGGAATAGTGAGGTGCCCGAATGGCAGTTCATGACTTTGACTTGTTTATGGACAAGGTATTCAAGAAAACAGGAATCGATCTCACGAAATATAAACGTCCACAAATGGAACGACGTTTGACCGCTTTGCGGGACAAGCACGGCTATAAAGACTTTCTTGCCTACTTTCAAGCGATTGATGCCAACCAGGATTTGTATGATGAGTTTTTGGATCGGATGACGATCAACGTGTCCGAGTTCTTTCGAAATGCGAATCGTTGGCAAGTCGTCATGAATCGAATCATTCCCGAATTATTAAAAAGCAGAACCAAGCTGAAAATCTGGTCGGCTGCTTGTTCAACGGGTGAGGAGCCTTATACGATGGCGCTGATTCTCTCCAAATATCTGCCGATGTCCGAGATCGAGGTGCTGGCAACGGATATCGACCAAAACGCAATCGATCGGGCAAAACAAGGAGTGTACCACGCGAGGTCTTTAGAGGCTGTTCCGAAAGATTTGCGGCAAAAGCACTTTACGTCAACCGGCACCGGCATGTATCAGATCTCGAATGAGATCAAGCGCTGCGTGAAGTTTAAAAAACAAAATTTGCTGCAGGATCCTTTTGAGAAAGAGTTTGATCTGATCGCTTGCCGGAATGTAATTATCTACTTTACGGAAGAAGCGAAGAATCATCTCTATCACAAGTTTTCGTCCGCCCTTCGAAAGGGCGGGATCTTGTTTGTCGGTTCGACAGAACAGATCTTTAATCCGCAAAGTTACAGTTTTCACCCGTACGATACTTTTTTTTACCAAAAAATGTAGGTGAGACTATCAAAATAATTCCTACTATCAAACTCTTGTAAAAGTTGAGTATTTGTGTATTCTTAATAAAAAGCATAAGAAAGAAAAAGAGAACAAAAAGAGCAATAAGGAGTGAGAGGGATGAACAGCGAGGGGGCTTTGCGGAGAGATGTCCGGATTCTTGGCGATCTATTGGGAAATGTTCTTATCTCTCAGTGTGGAGAAGAGGTTTTTCAATCGGTCGAGGAGATCCGGGCGGCCGCCAAAGAATTGCGTGCAGACGGTACAGTGGAAAGCCGGAAAATGTTTTTGGAAAAAATCAGACAGATCCCAAAAGAACACCGGACTCATGTGATTAAAGCTTTTGCACTTTATTTTCAATTGGTAAATATTGCGGAACAAAATCATAGAATCCGGAGAAAGCGGGAATATGAGCGTTCCTCAGGTTCTGCTCCGCAGAGAGGATCTTTGCGGAGTGCTGTCTTGCAAATGAAGGAACATGGAGTTCAAGCGGACGAGATGCAAAATCTGATGCACGAACTCGGTGTGGAGCTGTTTTTGACAGCTCATCCGACGGAAGCGCTGCGCCGAACGGTTCTTGATAAGCATAATCATATAGCCGCCATCCTTGAGAAATTTGATGATCCTCTGCTGAGTGATCGTGAAATTCAACAGCTTGAGCGGAAACTGAAAGCTGAAATCATGGGATTGTGGCAAACCAGCCCTGTTCGCAAGGAACGAATCACCGTGTTGGATGAGGTTCGCAACGGGTTGTATTTTCTTGATGAAATCCTGTTTGACGTACTGCCGGTGATTCACCTTGAAATGGAGGAACAGTTAAAAGTCGTGTACCCGGAAAGAAACTGGGAGGTTCCAAGCTTTTTGCGGTTCGGTTCCTGGATGGGAGGCGACCGTGACGGGAATCCAAATGTTACGGCTGATTTGACGTTCCAAACGCTGCTGCTTCATTTTGATCTGGCTTTGCGTAAGTATCAGGAGCGCATCCAAAGTCTTGGTGTCGATCTGAGTCAGTCTTACGGAGTCACTGGAGCAAGCCGCGATTTGATCAATTCTCTGCAGGTTGATCTCATTCCGGATGAGCCTTACAGAGAAAAGATCAAGCAGATTCAAAAGCGGTTGGAGGGAACAAGGGAACGGTACCACGGTTCCGAGACCACCGAAACCTATTATAATGGACCGAAAGAGTTCCTGGCGGATATTCGATTAATTGAAAAGTCGCTGATCGAAAATAAAGCGGGAGAAATTGCGGAGGTTAAGGTTCGACCTTTAATTCGCCAAATTGAGCTGTTCGGTTTCCACATGGCGACACTCGACATCCGTCAGCACAGTGAGGTTCATGAAAATACAATTGATGAGCTGCTTGCTCTGGCAAAGATCGGTCCCTACAAGTCGCTTGGTGAAGAAGAGAAAATCAAACTTCTGACCGATTTGCTGCAGGATCCGAGACCGCTTGTCAGTCCGTTTGTGAAACTTTCGGAGAGCTCACAGGAAACATTAAATGTGTTTCACACCATTCGCAAAGGGCAAACACTGTTTGGAGAAGATTGCATTCAAAACTATTTGATCTCTCTGTCACAAGGGGTCAGCGATCTGCTGGAAGTGCTTCTTCTGTCCAAAGAAGCCGGGTTGTTTGCGTGGGAGGCGGATGGATCGGCTACCAGCCGGCTCAATATTGTACCGTTATTTGAAACGATCGGAGATCTTCGTGCCGCACCTGCAATCGTGGATCAATTATTTGCCAACCCTGTGTATCGAAAGCATTTGCAGGAACGCGGAAATCTCCAGGAAATTATGCTTGGATATTCGGACAGCAACAAGGACGGGGGCTATCTGACTGCAAACTGGGAGCTGTATAAGTCACAAAAAGCAATCTTTGAAGTGGCAAGCAAACACGAAGTCCGGCTCAAATTCTTCCATGGCCGCGGCGGGGCACTTGGCCGCGGGGGCGGTCCGGTCGAACGAAGCATTCTGGCACAACCGCCTGAAGCGCTGCATGGCAAAGTGAAAATTACCGAGCAGGGCGAGGTCATTTCCCAACGGTACAGTCACCCCGAAATTGCAAAACGATCGTTGGAATCGGCGGTTTCTGCCGTTCTTGTCGGCTCCATGAATGTGCAGACCGAGCACATGAAAGATACGGAACGGAAATGGTCGGAAATCCTCGAGCGGTTGTCGCAGGATTCATTTGCAACTTATCAGGAGTTTATTTACAAGAACGAAGATTTTCTGCCTTACTTCCATCAGGCGACACCGATCGATGAGCTGGCGGAGTTAAATATCGGATCCCGTCCGGCAAAACGCAAGAATTCCCCGCGTATTCAAGATTTACGGGCGATTCCTTGGGTATTCTCCTGGACGCAGAACCGTCATCTGCTGCCCGCATGGTTTGGGTTCGGAACCTCAATTGAGAATTATATCAAGTCAAACCCGGAGTCCCGCTCGGAGTTCAACCGGATGTACCGGAAATGGCCGTTTTTTAAAACGTTGATTGACAACATCCAGATGGCTTTATCCAAAGCGGACATGCTGATCGCTGTAGAATATGCCAACCTGGTCGGAGAAAAGGATCTGGCTAACCGGGTATTTTCAAGGGTTCTGGACGAATATGAACGAACCAAAAATATGGTGCTGCTGATCACCCAAGAGAACGAAATTCTTGCGAACAGTCCTGTCATCCGGGAGTCGATCCGATTACGCAATCCGTATGTCGATCCGTTGTCGTATTTCCAAGTGCTGCTGCTGAAGGAATTGCGAATCCGAAAAGCGGAAAATCAGGATTTCAACGAGGATCTTCAAGATGTATTGCTGACCATTAACGGGATTGCTTCAGGGTTGCGGAATACGGGCTGATGCTTGTTAAGTGAACCCATTTTACGCATACTAAGCCTTCAGATACAGTAACGCGTCCAGTAGGGATCTGCCATTGAACTCCAATCACATCCAGTGAGCCGGGTTGTCAAGGCGGGTCCGTTGGGTGCGGTGTCTGGAGGCTGATTTCATGAAGTTGAAACCTGTATCTCCACAAATCGAATCATTGTGGAACCAACTTGCAAACCTTTCGCTGCATGAGCTTTATTTGCTGAGGGCTCAATATTCATGCGAACAGGGAATGCTGGGAAATATTCCGCTTATGGCGTCGACTGTTCCGCTGGTTTTTTTAATCTTTGGCGGTCATGTTTCCAAATATTTGCCCAGTCATAATTTTTTGTGGATTGTAGTGATGGTGCTTTCCGTGATCGTGATTGTCTGGGCGTTGACCTATCATTTTCGATTGAAAGGAAGCACAGCCTGCTGTATTTATCTGGTGGATTTGGCAATTCGGCAAAAAGAAAGGAATCAGGGGAGGGATTCACCGTGAAAGTGAATGTGAACTGGCATGGAAAAAGACGCTTTGAAGCAAAAGGCGACTCCAATCATCCTGTTGTGATGGATGCAAAACCTGACATCGGGGGCGAAAATCAAGGAGCGCGTCCTATGGAGCTGCTTTTAATGGGGCTTGGCGGCTGCACCGGAATTGATGTCGTCATGATCTTGGAAAAAATGCGTCTGACGGTAGAGGAATTGTCGATTGAAATTGATGGCACACGGCGTGAAGAACTCCCGCAAAAATTCACCGAAATACATATGAAATATGTACTGAAGGGGCCGGACTTGACCCGGGATAAGGTGGAACGGGCCATTCGCCTCTCCGAAGAGAAATACTGTTCGGCATCCGCCTCCTTCAATGCGAGAATTCATGCTTCTTTTGAATTGAACGGTGTCACCTATGAAATGAGAGAAAGGGTGGGGGAGAATGAAGATCCGCTGCAATGATTGTTACGAAGAAAACAATTTTTCCAATGAGCGCTGTGCCCGCTGCGGCAGACTCTTGGAAGATGCCCGGAAAGATCAAACGAGAGAATATTTCGAGGTTCAGCACTCTGATGCACCCAACATTGTGAAGAAAGGCTCTGCCCCGAGGAAAGTATGGTAGGCAATTCTTTCGACGAGATCGTTTCCTTCCATGTTCCGTCCGAATATCACGGGAAAATGGTCAAGGAACTGATCCGAAATCTGTTCGAAATCTCGAGGCCCTTGTTGCGAAAAATAGTGGGTGGGCAAGGTGTTCTGGTAAACGGTCGGCCAGTCTACATAACTTCCCGTTTGTGCGAGGGTGATTTTGTCCAATTGCTGGCCCTGCCCGAATCATCAGAGGACATACTGCCCGAAGATATTCCATTTGTGATCGTCCATGAAGATGAAGACATCTTGGTCGTGAATAAACAAGCAGGTCTTGTCGTTCACCCTACTTCGGGCCGTTACACGGGCACATTAGCCAATGGAATTGTCCACTATTGGCAGCAAAAAGGGGAGACTGCCCGGTTTCGCCCTGTCCATCGTCTCGACATGAATACAAGCGGCCTGCTGGTGGTCAGCAAAAACCACTATGCGCATCAAGGCCTGTGGAAGCAGCTGGCAAAGCGAGGATTTCGCCGGGAATATCTGGCGATTGTACACGGGAATCCGGAGGAAGATTCGTTTACCATTGATGCGCCGATTTTAAAAAGAGAAGACGACCCCAGAGAACGAATTGTAACTCCGGAAGGCCGGTCTGCCATTACTCATGTAACAGTGGAGAAAAGGTTTCGGGATGCCGCTCTCGTTCGCCTGCGCCTGGAAACGGGGAGGACTCATCAAATCCGGGTACATATGAAGTATGTCCGATTGCCCTTGTTTGGAGACGACCTGTACGGAATTGGAGTACCGGACGGTATGGAAAGACAAGCTTTACACGCGGAAATACTTGGTTTCAATCATCCCCGTTCCGGGCATTGGATGGAATGGAAAGTGGAATTGCCTGAAGATATGAGTACACTTCTGCAAAAGCTGCAAACCGGAACTGAATAAAGTGAAACTTGCATTGACGCTGCAAAATTGTCTGGGGTAGAATATCTGTAGCGCGAAAGGTGTTGCCGGGTGCGACACCTTTTTCATTCCAAGGAGCGGGTTTGATGCTGAATTTTTTAGTAGTGGTTGGCTGTATGTATTTGATGCACCGGTTGGGAACCAGACAATTGATTCGATCACGAATCATCAAAAGCAGGATTCTGGATCGGGCTTCGTATTTCATGTTCTTGGCGTCCGGCTGTACGCTGGCCCTGTATGTAAGCTTCACCTTTTTGTTTCCCTTGATTGACGGATGGTCAGTGGTTGCGAAAAGCATATTCCCCACAGCTGCAGGAATCTGGTTGGGTGAATTTTTTTATGCTCGGAATTTGTCCATTACGTTGCGCATGTTACAACAGCTCCGCAAGAAGGAGGGACGAGCGAATGAGTGAGTCAGTTGATTTCAAGAGGGTATTATTGGAACTGATGGAGACTCCAGGCGTCCCCGGTTATGAACAGAACATCGCACAAAAGGTTGAATCCTATTTTCGCAGATATACATCGGACGTGCGAATAGACAAGATGGGAAATCTGATCGCGCACATTCAAGGTGCGGGTTCGGAACCGCGGCCGCGAATCATGATTGCCACCCATATGGATGAGATCGGACTGATTGTCACAAAAATTGAAGCAGGCGGGTTTATCCGTTTCTCACAACTGGGCGGTTTTGATCCCAGAACCTTGATTGGACAAGAAGTCTTGGTGCACGGCAGGACACAATGTCACGGAATTATTGGATCGAAACCTCCTCATCTGACCACCGCGGAAGAACGGGAAAAAGCGATCCCGATGCACGATTTGTTTATAGACATTGGAATGTCGGAAGAAAGGGTCCGTGAACAGGTTCAAATCGGCGATGTGATTACAATCGTCCGCACAAGCATGGAACTTCAGAACGATTTTGTTGCCGGCAAGTCATTGGACAACCGAGCTTCAATTACCGCACTGCTGGAATGTTTGGAGGAAATGAAACACCTTCGGGTGGAGGTGGATGTCTATGCCGTGGCAACAGTCCAGGAAGAAGTCGGTGTTCGCGGAGCGATCACGAGTACATATGGAATCAATCCGGATATCGGAATTGCAATTGATGTGACCCATGCGAGCATGCCGGGGGTTCCGGCTGATTTCGGCATGAAGATGGATGGGGGAGTCGTGTTTCATAAAGGCCCGAACATTCATCGAAATCTGTTTGCCCGGCTCACGCAGGTGGCAAAAGATCAAAATATTCCGTATCAGGTTCGACTGATGCAAACCCCGACCCAGACCGACGGCAGAGCAATTCAGATTACCCGTGAGGGGATCGCAACGGGAGTTCTGGCGATTCCTTTAAGGTACATGCACACTTCGGTGGAAACACTTTGTTATCAGGATGTAAAACGTACCGGAAAGCTGCTGGCCCATTTTCTGAAATCGGTGGATCGGCCGTTCGTGGAGGGATTGTCTTGTTACTTAAAAAGCTGACAGAAGCGATGGGGCCGTCCGGTTATGAAGATGAGATTCGTCAGGTCATCTACGAGGAAGTGCGCGCTTATGCGGATCGTATCTTTACAGACAGCCTCGGGAATTTACTCGTTGAAAAAAACGGCTCCAAGCCAGGGCCAAAAGTGCTCTTATGCGCTCATATGGACGAAGTGAGTTTGATGGTTGTACATATTGAAGACAACGGATTGCTGAAATTCCGCCCGATCGGGGGAGTGGATCCGCGGGTTCTGGTGGCGAAACCGGTTCGTATTGGGGAGAATAAAATTTTCGGTGTGATTGGCTCAAAAGCTGTCCATCTGCAAACACAATCGGAACGCGAGAAACCGATCTCGATGGATCAGATGTACATCGACATTGGGGCGAAGAACAGGGAAGGGGCTGAAAAAGCTGTAAAACCGGGAGACTGTGCGGTGTTTGCGACCGAATACCAGGAGATTGGCGACCGGCGTGCGAAATCGAAATCTTTCGACGATCGGGTTGGCTGTGCGGTATTGATTGAAACTTTGAAAAAGACATTTGAGATCCCGGTGGTTTTTGCGTTCACTGTGCAGGAAGAAATCGGACTTCGTGGAGCGGGACCGGTAGCCTTCCGGGTGAATCCCGATCTGGCACTGATTCTGGAAGGCACCATTTGTTTCGATGTCGTTGGGGCCCCGGGACACGGAATGGGAACTGTCATGGGGAAGGGACCGGCTTTGTCGGTGATCGATTCCTCCACGATTGCCAACCGGGATTTTCTCGACCATATGATTCAGGTTGCTGAATCCTCGTCTATTCCGTATCAGCTGAGACGGGTTAGTGGGGGAGGCAATGACGCGGGACGGATCCACAATGCTCGCGGCGGTATCCTGACCGGTGCGGTTTCGGTACCAACAAGATATATCCATGCCCCCTCCCAGATGATCAGCCTGGATGATTATGAAAACACTGTTCGTCTGGTGGAAGCGTTTCTGCGGAGTGTGGAAAGAGGAGGCTTGTGTTCGCAATGAAAGAATTACTCATCAAATTGGCCGGAGTATCCGGACCGTCGGGTGCAGAAAAACATATTCGGGAAATCTTATCGGAACTTCTGCAGCCGCATGTCGATAAGCTGACCGTTGACGTAATAGGCAATCTTATCGCATATAAAAAAGGCACTTCGGACACTCCAAAAACAATCCTGTTGGAAGCGAACATGGACGAGCCGGGCGTCATGGCGATCCATATTGAAGAAAAAGGGTTTGTGCGGATCGTCCCTGTTGGCGGAGTCAAACCGGTTCACCTGATTGGGGAACGCATCCGTTTTACGAATCGAACCTGGGGAGTAGTCGGTGTGGAGGGCGATAAGCCCTTAAAGGACATCACCTTCGCCGACCTGTTTGTAGATATCGGAGCGGATTCGCAGGAGGCGGCTGAAAAACTGCTGGCAATTGGAACGGCTGGCGTGATCGACAAAGGTGCTTTTGAGCTCGGAGAAACCAAAATTGCCGGTAAATCCCTTGGGAATCGGGCGGCGTGTGCCGTACTGATTGACGCAATCTCAAAGATGGGAACGCTGCAGCATGATGTGGTTGTTGTGTTTGCAGTGCAAAAAGAGGTCGGTTCACGCGGAATTAAAACTGCGGCATTCAAGACGGAAGCCGATATCGCAATTGTTGTCGGTGCGGCTCGGGCAGGAGATACGCCAAAGGCGGAGCGAAGCGAGCTGCGTCTTGGAAAAGGTCCTGCTATTAAAGTGATGGACCGGGAGATTGTAGTTCCACCACAAATCAAGCAATTATTTGTGGATACGGCGGAGCGCTGCAAGATTGACTACCAATTGGAAGTCTCGCCGGATACGACTTCAGATGCGGGACAGATCCTGTTGACTCGTGACGGCATCCCGACAGGTGCCGTGTCTATTCCGGTGAGATATGTGCAGACTCCTTCACAGATCGTCGATGTGCGGGATATGGAGCGAGCGTCTCTCCTCGTTCTTGAAATCATGCGCACTTACCGATAATCAATGGACGCCCAAATGAAAAATAGCCGATTTGGGCGTTTTTATTGTTTTGTTCCGCTATCTGCTTTATAATGTTTAAAATATATAACACTGTACAGCGTGAAAGTAAATACACAAACTGCGTTGTGACGGATAGGGATAAGGAGAGGAAACAGAGATGCTGCGTTACCTTACTGCAGGCGAATCACACGGCCCCCAACTGACAGCCATTATCGAAGGTCTGCCGGCAAACATGCCGGTATCGGTCGAAAAGATAAATCACCAGCTGTGGAGAAGACAACAAGGGTTTGGCCGCGGCGGTCGTATGCGCATTGAAACGGATCAGGTGCAAATTGGGAGCGGCGTACGATTCGGGAAAACATTAGGAACTCCTGTTACCCTGGTTGTGGACAACCGCGACTGGAAAAATTGGCAGCAGCGAATGGCGATCGAAGGTGAACCACCGGCTGACTTGGAGGTCGTGACGAAGCCTCGCCCCGGTCATGCGGATTTGGCCGGATCCCTGAAATACAATCAGCAGGATATTCGAAATGTTCTGGAACGTGCAAGCGCGCGCAACACGGCTACCCTTGTGGCCATCGGTTCAGTCGCACGCCAGCTTCTGGAAGAGTTCAACATCCATGTTTACAGCCACATTGTAGAACTGGGTCCAATCAAAGTGGGTCCTGTTGAGGGGGCCATTGAGGAGATCGCGGCACGGGCGGAGCAGTCGCAGGTTCGCGTTGCCAACCCCGAGAAGGAAGAAGAAATCATCGAGTTGATCAAAAAAGTTCGGAAAGAAGGCAATTCCCTCGGCGGGATCTTTGAAGTGGTTGTTACCGGAGTCCCATACGGTTTAGGTTCTTACTCGATGCCTGACCGGAAATTGGACAGCCGTCTGGCAGGAGCCCTCATGGGAATTCAAGCGATCAAAGGCGTGGAAATCGGACTCGGCTTTGATGCCGCAAGAAGGCCAGGGTCGGAAGTGCACGATGAAATTTTTTACTCGCAAGAACAGGGATACTATCGTGAAACAAATGGAGCGGGCGGAATTGAAGGCGGGATCTCAAATGGACAGCCGATCGTGGTTCGGGCTGCCATGAAGCCGATTCCAACCCTCTACAAACCATTACGAAGCGTCGATATGGAAACCAAAGAAGCGTATGAAGCGAGTATCGAGCGTTCGGACGTATGTGCTGCTCCGGCAGCGGCGGTTGTTGGAGAAGCGATTGTGGCCTGGGTAATCGCATTGTCGTTCCTTGAAAAGTTTGGTTGGGATTCATTGGAGGAAATCCGTGCGAACTACAACAACTTCATGAAGATGGTGTCTGAGCGATGAAGATCGAAGAGAGAAGGGTTCATGTTGAACTTGGCGATCGCAGTTACGACATTGTGATCGGTCTTGAACTTCTCGATCGTCTTGGGGATCTGGCGAAAGAAGTCGGCATTCCGACAACATCTTCCTGTCTTGTTGTGACTGATGCAAATGTCGCCGGCGCGGGTCACTTGGAGAAAGCGCTGGCCTCTCTGCAGAAAGCAGGCTACAAAGCTTCTGAAGCGGTGATCCCTCCGGGGGAAGAGTCAAAAAGTTTGTCTCAAGCGTCCGTACTCTACGATAAAGCATTTGAGGCCGGGTTGGATCGCCGATCGGCAATATTTGCCATCGGGGGAGGAGTAGTCGGTGACCTGGCCGGTTTTATCGCTGCTACTTATATGCGGGGGATTGCATTTGTGCAGGTGCCAACGACCGTTCTTGCACATGACAGTTCCGTTGGTGGAAAGGTGGCAGTGAACCACCCGAAAGGGAAGAACGTAATCGGAGCTTTCCACCAACCGAAATTGGTAGTTTACGATATTTCCACCCTTGGCACGTTGCCCGCCCGTGAGATTCGTTCCGGTGTCGCGGAAGTTATCAAGCACGGTTTGATTTGGGATGCCGATTTCTTCACCTGGATGGAAGCGTCCATTGAAAAGGTTTGTTCACTGGATCCTGAGATTCTTGCCGACCTGCTCGCGCGTTCCTGTTCAGTAAAGGCGGCCGTTGTTGAAAAGGACGAAAAGGAAGACAATTTACGGGCGATTCTAAACTTTGGACATACTCTGGGCCATGCAATAGAGTCATTGTCCAGTTACGGTACCTATACTCACGGCGAAGCGATTGCTATAGGAATGGTCTTTGCCGCCGAACTTTCTCTACAGTACGGGCGGATTGACCGTGATACAGTCGAACGAATCCGCAACCTGTTCATCCGGACCGGACTTCCGACAGAGATTCCGTCCGATTTGGATCCTGTTGAACTGTTGAATTTAATGCGACAAGACAAGAAAGCGACCGGCGGCAAGCTCACATTCGTGTTAATGTCTGCCATCGGACACGTTGATGTTGTGAAAGATGCGGACGAAGCGACCGTTCTTGAACTGCTTCGTCGTTTGGGGAGGAACGAACAATGATCCGTGGAATCCGGGGAGCCACTACAGTTGAAGAGAATACGGAAGCGGCAATTTTTCAAGCCACAAGAGAACTCTTAAACGAAATCATTTCTGTCAACCAGTTCCAGGCCGAGGATATTGCCTCCGTTATTGCAACGGTGACAGAAGATTTGGACGCCGCTTTCCCGGCAATGGCGATTCGATCCATTCCAGGCTGGGAATTGGTGCCCATGATGTGCGCCAGAGAGATTCCGGTTCCCGGCAGTGTCACAAAATGTATCCGGGTGATGCTTCATGTCAATACAAACACCCCACAAAAAGATATCAAACACGTATATCTAGGTCGTGCGGCGAGTCTGCGTCCTGATCTGACCCATAATAAGTAATTCTTGACGATCCTGCCTCCTCCATGTACACTATTCCTAAGGTTTTACAGTGTATATGCGAGTAGCAGCAGAGCAGCAATTAGACGAGTGAGTGTATTTTGAGATTAGCTTGAGATGAGCAGAGCCGAGACTGGAGAGCAGAGGGGAGCAACGGAGGGGGATTTAGGATCACCTGACCGTGTCTATTATCGTCTCTTATTTAGGTCAGAGCTTAGCTCTGGCCTTTTCGTTTAATTAAAGTGGAGCACAGTTTGAGAGAGGAGAGCGGAGGCATGAAAGAAATTCTTGAAAAGTTGATTGTGGGAGAGCATTTGACGGATGCGGAAGCTGAGCATGTAATGGATCAGATTATGGGTGGAGAGGCTACTCCCGCTCAAATCGCCAGTTTCTTAACCGCAATGCGCGTAAAAGGGGAAACAGTCGAAGAAATCACGGGATTGGTCCGGAGTATGCGAAAGCATGCAACTCCAGTAGTGTCGGGCGTCGAGGGAATTCTTGATACGTGCGGTACAGGGGGAAGCGGAATATCGAAATTCAACATTTCAACTGCCTCTGCGTTTGTTACGGCGTCTGCAGGTGTTCCGATTGCGAAACACGGTAACCGGGCTATGTCAGGGAAGTCGGGCAGCGCCGATGTGCTCCAGGCATTAAACGTAAACATTGAATTGACTGCAGAACAGGCAAAAGATTGTTTGGAGAACGCAGGCATATGTTTTATGTTTGCTCCCCTGTACCATCAATCGATGAAACATGCGGTCGGCCCCAGACGGGAATTAGGGTTCAAGACCGTGTTCAATATTTTGGGTCCGTTGACAAACCCGGCGGGTGCGAAACGACAAGTAATCGGTGTATTCTCTGCAGCGCTTCTTGAAAAAATTGCCCGTGTACTGCAAGCGTTGGGTGCGGAGCACGTTATGGTCGTTCATGGTTCGGACGGTTTGGATGAAATCACCGTAACGGGGCCCACGCAAGTGGCTGAATTACGCGGCGGCCAATTGGATGTATACGAAATTCACCCCGAAGATTTCGGGCTGCAAGTTTATCATCCGGAAGATCTTATTGGGGGGACTCCGGACAAGAATGCCGACATTATCCGTCGGGTCTTGCAAGGTGAAAAAGGGGCCGCCCGCGATATCGTTGTGCTGAATTCTGCAGCAAGTCTTTACGTGGCAGGGAAAGCAGACTCCATTCGGGATGGAGTGGTGATGGCTCAGAATTTAATCGATTCTCGTCTTGCTCTGGGGACTTTACAGCGATTGATTGAAGTGTCGAATCGGTTTGTAAGGGAGTTGGCGTAAATGATTCTTGACCGTATCGTTGCGGTTAAACAACAGGAAGTAGCCCAATTGAAAATGGAGCTCAATCTCCGGCAAGCGGAATCGGCCATTGCGAACATGCCTTCCACCCTTGGGTTCGAGAAATCGCTTCGTGCATCTGACGATACGGTTGCATTGATTGCGGAAGTGAAGAAGGCCTCACCTTCAAAAGGTGTAATCCGGCCGGACTTCGATCCGGTTCAAATCGCCAAACAGTATGAGGCAGCGGGTGCCGGCGCAATCTCGGTGCTGACTGATGTCCAATTTTTTCAGGGGCATCCGTCCTATTTGACCGAGATTCGGAAAGAAGCAGCTCTTCCGCTGCTTCGCAAAGACTTTATTATTGATGAATACCAGATCTATGAAGCAAGGTTAATTGGCGCAGATGCGATTCTATTGATTGCTGGGATCCTTACTACGGAACAACTTCGTCGTTATCGGGAACTGGCCGGGGATCTCGGCTTGGATGCACTGGTGGAAGTGCATGACACCGAGGAATTGAAAAAAGCGTTGGAATCGGAAGCCCGCCTGATTGGCGTGAACAACCGGGATCTGAGGACGTTTGACGTGGATTTGCAAACAACTGCCGAGGTCGCTTCGTATCTTTCTCCGAACAGTTTTCTTGTTTCCGAAAGCGGTATTTTCACATATGAAGATGTAGAAACCGTAAAACAAGCGGGTGCCAAAGCGATTCTGGTAGGGGAATCGCTGATGCGATCTGAAGATATAGCCTCTGCGATCGATCGCTTACTGGGCAGGAAGATCGAAGCATGACTCAGATTAAAATCTGCGGATTGAAAACGCGAGAGGCTTTGGAAGTGGTTTCTGAATCAGGAATCGACTATATAGGTTTTGTTTTCGCAAAGAGCAAGCGGCAGATTACACCGGAAGAAGTCCGGAAACTGACGGCGGAATTGCAGACGCCCAAGCGAATCGGAGTGTTCGTCAACGAGACGCTGGACTCTTTGCTTTCGGTTGGGGAATCTGCCGGGTTAGACGGTTTCCAGCTTCATGGGTCCGAATCGCCCGAGCTTTGCAGAAGTTTGAAAGAACAAAGCGGAAAGCTTGTGTGGAAAGCTTGGCAGGTACGGCTTGATCCATCCGATCACCAGATTCAGGAGTACGGGGAAACAGTGGATGCAATTCTCCTCGATTCTTATGATCCGGGGTTGCCCGGGGGTACGGGCAAGACTTTCCCATGGCAGGGAATCGTACGGTTTCGAGAATTGGTTCCGAACGTTCCGCTGTTCGTAGCAGGCGGTCTCTCAGCTGATAATGTGGCGGATCTCCTTGCAGGGTATCGGCCGGACGGAGTGGATGTTTCGTCCGGTGTAGAAACAAACGGCGTGAAAGATGCAGACAAAATGAGACTGTTTATTCAAAAAGTGAGGGAGAGAGACTGATGTATCCGGATCAGAAAGGGCGTTTTGGGAAATTCGGGGGGAAATTTGTCCCTGAAACGTTAATGAACGCGTTGGAACAACTTGAGCAGGACTATTACCGGCTGCGCCAGGATCCTCAGTTCCAACAGGAATTATCGGAGTTGTTAACCGAATATTCGGGTCGACCTACCCCGCTTTATTTCGCGCGGCATTTAACGAATGAACTGGGCGGCGCAAAGATCTATCTAAAGCGGGAGGATTTGAATCATACCGGGGCCCATAAAATCAATAACACATTGGGACAAGGGCTGCTTGCCAAATTCACCGGGAAAAAAAGAGTGATCGCAGAAACCGGTGCCGGTCAGCACGGGGTGGCAACCGCTACGGTAGCGGCTCTTCTCGGACTTGAATGTACTGTATTTATGGGAGAAGAAGACATTCGACGCCAGGAATTGAACGTGTTCCGGATGAAGCTTCTGGGAGCGGAAGTCGTTCCGGCAAAATCAGGAACGCGCACTCTAAAGGATGCTACAAACGAAGCGATCCGTCACTGGGTGGAACATGTGGAAGATACATTCTATATCATTGGCTCGGTTGTGGGACCACATCCGTACCCAATGATGGTTCGTGACTTCCAGCGCATCATCGGGGATGAAACCCGCCGGCAGTTTTTGGAGAAAGAGGGACGTCTGCCAGATGAGATTGTTGCCTGTGTAGGGGGCGGCTCGAATGCGATGGGTATTTTTTACCCGTTCGTCAATGATCCCGTTCAGCTCACAGGTGTGGAAGCGGCAGGTGAAGGAACGGATACCGAGCGTCACGCTGCAACGATCAGCAAAGGACGACCGGGTGTGATCCACGGTTCCTTGACCATGCTGTTACAGGATGAATACGGCCAGGTATTGCCCGCTCATTCGATCTCAGCAGGACTTGATTATCCGGGAATCGGACCGGAACACGCCCATTTGGCAGACAGCGGACGGGCGAAGTATGTTTCGATCACCGATCAGGAAGCGCTTGACGGATTACAGGCTCTTACCCGGATCGAAGGCATTATTCCCGCACTGGAAAGCGCACATGCGATTGCACACGTGCTAAAAATAGCTCCAAAGTTACCGAAAGAATACGCGATTGTGGTCTGTTTGTCAGGCCGCGGCGATAAGGATATGCAAAGTGTCATGGGATACCTGGGGGTGGAATCATGAGCCGGATCGAATCGGTTTTTGAACGTTTAAAAGCGAAAGGGGAAACGGCATTCATCCCTTTTATCACAGTAGGAGACCCCAATCTGGAATGGACCGAACGAATCGTCAGCGATTTGGAAAAAGCAGGAGCTGATATTATAGAGCTCGGGATTCCCTATTCGGATCCGCTTGCCGACGGTCCTGTGATTCAGGAGGCTGCTTTGCGTTCTCTCAATCAAGGTACCAAGATCACGGATGCATTCGAGTTGGTTCGAAATTTGCGTCAATCGGGAGTACAGGTGCCTTTGATTTTGTTCACGTACGTCAATCCCGTTATTCAGTGGGGAGTTGATAACTTCTTTGCCAGCGCAAAAGAAGTGGGGGCAGACGGGGTGATCATACCCGATTTACCGTACGAAGAGAGTGAGGAGGCCCGTTTGGCTGCGGCAAAATATGAAGTGGATCTGATTCCACTGATTGCGCCAACAAGCCGCCAGCGGATCGAACGGATTGCAAAAGACGCAACCGGCTTCGTTTATTGTGTGTCGTCACTTGGAGTAACTGGAATGCGAAATCAACTTTCAGCGGAGCTGCCCGAGTTTGTGGGAAGTGTTCGTGCAGCAACATCGCTTCCGATTGCGGTTGGATTCGGTGTTAGCACGCCGGAACAAGCTGAACAGATTCGTGGATTTGCTGATGGAGTAATCGTCGGATCGGCCATCGTTCGTCGTGTTCAGCCTTTGGCTGACTCGGTTGCAGCCGGTGATCAAACTCAGATCAATCAGGCTTATGAAGATCTTTTACAGTTTGTCTCCGCTTTGAAGGAGCCGTTGCGAGGATGATTCAATACAATAAAATCTTGATCGTCGGGTGTGGATTGATCGGCGGATCACTTGCGCTGGCATTCCGTTCCCATGGAGTGGTGAAAGAGATTGTCGGAGTCGACTTGGATACGGAAGGGTTGAATAAAGCACTTTCCTTAGGGGTGATTGATGCCGCTTATTCCCGTGTTGAAGAAACGGTGAGTGATGTCGATTTGATCATCCTTGCAGTGCCTGTCCAGCAGACCATCCGTCAACTTGAAATCTTGTCAAAGCTCCCGATCAAAAAAGGCTGCATCATAACCGATGTATCCAGTACAAAATCGGATATCTGCAAATATGCACGGACTCATATGCCTAAAGATATCTCCTTCGTCGGCGGACATCCAATGGCAGGATCCGAAAAATCGGGAATAACGGCCGCCAGCCCAAGATTGTTTGAAAACGCCGCCTACATCCTCACACCTGACCCGGATTGTGATCCTGCAGCAGTAGACAAGGTCAGAAAGACATTTGAACAGATCCGGGCACATGTACTTGTGATGGACCCTGTCCAACACGACCAGATTGTCGCAGCAGTGAGCCACGTGCCTCACGTTGTGGCGGCGCTGCTTGTTGACCAAGTGGCTGATCTGGGGCAAGCCAACCCGCTGTACAGCAGGTTGGCTGCTGGCGGATTTCGGGATGTAACGCGCATCGCATCGGGGAGTCCGGTCATGTGGCGGGATATTATTTTGACCAACCGCGAACCGGTCCTCTATTTGTTGAAAGATTGGATCAAACGAATTGAAGATATCGTGAATTGGATCAATGAGGCGGATCCGAAGGAAATTGAATCATTCTTTGCGAGAACGAGAGATTGGCGGGATGCTTTGCCTGCCAAAGCCAAAGGAGCCGCTACACATTATTACGAATTCACGATTGACGTGGAAGATAAACCGGGGATTATCGGAAATGTGGCTACCATTCTTGGCCAGCATGAAATCAACTTGCGAAACATTGGAATTCTGGAAAATAGGGAAGAGGTAAACGGGCAGCTGCTGCTCTCGTTCTCCTCCTTCCGGGATCAAGAAGAGGCAATGCGCCTGCTGCTTGGGCATGGCTACAAGGTATATGTCCGAGAGTAAGGAAACCAGTGAAAAAGGGGCTCGTACTATGCTTGAAATTCAACCTGTTCAACAACCCTTGAATGCGGTTGTGGAAGTTCCAGGCTCAAAAAGCATATCAAACCGTGCTCTGCCCATTGCCGCTTTGGCAACAGGAACGAGCACACTGCGCAATATGTTATTTAGTGACGACAGCCGTTATTTTATGAGCTGTCTGCAAAAACTCGGGTTTCAGTTGGAAATTGATGAAGATACTAAGACGGTTGTGGTAGAAGGACTTGGGGGTACCCTACCTTCCCATGACGGAATCCTCGATCTGTTTGTCGGCAATGCCGGTACGGCCGCGCGATTCCTGACTGCGTTTGTGTCAATCGGCGTAGGCACTTACCGGATCGATGGAATACCCAGGATGAGGGAACGTCCGATTCAGGATTTGATCGATGCGCTGCAAACATTGGGTGTGTCGATTCGATCGGAGCTAGGGACAGGTTGCCCGCCGGTTCTTGTGGAAGCAAATGGGCTTCCGGGAGGCGAAGTGTCGATACCCGGGAACAAAAGCTCCCAATACCTGTCAGCGCTGCTTCTGACAGCACCGTACGCAAATCGGGATGTGGAAATAAAAGTTTCAGGTGAACTTTTATCCGCTCCTTATATTGACATGACAATACGGATGATGTCTCAGTTTGGAGTTCAAGTGGAAACCCATGGGGACAATGTGTTTCACATTGCTGCCGGGCAGCGGTACAAAGCAAGGGATTATATAGTCGAACCGGACGCTTCCAGTGCTTCCTACTTTGCAGCTGCACCCGCCATTGCGGGGGGGAGAGTACGGGTAACCAACCTGTCTCGGGATTCCCTGCAGGGGGATGCCCTTTTTGCCGGTTTATTGGAGCAAATGGGATGTCAAGTTCGTTGGGGAACTGATTATATCGAGGTCGAAAAGCGGGACGGTCAAACGCTGCGCGGTATCGACGTAGATCTAAACGAGATGTCGGATACTACGATGACACTTGCAGTTGTTGCTCCGTTTGCGTCTACTCCAACCACGATCCGGAATATCGGACATATCAGAATCAAGGAAACAGACCGGATTCATGCGGTTGTGACCGAACTTCGGAAGCTCGGGGTTCAGGTAGAAGAGTGGGAGGATGGTATGCGAATTTATCCCGCTTCGCAAATTCGACCGGCTGAAATTGATACGTATGACGATCACCGGATGGCGATGGCATTTGCATTGGTGGGACTGCGAGTGAACGGAGTGAAAATCAAGGATCCGGGATGCGTCTCCAAGACATTCCCGACCTATTTTGAAGTATTTACAAAAATGTGCAACCCTACAACGACCTGATACAAATCTTTGTATCAGGTTTTATTTTTGCTCGAAACTTTTAATTTGTGAAAAATTTATCACAGATTATAATAAATATAATCTTGACAACCTAACGACCGTTCGATACTATAAAGATGCAAGGCTTGAGTTCTGGTTTCTCTCCACTCCTATCATTTTCCTGTCCCGATTGGGACGGGGCTTTTTTTATTTATGAAAGGGCTTACATTTTTAGTCGGTCTTTCTGGTTAGACCGCTTCATAAAGATATAGAGAGAACTTGTACTTGTGTGGAAAAGTAACGGGAGGGAGAAAACGTGCTCAATCGAAAGGTATTCCTGCATGCCGTACTGGCTCAGGTTCTGATCTGTTTTTGGATCTTTGTGAAAATTTTCTTCCTGCCCTATCTGATATGGAAACTGCTCGGCACGTCACCGTTGGCTGCGCGGATTGGAGATTTGTCGGTGATTGCAATGGGCACTCTGGCTGCCTTGACAATGGGAGTGATCGGATATTGGCATGCAGCACGGTATCCGGTTGGGAGTTCCCGAGTAGGGTTAGCTCTCTTGTCGATGTTTTTTATCCACGCTCCCTTGTTTCTGTTTTTGATTTATAAATGGATGTTTGGCAGTGCTTGGGATACCTACTGGTCGCTTTATTTGTCGGGATGGCTGTCGATTGTCACGCATCCCATGATCCTGGTCGGGTTTTACGGGGAATGGGTGGATGTGATCGGAACGATCCTCTTATGCGGCTGTTATCTCGCGGGGGTTTGGATGTATTTTGACGAGAGCAAGGACTTTCGGGTCACCCGGATCAAAAGTCGTTGACTCAAATGATTTGCAAAAAGAATCGCCAAGCGCGGTTCTTTTTCTATTTTGTTCCGAATGAAAACAGATCTGGGACAAATACTATTTTTAGCAAAATTTTGAAGGAGGAGTGTCCGGTTGGCTGGTAAACCGCTTATTGTGCAAAGCGATTTGACACTTCTTTTGGAAGTGAATGATCCGGCGTTCGAAACTGTTCGGGACAGCATTCTTCCGTTTGCCGAATTGGTAAAAAGTCCTGAGCATGTTCATACATATCGAATCAGTCGAGTGTCTCTCTGGAATGCCTCAACGTCCGGCATCACAGCCGAGCGGATTCTCACCACTCTGCGCACTTACAGCCGGTATCCGATTCCGATGCATGTACAAACTTTTATCGTGGAGGAAACGGGTAAATACGGGCGGTTGATTCTTGAAAAAAGAAGAGGAAAAGTGGTGCTTCGGGGAGACAAGGATCTTTTGCATGAGATCGGTCAATTGCCGGAAATAAAAAGGCTGGTGCCGAAAACGACAAGCGATGGTTTTGCACTAAAAGAATCATTACGAGGAGAGATAAAGCGAATTCTGATCAAATTCGGGTACCCGGTGAAGGATCTGGCGGGGTATGTGGGAGGGGGCTCGCTCCCTGTTAAACTGCGTCAAGCAAACCATGACTCACAAGGCATACTGTTGAGATCTTACCAAGAGGAGGCTGTACGGTCGTTTTTGGCCGGAGGAGATGAGGGGGGATCCGGAGTGATCGTACTGCCTTGCGGTTCCGGAAAAACAGTGGTTGGACTTGCAGTTATGGCCGCTTTACAGAGAAACACCCTGATTCTCGCTCCAAATGTGGCGGCAGTCCACCAATGGAAGCGGGAAATTGCTGAAAAGTGTGAAGTTCCTCCAGATTCGGTAGGAGAATACACGTCAGATTGCAAAGAAATAAAGCCGATCACAATTACCACCTATCAAATGCTGACCTATACGAAAAACGGCTCATTTCCGCATTTCAAGATTCTCAATAAGGGGAAGTGGGGACTCATCATCTACGATGAAGTGCACTTGCTGCCTGCACCGGTGTTTCGGCTGACTGCTGACCTCCAGAGCACCCGTCGGCTCGGACTGACCGCTACGTTAGTGCGGGAGGACGGCGCAGAGACAGAGGTTTTCTCGATGATTGGCCCCAAAAAATATGACGTGCCGTGGAAACAGCTCGAACGGCAGGGGTGGATTGCCGAAACGGCCTGCTATGAAATTGGTGTGCCATTTGATGGACCGACTCGGGTTCGTTATCTGTCTTCACCCGATCGGCAAAAGTACCGTGTGGCTGCTGAAAACCCCATGAAATTGCATGTCATTCGATCCCTCTTGCGGCTGCATGAAAAAGACCGTGTATTAATCATCGGACAATATGTGGAGCAATTAAAACAGACCGCGAAAGAGTTGAATGCACCTCTGATTACGGGACAAACAAGTTCCCGGAAGAGAGAAGCCTTGTACGCTCAGTTCCGCAACGGAACGCTTTCCGTCCTGGTTGTATCGAAAGTGGCAAATATCGCAATTGATCTGCCGGATGCAAATGTCGCGATTCAGATTTCGGGTGCTTTTGGTTCCCGACAGGAAGAGGCCCAACGGCTGGGGAGGCTGCTGCGGCCAAACTCGGACGGGGGCAGATCAAAATTCTATACGCTTGTCACCAAAGAAACCTGCGAACAGGAAAGAGCACTTCATCGGCAGTTGTTCCTGATCGAACAGGGGTATGAATATAAACTGATGAATGCGGAAGAAATGCTGCAGTAGAAGGAGTGTGTAGCGGTGAGATTAAGCGAATGCTTAAATTCATCTGATATTGATGCACTTAGAAAGATCGCCGAAAGGTATGACTTTGACTGTCACCGCAGTTCCAAAAACTCATTGATGCAGACAATCATGGCCCATTTCAATAATCGGAAGTTTATCCAAGACAGACTGTTATCGCTGGAAAGCAAAGAGTACAGAGACGCGCTTATGCAGATCGTTATGGACAAGCGACAGTGTTTCTCGCGGGAAGATTTGTCTGCGATTGCGAAACGGGCTATCGGGAATCAATCCGGGCAGGAAACTCAGTTGATCACGAATTTGCTGCGGGACGGTTGGGTCTATCGTTTAGGCAGTCATGGCGGAAAAACGGCCTATTTTGTGCCGGAAGATGTCATGAAAACGATGAAAGAGTTTCTGGCTGTTCAATTGCAAAGTCAGGTGGAAACGATCAGCGGACCGCCTCTGGTGTATAGGGACGACCAATTTGCTATCGTTCGGGATGCTGTGCAGTTTATTTCGTTTGTGAAGAATCATGATGTGAAAATAACGCAAAACGGAGTGATCTTTAAGCGACAGCTTCTACAGCTGCTGGACAGTTTTGAAATAAAGGAAGAACCGGTTACAGGAGGGTGGAGGTTCGGATATGGCCGCCGATTTTTTGATTATCCGGACAGGTTTGCCTTATTTTATGACTGTTTGTACAGTCGCGGAATTATTGAGGAACAAGAAGCGGGCATTCTTGCAGTAACCGACAAAACGGAGGAGTGGTTAGAAAAACCCGATAAAAACAAACTCCTCGATTTGGTGAACTTTTGGCGGCTGTTATACAGGCGTCCTATTCCGCGACTATCGTTTGCTCTTAACACCATGGCACGCGCCGTTTGCAAAAAATGGACGCTTGTGGAATCAGTGAATCAATTGCTGTCACCCTATGTAGGCGACTATTACTATGACAACCAGGTGCAAGTGATGGAAAAGCGCATCTATCAAATGATGGTCAACCTCGGATTGCTTTGTTACGGCAAACTGGTCGATGGACGAGCAGTGATGAGGTTATCGGATCTCGGACGCGAACTGTTATTGGAAGAAACGGCGGATGAGGCAAAGGAAACTCTCCTGCCGGAAACTACGCCGTTGATTATTCAGCCTAATTTTGATCTTCTGCTGCCGGCGGCCGAAGCCGGTCGTCTCGATTGGGAACTGAGCCAGTTTACGGATTTGATTCGGGCTGACATGATGCGCGTCTATCGGATAACCAAATCGAGTATCTCCCGTGGGTTGCAAAAGGGATGGTCTTATCAACGGATCATTGGTTTTCTGGATCAACATTCAGGCTCCCTGCTTCCGGTGAATGTGAAACGGATGATTGAGCGGTGGTGTCAGAATGCAAGTGGAATATTGCTGAATCGGTAAGAAGCAAAATTGGGAAAGACGAAACAGACCGGACACAGTTCTGGGGTTGTTTCGTCTTTTTCCTTTTGTTCCCGTCTATTCATAGGGAAAGTCCATCTAGTAGAATAAAATCATACCGCACAAAAAAATATCGATTTTCGACATAAAGATTGAAAATTCAACAAAATTTTGTACCTGAAAAAAAGGAAAACATCCGTGTCTTGCCGAATATAATATTTCAAAGAATCTTCACAATTCGGCGGACAATCTGATAGGATTTTTGGTTGCTGTCTTTTCTCTCAGGTATAAATCGCAAAGGAGGGAACGGCGGTGGGTGAAGTTATCAACGGTGCGGAAAAAAAGTATTTTATTAAATGGTTCTTAGAAAAATACGAACTGCAGAACAGGGAAGCTGAGTGGCTTTTGCAGTATTTGGCCTCGAATGATCACATTCTTGAGAGGGTCCATTTTATTGACAATTTTAAGAACTTGCCAAAGACGATCCTGATGTCAACCAAATGTGTCCAGATGACGCCGTTCAAGTTCTACAAAAACAGACGGGTTACCTCTGACGTAGAGAAAGCGTTTCTTGACATTCATAACAATCCTCATGAAGATATTTATATAGGTCTTTTCTTTAAGGATAGAAGTGTTTCTCCTGAGTATGCAGCCGTTTTGGAGACCAATCCGCAAGAAGACTCAAAGGACGCGGATGCGTTGGTGAGTCTTCAAGCTGAGATGATTCTGGATCTGGCCGTCAAGAACTATCGTCTTTCCAAGATCTATCAAGAAATCGATCACGCGTTGGATGCGGGTGACAGACAACGGTTTCAGGAATTGACATCGAAATTGAAAGAGCTGATAGAACTGGGCTAATCCCGGTTTTTTTTTTTGCAAGGAAACTTTTCTGCTATACTGAAAACAAAAAACGGTGGGACATGCCAATGAGATTAGTTGAATTATCAGTAGAGAAATTTGAAGAAATAAGGCCTTACGTGGATACGTTGATTCTTCCCGTTTGCAGCATTGGCGGGAAGGAGGAAGGAAAATCTTTTGCCGGGGACTTGATCCTGATCCGACAAATTGCCTCTCGAATCGATAATCAACTATCCGGAAGAGTGTTCTTGCTTCCGGAGGCTGTACATACAAACCTGAGTGGTGAACCTGCGAATATGCCCGAACAGATTTTGGCGGATTACCTTTTTCACCTGCTCCTGCCATTCAAGGAAATTGGATTTGATAAGGCGGTTCTCCTGCACGCGGCGGGTACACCAGGTCAGCCGCTAGCTGAAGCTTCGTGCAAATTGACACAAGAAGGGTTTAAAGTATCGGTGATTCGGGCAAATTTAGAGGAATCTGATCTTGACGATTCGGTTCGACAAATTATACAGCTTTGGAACTCGTAAAAATAACATTTTTGTGAACAAATACGGTTTATTATGACGGCGTTTTCAAAAATTGGGTATACTTCAAGTAACAATGAGTTAGGGTAGGCAATGCCCTTGGGAAAATTAGCACAAGTTGGCTTGACACGCTATAGGGCAGGCTGTAAGATGGATACGTACATTTCGGGGTGTCGAAACGACTCGAAACTCAAATGATCGATTTTTTTTGTCCAAAGGCAGGGAGGTTTGCAGGAATGAGTGATGAGAGAAAAGACAAAGACGGCCTTTCCCGCCGCCAATTTTTGACATATGCATTAGGCGGCACAGGTGCATTCATGGCGGCAGCCATTGGAGCTCCGTTGATTCCATTTACTGCTGACCCGTTGAGAAAAGCGGGAGCGGCAAGTTTTGTCGAGGTCGGCAAAGAATCGGATTTCTCAACCGATCTTCCCAAGAAGGTTGAATTTGAGGTTGAGAAAAAAGATGGCTGGTATGAATCTAAAGTAAAACTTAGCGCGTGGATTATCAAGAAAGAGAACGGCGGCTGGCTTGCGATGTCTTCAATCTGTACCCATTTGGGATGTCAGGTGAACGGTTCGACTGATGCTTCCGGAAAGTCCGTGCCTTCCAAAGATGGCGAGTGGTTCTTCAAATGTCCGTGCCACGACTCTCTGTTTGACAAGTACGGTGTTCCGAAACCGGGCGTACCTGCAACTCGTCCGTTAGATGAGTTCAAGGTGGATATCCGGGACGGGAAAGTATTCCTTGGGCCGAAGAGTCAAAGAAAAGCATAGGAACAGGAGGGGTCTGGTAGATGTTAAAAAAGACATATGATTGGATCGATGAACGATTGGGCGTGACCCCGATTTGGCGTGACATTGCAGATCATGAGGTCCCGGCGCACGTCAATCCGGCAAATAAGATGTCCGCATTTATCTATTGTTTTGGTGGTTTAACGTTCTTAATCATTACTACTCAAATCATTTCCGGGATGTTCCTGGCAATGTACTACGTACCCGATATTATTAACGCTTATAAGTCCGTGAAGTACATAACGGATGAAGTGATGTTAGGAAATATTGTGCGGGGGATGCACTTCTGGGGTGCGAGTCTGGTCATCATTATGATGTTCTTGCATATGCTCCGCGTGTTCTTCACCGGTTCTTACAAAGCTCCACGCGAATTGAACTGGGTAGTGGGTGTTCTGATTTTCCTGGTTGTTATGGGCTTCGGTTTTACCGGATACCTTCTGCCTTGGGACCAAAAAGCTTACTGGGCAACTGCGGTAGGTGCTCAAATTGCTGAAACCGTCCCCTTCTTGGGACCGTACATCAAAACCCTGCTGGTTGGGGGACCGGATCTCGGTGCCATTACATTGACAAGATTCTTTGCAATTCATGTGTTTTTCTTGCCTGCAGCCCTCCTCGTCTTATTGGGATTGCACTTCTTTATGATCCGAAAGCAAGGGATTTCGGGTCCGCTATAAGATTTCCCCAGACAAATGAAAAGGAGGATGCTGTTGAATGGCTGGTCATGATAAAGAACGAATTCCGGGCGTTCCTCGTTACCGTCGCCCAAAAGATTTGCCAAATGATGGTACGGAACCGTTTTTTCCTAACTTTTTGTTAAAAGAATGGATCGTAGGATCGGTTGTGCTTGTTGCTTTTATTGTATGGGTAGTGTTTAACCCTGTTGAATTGTCGTCCGTTGCGGACCCATCCGACACTTCTTTTATCCCTGTGCCTGACTGGTACTTCCTGTTCCTGTATCAGCTCTTGAAGTATGTTCCTGGGAATTACGTGTGGTTGGGAACCGTGGTGATCCCGGGGATTGCCACGACGCTCTTGCTCTTGGCTCCCTGGCTGGATCGCCGTAAAACGCGTGCTCCATTCAAGCGTCCAATCGCTACCTGGTCGATGATGATTGCGTTGTTCTTTATGGCTTGGCTTACATATGAAGCGGAAGCCCAACACGAAGCCGCACTGGCGAAAAACCCGCCGAAGAAAAAAGTGGAACTTCCGAAAGATACCGCTATTGTCGATCAATCGGATCCGGCAGCGAAAACTTTTGGTCAAACTTGTGCAAGCTGTCACGGAGTCGACTTGAAAGGTCAAGTTGGTCCGGCATTGCTTGGGGTTGGTAACAAGTATACTCCGGAGCAAATTCAAGAAATCATCAAAAATGGTAAGCCGCCTGCAATGCCTGCCGGTTTTTTACAGGGTGAAGACGCGAAGAAAGTCGCTGAATGGCTCTCAAAACAAAAGCAGAAGTAATGACAAAACTGGCCGATTGGCCAGTTTTCTTGTTTGTGCTAGTATTGTGGGGGCGGTAAATGCGAGGAGGGACAATATTGTTTGATCTGCAGAAACTGAGATTTTTCTTGGTACAAAGAAGTGTTCTCCGGATCTTGTTCTGGGTGAATCTGTTAGGAACGATTTACGGGTACTATTGGTATAAAAATCAGCTGTTGGAAAGTCCTTCGGTATTGCTGCCATTTGTTCCGGATTCACCGACAGCATCCTTGTTTTTTACCATTACCGTGTTGTTGTGGTTGTATGGAAAATCGTCACCGCTTATTGAAATGATGGCTGTCATGACCTCTTTTAAATACGGGGTTTGGTGTGTAGTCGTGCTGGTGATGTACGGTATTGATGACGGATCCATTTCACCGGCCAATCTGATGCTGATTTTCTCCCATGCCGGGATGGCTGTTGAAGTCCTGCTCTATAATTTTGCCTACCGATTCGGGACTAAACATATTTGGGTGGGAGCTTTATGGTTGGCAGTGAATGATTTTTTTGATTATGTTTTCGGTGTTCATCCTTATCTTCAAGACGACCGGTTTCTGACACTGGTTGCGTTGTTTACCATAGCCCTCAGCTTGTTCACGATCTTTTTAACTTATTGGCTCAGGAAAGAAGGCGTTGAGGCAGAAAAACACACTAGGATTGCCTAGTGTGTTTTTCTGGTTAAAGGGGAAAAGCCCTCGCCCAGTACATCATGCACGTCTGCAACAACCACGAATGCATATGGATCGATATCATGGACGATATGCTGTACTTTTAGTATTTCTTCACGGGATACCACACAATACAGAACATCTTTTTCTTGTCCCGTATAACCGCCCCGTCCTTTCAGAAGAGTTGTGCCTCGTTCAAGTTTATCCTGAATGGCGTTTGCGATTGCTTGGGTCTGATCGGAGATGATCATTGCCGATTTGCTTGTCGACACCCCTTCAATGACCACATCAATTACTCTTGCTGCAATGAATAAGGCTACGAGTGAGTACATCGCAATCATCATTCCTTGCAAAATGGCCACGATGGAAATCACCACAATGTCGATGAAAAACAGGGTTTGACCCATCGAATAGCCCCATCTTACATTCGCGATACGGGCGATGATATCGGAACCCCCGGTTGTGGCGCCGAAACGTAAAATCAGCCCAAGTCCGATTCCGTTGACCACTCCGCCGTAAAGTGCGGCTAACAGTTTGTCGTTAGGTAACGGAGGGGTTATGTTGCCTGGAACCAGCAATGAGAATAACGATACGAGAGCCACTCCCGCAAATGTTTTAACTAAAAACCCGCGCCCGAACATTCGATAACCGATATAAAACAACGGGACATTTAAGAGGAGGAATGAATAGCCGAATTTTAAGTCGAAGAAATACAGAAGGAGAAGGGAAATTCCAAAGAAACCGCCTTCCGCCAATTGATTTTGAATAATAAAGTTGTTGATTCCGAATGACAGGATGAAGGCTCCCACTATGATTCCAAGCCAATTTTTCAATTCACGCATGCTGAATTCCTTTCTCGACGGTGTCAGGAAAATTTTTTTTTATACCGAAAGAACAAAATAAGTCCAGCACACAGAAGAAGGCCGGCGAGTATCCAAAATCCATACCGGTGAAGAAACACGAACAGTAAAGTCCAATGCTCCCCCAAGATTCGTCCCAGCGAGATAAAGGTTAATGACCAGATAAAACCGCCGGTATATGCGTACAGAGCGAATGAGGGAATCGGCATGCGGCTTGCACCGGCTGAAAAAGCGGTCAGATGACGGATTCCGGGAAGAAAATAGCCGATTATCAGAACGAACGCTCCAAACTTGGCGTACCAAGCTTGTACACGCTTCCAGTGCGACTCCTTGATGCCGAAGCGCTTCCCGTACTTTCGCATCAACGGAAGACCAAAATAACGTCCCAGCGAATAGGAAATGGACATTCCCACAACGGAGCCCAAGAATGAAACAAGCAGAGCTGTGGAGAAATCCATTTTCCCTTTCGATACGAGAAAACCGACATATGTCATAATCACTTCATCAGGGATCGGAAGCCCCACAATCCCCAATACCAGGCTTAAGAACAGGGCGAAATAGCCATAACTCGCGATCAGATTGAACACTGTTTGTTCGATTGGCGAGCCCTCCTCTTAAGTCAATATAAAAAGAGCACCGGAGACCAGTGCAGATGATTCGGTACTAATTTACCACAATTGCATAGCCTTGGACAACAGATACAGTATTCTTCATTCTAATGGCGGATTACGGGGCCAGATGAGCAGAATCAGAAGCAGAAAACTCAGATACCCGAATACGGGGTACAAGTAGGTAACGATATTTGAAAAACCGACTTGACTTACAAAGAAAGCGGCTGTCAGGATCAGTACGGTTACAAGTGAACCGTTTACCGGGTAACGGGGCGGTGCGAGTTGACTTCCCAAGCCATATACATTCGCTATCAGTGTGCTGAAGATTTCTCCCCAGAGCACAACTATAAATAGAACTTGAACAACAATGCCATATGTTGATGTGATGTGTGCCATTGGCACTTCATAAACCAGTATGTCCGGCAGCCTTAAAGACAAGGCAAAATGAGCGCCGAGCAGCATGCCGCCCAACCCGATCGCTCCAATGCATCCTCCTGCAACCAGGCATTTACGGTCTTGAATCTCGTTTCCCAATGGTACCAGGACAGATACGGCCAAGCCCAGATTAAAGGCTGCGTAAGCAACCGATGATGCAAACCAAGTCCACGAACTGTGTTCAATTGGCGGTGAAGCAGCAGGCACAGGTGTGTGCGACACGGATTTTACAAAAATAAAGCAGATAAGAGAAATCATGATCGGAACAATAATCGAGTTTGCCGTCAAGATTCCGCTCATGCCCCGTCGAATCGTGAAATAAGTTAATCCCATGGTCAACAAAACTCCCAATTGAAAAGGAATTTTCAGATTCTCATGAAACAAGGCTCCGACACCGGCCAGCATGGCCACGGTAACTCCAAACAGCATCACCATCATAAAAAGGTCAATCATGGCGGCTAATCTGTCACCGAACAGGTACGCGGTCAGCTGCCGATAAGAACTAGCGTTTAGACGGGCTCCCATTAACAGCATCTTGGTGCCTACCCAAGCGAACAGAATCGTGCTGACAGGTATGCCAAAATAAGCCCAATCCCCATATACACTGAAAAATTTCAGTATTTCCTGACCGGAAGCGAACCCTGCTCCGACGACAGTTCCAATGTAGGTAAAACCAATTTGGAATGCTTGTTGGATCTGTTTTTGATTCATGTTGTCCACCCCTTACGATTTCAAGATATGTCGCCCGGGCAAAAAGCATGTCTTTTACGAAAAAGTCCATGTATAATAGTGAAGTATTCTTTGTACATAGCGGAGGGGAGTAATGGAAGAGTTTCTGAAAGCAATTGTCTTGGGAATTGTGCAAGGTCTAACCGAATTTCTGCCGATCAGCAGCACCGGACATTTGTTGATTGGACGGAAACTGCTGGGACTGGAAGAAGCGGGTTTATTCCTGGATACGATGCTTCATCTGGGGACTTTGTTGGCAGTAGTGGCTATATTTTGGCGGGATGTTCTTTTTATGGTACGAAACCCGTTCAGCCGGTTGACTTTATTGATTCTGGCAGGAACGATTCCTACAGCTGCAATCGGACTGGCATTTGAAGATTACTTTGAAGCCATTTCAAAAACCGGGGTAACCGTAGGGTGGGAGTTCCTTCTAACCGGAATCATCCTTTGGTGGGCGGATAATATGAAAAACGGATCCAAAAAGATCGACCAAATCTCTTATACAGACGCACTGCTTGTAGGGGCTCTGCAGGGAGCGGCCATCCTTCCCGCGATTTCACGTTCGGGGCTGACAATTGCAGGAGCCTTGTTCCGTGGGATTGATAAACAGGCGGCTGCCCGCTTCTCGTTTCTTCTTTCATTGCCGGCCATTTTGGGAGCTGTGGTGCTCCAAAGCAAGAAACTGATCGATGGTGAAGTTGCGGAAACAATCTCCGTGTTCCCGTTAATTGCAGGTACCCTCGCTTCGGCGGTTGCGGGATATATAGCGGTGAAGTGGATGTTAAACATTTTGCAGCGCGGTTCGTTAAAGGGATTTTCAATTTATGTATGGGTGCTGGGGGCTATTATTCTGTTTCTCCAGTTCACCGGTAAATGGTAGGAGGACTGTTTCGTTTATGAATGAATACTTAATAGCTGTAATTCAAGGAATCGTTGAAGGGCTTACGGAATTTTTGCCTGTTTCCTCGACAGGACATTTGATCCTTACAGGGGAACTGCTCCATTTTACCGGCGATAAGGCGAAAACGTTTGAAGTAGTGATTCAGCTCGGAGCGATTTTGGCTGTTGCGATTCTTTATTGGAAACGCGTCCTTCAATTACTGGGGTGGAAACGTGATCGGTCTGAGCCTAAATCGCAGTTAAACCTGATTCATATTGTATTGGCCATTATGCCCGCGCTGGTGTTGGGATTGATTTTCCATAAAAGCATCAAGCTGTATCTGTTTTCTCCCCAGACCGTCCTGCTGGGACTTGCAGCCGGCGGAATCTTTATGATTTGGGCCGAAAAACGCCAGCGGGAAGTTCGTGCCCATGATCTGGATGATTTGAGTTACAAGCAAGCATTTGGGATTGGGCTTGCACAATGTCTTGCCCTTTGGCCGGGTTTCTCCCGTTCCGGCGCTACGATTGCCGGAGGATTGCTTGTCGGAACAAATCACAAAGCGGCGGCTGATTTCTCATTTCTGATTGCAATTCCCATGATGGTTGCGGCCAGCGGTTATGACATACTGAAAAGCTACAACGACCTGTCTGCAGATGACATTGGTTTCTTTGCCATAGGTTTTGTTGTATCGTTTATTGTCGCCTTGCTGGCTGTTGTTTCTTTTCTGAGACTTCTTGAGAAAGTGGAGCTGACACCTTTTGCTTATTATCGATTCCTTGTGGCGGGTTTGTTCTGGTTCTTTGTTCTGCGATGAATAAAAAACGCCCAAAATGGCGTTTTTTATTCATGGAAAAGGGTTTGTTCATTTATCGCTTACCCGTGCTCGGAAGAACACAATTCGCATCCGTCTGGCCAAATAAAGCGAGATCGAGAATAGGGTGAGTCCACCCGTTACCAACACCCAGTTTTTTAATGCTCCTAATGAAGCGAACCATCTTGCGGAGGCAGAAGGTTCCGCTGTGGCGACCGCCACGGTTGATGGAGTGAAAGGAGCGAACACACTCGTTTCTGTTTGCCCTACTCCCCAGTTGAACAGAATCACGGTGAACACGGCAGCCAAGACCCCGTGGATAATTCGGGCAATTATATAGGGGGCAAAACGGATGTCGGTGCCTGTTAACACAGAGGCAATCTGTGCATGCACGGATAAACCGCTCCATGCGATGATAAACGATACAATTGCCAATTGCTCGACGAGCGGGGCTTTTGTGGCCGCAGCCTGGGCAGAACCGATATCGATTTCGAAAATCCCGGACATGAATGGGGTTACCAGCGAGAGATCCAGACCGATCAATTTGAATAAACCGATAATGGGAAGTGACAGCAGCGGTATGATTCCCGATAAGGTCAAAACCTTGATCACAACGGCGAAGAAGATGATAAATCCGCAGATCATCAACAGCGTCTTGATGGAATCATTTACGGCATCTCCCAACAGTTTTCCGAAGGAACGTCCGTCTTCCTCACGGGCACGTAACATTTCCTGATAGGCCCGCCTGAACAAATTGCCTCGTACAGATTGTCTGGTGGTTTCTTCTATGTCTTGGCCCCGACCATAGAGCTTGAAGAGGATCCCTACCAAAAATGCGCCGATGTAGTGAGCTATTGCCAGAAGCATTCCGATTCCTGCGTTTCGGAACATGCCTACCGCAACTGCACTGAACATGAAGAGTGGATCGGCCGTGTTTGTAAACGCCAACAGCCGTTCCCCTTCCACGCGGCTGCACAATTTGCTCTTCCTGAACTTGGCTGTAATTACTGCATCCATTGGATAGCCGGCCGCAAGTCCCATTGACATTGCGAAGGCGCCGACTCCAGGAACACTAAACAGTGGACGCATCAGTGGTTCAAGCAGAACACCCAGTGCGTGTACGACACCAACGCCAAGCATCAGCTCGGAAAGAATAAAGAACGGTAACAGAGATGGAAATACGACCTCCCAGAATAAATTCAATCCTGTTATACCGGCTTCAAATCCTTCCCTCGGATAGAACACAAGCGAGAGAGTCAGAAATATGACGACAATTGCCAAAAATGTTGTCGTAGAACGTTTGGGTGAACCGGGCATAAATGACACTCCTTTTCTGATTCATCGACGCAGGACTACCCTATCCGTAAATTCATATTCGTGTCGGGCTTGTTTATTCTTCATTCTTGTGGTGGAATGTTGATAAAGCCATAGGAGGCAGTACAAGATGGAAAGACTGACTTTATTTGAAATGCAGCAAGAGGTGGACAAGCATATTTCCCAGTTTAAAGAGGGATATTTTCCGCCAATGAGTCTGATTGTCAGATTAACCGAAGAGCTGGGGGAACTGGCACGGGAGGTAAATCACCGGTACGGAGAGAAAAAGAAAAAGGCTGGCGAAGCGGACGGAAGCATCGCGGAAGAAATCGGTGACGTTTTATATTGTCTTACTTGTCTTGCCAACTCTTTACATATCGATTTGGAAGAAACTCACCGCTCAGTCATGCACAAGTTTTATACGCGGGATGCGAATCGATGGACACGTAAAGAAGATTGATGGAAGATAAACCTTTGAGGAGAGTGCAGGTATGACTGATTCAAAAATTCGTGTGGTAGTGGTTGGCGCAAATGGGCGCATGGGAAGAGAAGTTGCAAAAACGGTTTTAAACGACCCTCTTCTTGAGTTAGTAGGGGCTGTTGACCGGTCACTCGATCAGGTTGATGTCGGGATCGTTACAGGATACGGTGAGACGGGAGTTTTATTCTCCACCAACTTGGGTGAGACTTTTGTACGATCGAATCCCGATGTGATGATTGATTTTACCAATCCAAACGTAATTCGGGATAATGTATATACGGCGCTTGATTATGGAGTGCGTCCGGTGGTCGGAACTACCGGAATCCCGCAGGAAGATCTTCAGGCATGGGATGGCATTCTTCGGGAAAAAGAAATTGGCGGTGTAGTGGCTCCCAACTTTGCGATTGGAGCGGTTCTCATGATGAAGTTTGCTGCACAAGCGGCAAAATACCTGCCGCATGTTGAAATTATCGAAATGCACCACGATCAAAAGCTTGATGCCCCTTCCGGTACCGCTATAAAGACAGCCGAAATGATTGCAAAGGAAAGGCAGCGTATGGAGCAGGGACATCCGCAAGAGGAAGAAAAGCTCATTGGTGCACGCGGGGCTGATTTTGAAGGAATGAGAATTCATTCGGTGCGGCTGCCCGGTTACGTGGCTCACCAAGAAGTGATATTTGGCGGGCTGGGACAAACCTTAACCATTCGCCATGATTCGATTCACAGGGAATCTTTCATGCCGGGTGTCGCTATGGCTGCCAAAAAAGTGATGGCAATCAAAGGTCTCGTATACGGACTGGAAAACTTAATCGACTGATGGGACCGGGGAGGAGTTACCTATGAACATTGCGTTGATCGCCCATGATCGTAAAAAAGACACGTTGGTGAATTTCGTGGTCGCCTATCGTCACATTTTTGCCAAGGCAAATCTTTACGGAACCGGTACCACAGGTCTCCGTATCCATGAGGCTACCGGGTTGGATGTTCACAGGTTTCAGTCCGGACCGCTCGGCGGAGACCAACAGATTGGCGCTTTAATTGCCGAGAACCGCATGGATCTGGTGCTGTTCTTTCGGGATCCGTTGATGGCTCAACCGCACGAACCTGATATTATTGCGCTGCTTCGTTTATGTGATGTGCACAATATTCCGGTAGCGACGAATATGGCGACTGCCGAAATTCTGGTGAAGGCCTTGGAACGTGGAGATTTCGCGTGGAGAGAGACGATCAATTCCCAGTGAATGTAAGCCGTTTGGATGCCGCTTGGTCGGTTTTGTACCAGTTGGAACAGGCCGGATTTCAGGCTTATTTGGTCGGCGGTTGTGTGCGGGACATGCTGCTTGGAAATTCGCCTGATGATTATGATGTAGCGACAAATGCTCTGCCATCGGAGGTTCAGGAACTATTTCCCCGAACTGTTCCTACGGGAATTCGACATGGAACCGTCACTGTACTGATGGGAGACGAAAGAATTGAGGTAACGACGTTTCGGACTGAAGGAGAATATGCCGATTCCCGCAGACCTGCCAGTGTGAAATATGTCTCCACATTGGAAGTCGATTTGTCCCGGCGTGATTTTACGATCAACGCGATGGCGATGGACCGCCATGGAAGGATTATTGACCCTTTTGAAGGCAGAGCAGATTTGCAAAAGAAAACGATTCGAGCTGTAGGGGAACCGGAGAAGCGCTTTCAGGAAGATGCTTTGCGAATGCTGAGGGCGATCCGTTTTGCCGTCGTGCTTCATTTTTCGATTGAAGAACGGACATGGTTGGCAATCACCGAAAACGCCGGAAATTTGTCCCGTATCTCCCGCGAACGTATTCGCGATGAATGGAATAAAATCATTCTTTCCGATATTCAAGTGGGAATTCAACTTTTAAACAAGGCTGGTTTGTTTGACGTGGTGTTCCCTGATGTTCCGCTGCAATCACCGAGAAAATTAATGCAGGCTGCAGAGTTTGCAAAACGATTGCCTGAAAAAATTGCATTGCGTCAGGCGGCACTTTTCCGACAATTATCGGTTGGCGAAACGGCTGTACAGAAAATCCTGCGTGAATTGCGTCAGCCAAACGCTTTGATTCGTTCTGTGATTTCAATTCTGCGCGCTATCCCGGATGTTGATCCGTTGACATGGACAGATGCGGCATGGCGGAGATACTTGTATTGCCATGGGAAAGACATCGCGTTGGATGCTTTCTTGATTGTGGGATATATCCGGGTCGAGAAACAGAACCTGATCTTAAACAAACTGTATGAATCGATTCAGAAACAGCCGATTTGGTCAGTCAAAGATTTGACCGTTACCGGACAGGACCTGATTGCAGAATTAAACATTCCTCCAGATCCCGTGATCGGTCATATTCTCGAACGGTTAACCGAACTTGTTCTGGAAAATCCGCTTTGCAATACACGCCAATCCCTCCTCGCCGCAGCGAGGGAGATGTATGAAAACCTTTAAAGACATAGCGAAGAAGGTATAACTTCACATGAAAGAACAGATTTTAAAGCTTCTGCGAGCCAATCCCGACAATTACATATCCGGGGAGGAAATCTGCCGGCGGTTTGATGTGTCCCGAACAGCAATCTGGAAACATATCAAGGACCTTCAAGAAGAGGGATATCAGATTGATGCGGTTCGCAACAAGGGGTATCGTCTGGTCTCCATACCTGATCTTGTGACTGCCGCCGAGATACTTGAAGGGCTTCAGACGAAACGAATGGGTCAGCACATCGTTCATTTGAAAGTGGTGGATTCCACAAACGTAGTAGCGGCAAAGTTGGCGGATGAAGGGGAACCCGAGGGAACGCTGGTCATATCCGATCAACAAACCGGCGGGAAAGGACGGAGGGGCAGACCCTGGTTTTCTCCTCCGGGAACCGGAATTTGGATGAGTCTTGTTCTACGCCCCCAGCTTCCAATGGCGCACGCTCCGCAGCTGACTTTGGTCGCGGCAGTGGCAGTAAGTCAAGCTCTGACGGAAGTGACCGGTAGTCAGGCGGGTATCAAATGGCCGAACGATATCTTATTCGATGATCGGAAATGCTGTGGGATTTTAACCGAGATGAATATGGAATCGGAAGAAATCACTTCCGTCATTTTGGGAATCGGAATTAACGTCAATCAAGTCCGGTCCGATTTTCCGGAAGAGATTCAGGGGATTGCCACGTCTCTTCGTGAAATTACCGGCCATCCGATTCCGAGAGCGTCTGTCGTTCAGAGAATCCTGGAAAAGTTTGAGACGTTATACGACCAATACGTTGAAAACGGCAGCTTCGCATGTATTCGCGATCAGTGGAAAAAACAAAGCATCACATTGGGACGTCATGTATCCGCAGCGACTTCACGGGGAATCATAACCGGAGTGGCGGTTGACATTGATGAGATGGGAGCTTTGGTGGTAGAAACCGAACAAGGTCAACAAAAAGTCTACTCGGCTGATATTCAGGTGTCCTAACAATCTAAAAATTGTAATCGCTGACACTATACAAGAAACCGTTTTCCAGTTATACTTCAAATTGGAGGCGGTATCCATCGGAGCTGTACTCCGCAATGATCAGTCAATTCAAACTTATCCATGTTTGAATCTGCTCTGAGCCGTCAGCGGACCGAGACAGAGGATCTTACGTGAACCATTCGTAAACCTTTTCGCGCCCCCACGGCCGAAAAGGTTTTTTTGTTCCTGTATTCCGCTGGCACGTTACGGCGCGGGCCAAAGGGGGATTTGAGAATGACGGGAAATGGACAAAAGGAAAAGCTGACGACCGTAAAACTCAAGGAAATGAAAAGCACAAACAGGCGTATCTCAATGGTAACTGCATACGACTACCCTACGGCAAGGGCCGTTGAAGACTCAGGTGCGGATGTGATTCTTGTAGGAGATTCACTTGGGATGGTCGTGTTGGGGCATGAGACAACGCTTCCTGTCACATTGGATGATATGATTCATCATACCAGAGCGGTCAAAAGAGGGGCCAAGAATACGTTTGTGGTAACCGACATGCCGTTTCTGTCTGCCAACATCTCAATCCCGGAAACGGTTCGCAATGCCGGGAGAATCATCCAGGAAGCCGGTGCCGATGCGGTGAAGCTGGAAGGCGGCCGGGAAATGATCGATGAAATCCGTGCCTTGATGAAAGCGAACATTCCGGTGATGGGGCATTTGGGACTGACGCCGCAGGCGGTGAATCAACTGGGAGGCTTTAAACTGCAGGGAAAAGATGTGGAGAGCGCCAAGCGAATTTTCGAAGATGCTCTGTTTTTGCAAGAAGCCGGATGTTTTGCGATTGTTCTGGAGTTGGTGCCTACACCTCTTGCCACTATGATATCGGAGCATTTGACAATCCCGACGATAGGGATTGGAGCCGGAGCCGGATGTGACGGTCAAGTACTGGTCATTCACGATCTGCTTGGCATTACAAATGACTACATGCCGCGGTTTGTTAAGAAGTATGGGAACCTTTACGAAACTATGGTAGATGCGGTAAAAAGCTACAATCAAGAAGTGCGTGACGGCGTGTTCCCCGGCTCCGCACATGAGTTCGGAATGAAGGATGAAGTAGTCGCCGCCCTGAAAAAGGAGCTCTCGATTCAATGAAAATCATTCATACGATTTCAGAAATCAGGCACTATGTGAAAGAGCAGCGATCACTTGGAAACACCATCGGTTTCGTACCGACAATGGGTTCCCTGCATGAAGGACATTTGTCATTGGCAAGGCATGCGAAAACGGAGAATCAAACGGTTGTGATGAGTATTTTTGTAAATCCTCTGCAGTTTGGTCCAAGCGAAGATTTCGACCGGTATCCGCGAAATCTTGAAGCAGACGCCCAACTTGCGGACAGTGCGGGAGTAGACGTCATCTTTGCACCATCGGTGAATGAGATGTACCCGCAGCAGCAGCTTACTTACGTTGATGTCGAGCTGGTTACAGAGAATTTGTGCGGGACTTCACGCCCGGGGCATTTCCGGGGCGTGGCCACCGTGGTAACCAAACTGTTCAATATTGTGCTTCCGGATAAAGCGTATTTTGGACAAAAAGACGCCCAGCAGGTCCGTGTAATTCAGCAGCTGGCACAAGATCTCAATATGCCGGTCGAAATCATTCCCTGTCCGATTGTTCGGGAACCGGATGGTCTGGCAATGAGCTCGCGGAATGTGTATCTGTCCCCGGAAGAAAGAAAACAGGCGCTGTCGGTTTATCGATCCATACAGGAAGCCCAAAAGCTGTTTGACGCAGGACATCGTTCCGCAAGTTTCATTAGGGAACGGGTACAATCCATTATTGCAGTCGAACCACTGGCGGAAATTGATTATATTAAGATTGTGGATCTGCAAAACTTTTCGGATCTGAATGATCAAATCAATCGCGATGCCCTGCTGGCAGTAGCCGTTCGATTCGGCGCTACCCGGTTGATCGATAATACCATTTTGGTTCCATAAGGAGGGACAGACATGTTTCGAACTATGATGAAATCAAAAATACACCGTGCTACTGTAACGGAAGCGAATTTGAACTATGTCGGGTCGATTACAATCGACCAGGACATTATGGATGCGGTTGATATCCTGGAAAATGAAAAAGTCCAAATTGTAAACAATAACAACGGAGCACGGTTTGAAACATACGTAATTCCGGGACCTCGTGGATCGGGTGTGATTTGCCTGAACGGTGCGGCAGCCCGGTTGGTTCAACCAGGGGACATCGTGATCATCATTTCCTATGCGATGATGGAAGATTCGAAAGCAAAGAACTACCAACCGATTGTGGCTCTGATGAATCCCGACAATTCAATCCAGGATTTGATAACAGAAGTGCACAGTACAACCGCATTGTAAATGCGGTTTTTTTCGTATAGAAACAGTTGATTGCCACAAACTAACCCCGAATGCATGAAACAGCACGCTATGCAGGGATCGGGGGGCTCGATATGTTTGACAGGCAGTTTGAGCAATTGTTCCGGGCGTTGCATCGTATCGAACAGCAGTTATCGACAGCCAGCCATGAAGAGAAAGAAATTTTGCGGGAAGAAATCATTGCGCTCCGTGCCGTGTGTGACCGTTTCGTTGAAAAATGGTTGACGTTTGAGGAGAAAGTTGTCTATTTGTCCGAACTGTTCGGGTTGGAGATCGATTTGGAAGAACTTCCGAAAAAACCAGTGAAACCGAATCCGGTTATGCAGCCCGTACATGTCAAAGCGATTCCTCTGCCGCCTCCAGCGGAAGAAGAACAGATTGTCCGTTCTTTTCAAAAAGGGGTGGGTTATTTTGATCTGCTCATGTTTCCGGATGCGATTCGGGAATTGGAGCGGGTTGTTGCGTTGGACGGGCAGTTTACGGTCGCGCGGCTGTATTTGGCATTTGGCTATTTGGCCAAAGAAGAGTACGACAAAGCTGCCCAACAATTAAATTTGGTGGCAGCCGGTGTGAAGGAACCCTTTATTCTGGCAATGGTTCATAATTCGTTCGGTCATATCTATGCCGCCAAAAAAGACTATGCAAGAGCAGCGGAAGAATTCAAACAAACTGCAGAGTATATGCAGGACTTTCGGGATGCGTATTACAACCTGGGAGTTTGTCAGTATAATCAAAAGCTGTATAGAGATGCGCTGGCCTCATTTTTGGTGGCCCTCGATCAGGATCCTAAAGATTGGCACGCGGAACGTATAGTTTCATCGATTTGGCGGAAAATCGGTTCCCCGGAAAAAGCGTATCAACATATCGAGCAAGCTTACCGGCTCAATTCGTCTGACTACGACATTTTAATGGAATTTGCCGATCTCTGTTTGCAGCAGCAGGAATTTGACCTTGCCCGGTCTTTGTACAAAAGAGCCTCGAGGTTTTATCCTACGGCAGTACAGCCTTTGGGCGGACTGGGTTGGCTGGCTGTCAGGGAAGGAAATACTCCGGAAGCGATCTCCTGTTTTAAGAAACAATTAACTCTCGCGCCCAATGATCGACAGGCTCAATTTAATTTTGGCTGGGCTCTCTTGCTTGAAGGGGATTCGGGAAAGGCAGATCAGATTTTTCAAAAGTTGATGGAGTTTGAACCGGATTGGATTCATACCAGGATTGGAGCGGCTCGTGTGGCGCTGGAACAAGGCAATTATCACATGGCGCTCGAACAATCGGCAGAGGCACTGAAACTGGATGAGAACAGCAAAGAATTATGGTTTTATAAAGGATTGGCGCATTCGGGCCTTGGTGACAGGGAGCAAGCGCAGCAATGTTGGAACCGGTGCCGCGAACTGTTGACTGTGACAACGGAAGCGAGAGGGGAATCCTCTTGATTCCGTTTTTTTCTTGCAGGAAAATGGGGAGGTGACAGAGAAAAGAAATAAGATTCTCTTTTTGTGGAGTGACTCTGATGGCTTTGCCTTACGTGGTTTTTGATTTAGAAACAACCGGTTTTTCCCCGACACACGATTCGATTATCGAAATCGGAGCGATCCGGATCGAAAACGGTCAAATTCTGGATACTTTTGAAACATTTGTGGCACAAGACAAACCGCTGCCACCCTTTTGTAAGGAATTAACCGGCATTTCTGATGAAGATCTGATTGACGCTCCTCCGCTGTATAAAGCCATCGCGGATTTCCTTCGTTTTGCGGATGGTGCGGACTGGGTAGCACATAATGCTTCTTTTGATATTTCTTTTATAAACCGTGCGCTGGAAGAGTGCGGCTATCTGCCTTATGCCGGGATGTATGTCGATACGCTCGAGTTATGTCAGATCCTGTTTCCGAGAGAACCAAGCTACTCGCTCGAAGCACTGGCTGCGAACAGGAAGATCGCTCACGGGCGTCCGCACAGGGCGCTGTCGGATGCGCTGGCAACAGCTGAATTATTTTTGCAGCTGCATGAAAAAGCCAGGAACTTGCCGTTATTGGTTCTGCAGCAGATCGAGCAATTGACAGGGATGTCCGATTGGCACTTGCGGCATTTTTTCACCGATTTGGTGCAGGATCCTTTGAAGTTATCGAAAACCGAAATTCCTGACGGGTGTACGGTCATTCAACAGCTGATGCATCGGCCCGTGCAGGTACCCGAGAGAAATCTTGAAGATCGGGAACCTGTCATTTATGACTCGGATACAGCCTCTTTTGTGTTGTCTCAGGAGGGGCCCCTTGCGGCAAAATATATAGGGTATGAAGAAAGGCCGTCTCAATTGCAAATGGTGAGAGCGGTTGCGGAAGCACTGTCTACGGGGGATCATCTCGTTGTCGAGGCAGGGACGGGGACAGGGAAATCACTGGCCTATCTGATCCCGGCGATTCTCCACGCCAACGCCACGGGTGAACGGGTTGCAGTCGCTACTCATACGATCAATCTGCAGGAACAGATAAAAGAGCGGGATATCCCTTTATTGAAGGAAATTATGGATGTTTCGTTCGAAGCTGCAGTCGTGAAAGGACGAAATAATTACGTTTGCATGCGGAAGGTGGCAAGCGGTGTCAATACACAGGGGATCATTTCCGATCCGAGTGAGCGTTCTTTTTATGTGCGAATGATTACATGGCTGATCGAAACCGAAGCCGGTGACCGTGAGGAGCTCAATCTGCAGGGATCTCACGCCGATTTTTGGAACCGCGTGGCAAGTGACTCCGATTCCTGCATAAGCAAAAAATGTCCGTGGTTCCGCAACTGTTATTACTTTAAGAACAGGGCGGCCGCTGAACAAGCGGATGTGATCATCACGAATCACTCCCTGGTCTTTACCGATATAAAAGCGGATCACCGGGTACTTCCCTCGTACAACCATTTGGTGATTGATGAAGCTCATCATATTGAAGATGAAGCGACCAAGCATTTGGGTGAAGACGCCAATTACTTTCAGATAGTCGGGGCGCTGAACCGATTGGCAAGAGAGAATCGCCAAGGACTGTTGACTCAATTGCGAACGATGATCGGACTGCAAACCGCGTTTGCCAAAACCGCGAGCATCGCGGATCAAATGGTCGACAAGATACTGGAAGTCAGGACTCATGCAGATGAAACATTCCGTTTGCTGCAGCGTTTTACGCTTGACCAGTCGGAAAAAAGTGAAGGAGGTCGTTCGACTCTGCGGCTTGGCAACAGTCACCTCCAACTTCCCGGGTGGAATGCGATTCTCTCTTCATTCGAGAATCTGCAGACGGAAGCCGCTGCGCTGCGAAGCTTGATGTCCAAACTTGAGACCGAAGCTTCCGATTTTGGCGATGAACAGGCAGCCGGCTTGGTCACCGATATTGGAGGACAGGTGCAGGAATTGGACCGTCGACTGATGACCATGGCCCGGTTTTTCAGGGAAACGGATCCGCAGTCGATGGTTCTCTGGCTGGAGGCTGATGAAAAGGGAGGGCGTCCCGCTGTAAGCCTCTATATGGCTCCCATTAAAGTCGGTCCGCTTTTAAACCAGAATCTGTTTGAGAAGAAAGAGTCGGTTATCCTCACGTCAGCAACTATCACTATCAACCAGGGATTCTCCTATATTATCGATCGGCTGGGGCTGAGAAAGGCGGACGAAGAAGGAAGATTACGCACCTTGCAGGTAGACTCCCCCTTCGATTACAAAAACCAGGCTTTGTTATGCGTTCCTACGGATGTAACGCCGGTAAAAGGCGTATCCGAACAAGCATTTGTGGATTCGCTGTGTGAATCAATCACAACTTTGGCCCGCATCTCCAACGGCAGGATGCTCGTATTGTTTACTTCGCATAAAATGCTGCGGGATTCCTATACGAAAGTAAAGCCGAGGTTGGCGGAACATAATATTCGTGTATTTGCTCACGGAATCGATTCGTCATCCCGAATCAGGCTTGTTCAGGAATTTAAAAGAGAGGAACGAGCGGTTCTGTTTGGCGCCAACTCGTTTTGGGAAGGGGTCGATATCCCGGGTGAGGATCTTTCGTGCCTGGTCATCGTTCGCCTGCCGTTTTGGCCGCCGAATCACCCCGTGGCTGAAGCGCGGACGGAAGCGCTGGAGAGAGAAGGCCGCAATCCGTTTATGGATTATTCCGTACCGCAGGCGATTGTGCGTTTCAAACAGGGGTTTGGTCGGCTCATTCGCTCCAAAAAAGATGTCGGCGCTATAGTGGTATACGACCGGCGTCTTGTGGATGCCCGTTACGGTCGGCATTTCATCAAATCGCTGCCTGATCCATGGGTGTACCAGGGGCCTGAAAAGGAAGTCTTTAAAGTGATCTATAACTGGCTCAAGCGGTAATATAAAAAGGGCGTCACGCATATACATGTCCCAGATAGCGAGGGGAACGACATGCGAATGGCGTTCAAGCAAAACTTTATTCTTTGGATTTTTGTTCCATTCCTGATTGTGGCAGGGGCGACTATGGAAACGCTCCTGCCCGTTACCCATTATTTTGACAGATTGCCGATCAATACAAAGGTTGACTTGAAAGGAAAAGCGGCAATCCGATTCCTTGACTTGGGGAATGGGGTTTCCGCTGTCCTTCAGACAGAAGAAGGACACCATATTTTGATCGATGGGGGAGAAGATCAGTCGGCTCTGATGATCCTGAAAGAGCTGGCAATGCTTGAAGCACAACGGCTGGATTTTGTCTTTCTGACAACTCCAAAACCCGAACATATGGGCGGATTTGGGATCTTGACGCAAACCGTGCCAATCGGAAAAATTGCATATCCTCATCTATCGGCGGCTGAATTTGGTTTGGACGCTTACGAGGCTGCGAAATCAATTCCCAGAATACGCTTGAAAGCCGATCAAACATATATTTTGGGTGAAAATTTATCGATCAAGGTGTTCAATCCCCGTGAGCCTGTCTATGGGGTCGTGGGGGAGCAATCGCTGGTTTTTCAAATGACTTATCGAGGAACTACAATCCTTTTTACCGGTGATATTTCGGAACAAGTCACGGAAAAGCTGTTGGATTTGCCGATCGAAAGCGATATTCTGGTAATTCCCAATCACGCCAAGAAAAATAGTTTCCATACTGATTTCCTGCAAAAAGTGAATCCGAAGGTAGCGGTGATAACGGGAGTCAAAAAGGGGTCGTCCAGCCCGGATGAAAGCATCGTGGAACAGTTGTACGAGAGTTGGATAGATGTGTATCGGACCGACCAGCAGGGAACGATAACGGTTTTATTTTCGAACCGATCTTTTGAGGTCATCCGGCCTTAGAAAAAAATAGTTCGAATTTTCTTATTGACGAATCTTTTCTATTTCTTCTATGATGAAAAGTAAGACTCTCATAAATTGGGAGGTGGTCGTCTATGAATCATCTGCATCTTGAACCTAGCGATGTAGAAAGCCAAGTACTGCTGGCCCAACAGGGAGACTCTTATGCAATCGAACAGGTTCTGTCCCACTTCCAATCACTTGTTCGTTTTCGAGCTCGCTCGTTTTTCCTTGCGGGGGCTGAACAGGAAGACCTCATCCAGGAGGGAATGATCGGTTTATTTAAAGCAATCAGGGATTATCGGCTCGACAAAGAGATTCCGTTTCGAATCTTTGCCGAAATCTGCATCAACCGGCAGCTGATTACAGCCATCAAGAGCTCCAGGAGACTCAAGCATCAACCGTTGAACCACTATACGTCGCTTCACCGCTCGATGAGTGAGGATGAATCGCGCCGTTTCCTGATCGATACCTTACCGTGTCCTCAAGGATCTGAACCGGATGAGGTTGTGATAAAACAGGAACAATTGCGTGAACTGCAAAATCAGCTGAGTGTAATCCTGAGTCCATTTGAATTTCAGGTTTTAAACTTGTATTCGGAGGGACACAGTTACAAAGAAATTGCAAAAATGATGAATTCGACCACAAAGGCAATTGATAACGCCCTTTGCCGGATCAAGCGAAAAATGGATTCGGCCGCCGTAAACAGGAATCTGCAAAGAATATCGTCATGATTTGGAGGAAAAGATGAAGACTCCAAAAATATCGGAAGCGGTGATCCGGAGATTACCGGTTTATTTAAGATATTTGCAACACCTGCGTGATTTGAATATTACAACCGTCTCTTCCCACGAATTAGGACAAAATCTGGACATGAACCCGGCGCAAATCCGGAAAGACCTCGCTTACTTCGGAGAATTTGGAAGAAAAGGCATAGGGTATGACGTCCAATATCTGATTGAAAAGATCAAACAAATCCTAAAACTGGACAGGCGTCTCAATGTGGCTCTCGTCGGAGCGGGAAATCTGGGTACCGCGCTGTCAAACTACAACCGATACACAAACGAGAAACTCAAGATTGTAGCCATTTTTGACTCGTTTGAAGAGAAAATCGGGACCCAGGTGGGGACGCTTGAGGTTTTGCCCATTGAGTTATTACCCAAGATGGTCAAGGAATTGGACATCAAAATGGGCATTATTACCGTCCCTGCCACAGAAGCTCAAAAAGTGGCTGATCAGATGGTGGATGCGGGGATCAAGGGAATTCTGAATTTCGCTCCTGTTATCCTTAAGGTCCCACTCGATATTCCCGTTCGCAATGCGGATGTGACTACTGAGCTGGAGTCACTCGCTTATTATGTGGATTAGTCGTAAACCTTCCCGTCACGGGAAGGTTTTTTAATGTTTAAAACCAACTCTGATAAACCCAATTCGCCACATACGTCAAGATACCGAGCGACACATTAAGCCCTCCGAGAAAGCGAGCCGCTTTTTTCTCTTTTTCCATCTGCTTCAAATCGTAACCTTTTGCGTCAAACCGCCAGATCATGAAACCTGTAACCAGAAATAAAACTACGACGTACTGAATGTAACCTATGTTGATCATCCGGGACGCTTCCCCCCTTGTTATCTCGCTTTCATCGACCTCAAGTCCCAACACAACGGCACGGTCTTCGATTTCGAGGCGATCCCAACATCCTGTAAGCAGGGGAAATGTGATCAGCAGCACGCATAGCAGCTTAACCTGTTTCACCCAGTTGCCCCGCGCCACGTCGATCCCCCCTTTTCTTGCGAATCGTGGCTGTGATTAATAACAAGGACGGATACGCAATCGTGATCCAGAGTCCAGTTCGCCCGACCGACTTAATGATCTGGTACGTTTGCAGGACGTTTTGCAGCAACATCGCGATCACAAAAACGAACGTAAAGATGAAGAACGAAAGCATCTTGTGATCGCGCAAACGGAAGAGTTCGCTTATCGCGTGAACCGTCAGATAATAACTGGAGAGAAGAGTGGTGAACACAGCTGTCACCCAAACTGCAAGGAACGCTGCGTCCAGTCGTTCCATAATGTTGCCGGGCAATGATGTCGTCTTTGCCAGTTCGAGTGTGGGCCAAAGCAGGAGTTTAGTCTCTTCTGCGCCAAATACGGCAACAGTAGCCACGACGGCGGCCAGATAAAGTCCTCCGGCAATCAACATCCCCCAGAGACTGGCCTTCATCGCCTTCTCGGGGTGCCGCATCGCCGGAATCACGATTGTCAGGATAAAAGAGCCTTGAAACAACGCGGATACCGTCAGGATACCCATGCGCATTCCCTTTGGTTCGTTCCCCAAGATTGGCAGCAGATTGATCATAGTCGCATTTTTTAGCGAAAGCACAACGATCAATATACCGGGTGCCAGGAGAAACGGGAGATAAAACATATGAATGTATGCAAACGTCGTGATCTCATTGCGAGTTGAGATGGCGGCGAGCAACAGCATAACGATCACGGTGACTTCCAAAGGGGTGCGCTGCAGAACGGAAGTAATGACGACTTCCCCGAATTCGCGTGAAGCAAGCGAGGTCAACACGGCAAAAAAATGATAATAAACACACTTCCGATGCACCCCACCTTCTGTTTCCGACTTTTAGAGGATCAAGTGTATTGTGCGAAGGACAGTGAATGGTTGTTTATCAGGATAAATCCCACCATGATCCCATAAAGTCCAAAGGTTCCGGCAAGTATTACCATGGGGAAACGCAACATGCGCAAAGCGATTGCCGCATTGTAAGCGGGTGTCGCAAATGAACCTATTGTTGTCAATGCAATCAAAACAACGGTAATAGGGCTGGCAAACCCTGCAGAGACCGCGGCTTGTTCGACGACAAGTACGCCGACGATCGACAGCGCCCCCCCCCCCGACTTGCTGGGGCAAGCGCAGCGTTGCTTCCCGCAAAACTTCCATTGATATTTCCATGATCAATACTTCCACAACGGCCGGGAAGGGAACACCTGCTCGTCCCCCCGCCACCGCAACTGCAAATTCCGTCGGAATCAATTCCGGATTGAATGAGATGACCGCTACATAAAGCGCCGGGAAGAAGAGAGAAAAAATTAAGGCCATCAGTCGGATAAAGCGCACTAAGCTGCCCATAAGAAATCTTTCCGAGTAGTCATCCAACGTCTGATAAAATTGACTAAATATGGCCGGCACGATCAAGGCAAAAGGAGAACCGTCAACGAGAATCGCCACTCTGCCCTCTAACAGCGTGCCGACCGTTTTATCCGGACGTTCCGTATTCTGGATTTGTGGAAACGGGGACATATTATGATCCTCGATGAATTGTTCGAGGTAGCCCGCATCGAGCACTCCATCGATATCGATCACCGAAAGACGGTTTATCGCTTCCTGGACAAGCGCAGGATTTGCAATGCCTTCGATATAGCACACTGCCACTTTTGATTTCGTTAAGCGGCCGATCTCCATCATCTTGACACGGAAGTTTGGAGTAGGCAAACGGTATCGCAGCAGGGAGACATTTGTCAGCAAAGACTCAATAAATCCTTCCCGGGCCCCGCGCAACACCTGTTCGGTTTGCGGCTGGTCAATTGACCGCTTCTCCACATTGCGTGTGCTGATCAGAAATGCCTCGTCCAATCCTTCAACCGCGATAACGGTGTCCCCGCGTAAAACCGCTTCGACAATCGAGGGGATGCGGCTTTCTAACCGGCCTTTACTGTGATAAAGAGTTTCGTTGAACACTACGTGTTTCAATTGTGAGTATTCAATTGTGGCTCCTTCCAGATGAGGAGGCAAATACATTAATGGTTTTAAAATATCCCTGTTGATAATGGATTGATCACTCATATTCAAGAAATAAAACATAACGGCCGAATATTGGCCAAATACATGAAAACGACGTATGACAAAGTCATCATTTTCACCTAACAAGTTTTCGAGAAAAATGATTTATCTTCAATGCTGCCGCTTATCTTCTCTTCGCCACGTTCCTCCAGGATTTGGTTCGCGACATCCCGCCACCTTCTGCCCATCCTCCGGCTCAGTTCATTCTCTTAACAGGTAAGGTCTAGTAAGGTTGGTTTATTTTGTCTTTTATGTTGCACCAATTAAAAAAAAGACATTCATTGTTGTGAATGTCCCACGATATCACCAGCTCATCAAAGCCCAAACATTCAAACGTTGAATGTTGAACCTAAATATGGAAATGATACATTTGAATAATTGACAGTGGGTTCGAGTCATTCCTGAAGGAAAGATGGAATCTGCCAGTTTGGAGGCCAAACGAACAGTGTCAGATTGGAACGTATTGCTGATGGGCGGAAAGGAACTTCCACTTTGGGGTTTTTTTGTCAGAGCCACCGTACTGTATTGGATCATGATCTTGATCACAAGGTTAATGGGAAAGAGGCAGATTGGGATTTTATCAGGTCACAACTACCTGGTTGCAGCCGGCATTGTTGCGATTTCCGCTTCCAGGATGACCAATCCTGAACATGGCTTGATCGAGGCTGTTGTTATTCTTCTGTTCTATAGTGGCATGAACATCTTACAATCTTTTCTCGACATGAAATTTCCCGGACTTATTGATCGTAAGCCCATTGTGTTAATAGAAAACGGTCGAATCCTGAAGAAAAACCTGTTTCGCGCATTGGTAAGTATTGATGAATTAATGGGGCAGTTACGAATTCAAGGGGCGCATAATCCTTCACAAGTAGCTTATGCCACCTTGGAGGCGAACGGAAAAGTCAGTGTCACAAAGAAATTCGAATATCAACCCATTCAGCGAAAAACCATAAAGTTGCCCGAAACAAACGTATATCTCCCGCACTATTTGATTTACGACGGGGAAGTCCAACACAAGAATTTGGAACAATTAGGACTTGATATACATTGGCTGAACCAGAAGCTTCTTGAGAAAGGGATTTCGGATCCCCGATCCGTTTTTTTGGCTATGCTGGAAGATGACGGGACATTATACATAAGTGCGGGTGAATGAGGAGTGGAAAATATCTTAGGTCCGGTCGAGAAGCTTAGTGTTTGGGGCTATTTGGTACGGACACTAATCATAGGCTTATTGATTTATTTCATGAGCAAACTGCTTCCGCGAAGAGCGGGAGGCCAGTATTCCGCTTATGACTTTACTTTTTTCTGGTTGATGGGAGGGCTCGTAGTATCTCCCCTGGCTACCTCGAAGGTGGCTGTCAGCAACATGCTCGCAGCGGTTGTTACCGTCTATATGTGGCATTATATTCATTCCTATCTGGTGGTGAAGAGCCGCCGGCTCGCCCGGCTGCTTGTCGGAAGACCCGCCATATTGATTGAAAACGGGCGGATCTCAAAGGAAAAGATGAGGGAAAATCTGTTTAATCTCGAATTGTTGATGTCCCAGCTTCGATATATGAGAGCCGCCAATCCGAATCAAGTTGCTTACGCTACTTTGGAAACAAATGGACAACTTAGCGTAGTCAAAAAAAGCTCCGCTCAACCCGTAACACCAAGTGATTTGAAGATTCCGGTCACAAAAACAATGATGCCCGTTGTGCTTGTGAATGACGGACGGATAGAAACAGAGAATCTGCAAGGTATTGGCTGGGATTTGGACAAACTGCGTGATGAGTTGGGCAAGAAAGGGGTCGGCAGATTGGAGGATGTTTATTTGGCGGTGATTGATGCCGTTGGGGAATTGTATTATGCAACGAAATAACAATTCGGATATTGGAAAGGTGATGGAATATGTATGGGGTTTCCGAACAAGAAATGATCAGCATGGCATTGAAGACGGCTGTACAATATGAACAGGCTATCGCATTGAAGTATGAAGAGTTGGCCAAAACCATCACGGATCCGGCCATTCAAAAACATTTGCAGGCATTGGAACAGACCGCCCGCAATCACCTCAACTTACTTACACAGAAATCCCAAGGATTGGGCATTCAATAACTGGGAGGGAAATGAATGAACCAGATCGAAAAATTACAGGATATTTTAAACGATGAGATCGCACATCAATTGTTCTATAACGAGCATGCGGTAAGAATTACCGATTCGGCGACCAGACAGTTTTTGATGCAACTGCGCGACGACAAAATGAGAAACATTACTTTATTGCAAACCGAAATCGATAAAATGCGGAAACAAGGAAAGGTGTAACTTTTGTGCCCCTAATGTCGTTTATTGTCTCAATGTACGACAATATGGTGATATTAGGAGGTCCTCATTTTATAAGACATTGACTCGCAGGAACATCAACAAAAGCTTGAATGCTGGGTTGCCTCAATGTATGACCATCTATCCACTCGGCAAACTTCACTTTCACGGTAAGTTCAGGTTTCAGCCAAATGGTTCCTTTTAGCCTCGGTGGCTGGTTTTCGAATGGCATAGTGGATTGTATAAATGGTTTAATACCTTCAGTCAATTCCCGCCAGTCTTTTTGGGTGAGCGTACCTGTTCCAGCGTGACCGATATACCATAGTCGGCCATCTTGATCGAAAAGACCCAGAAGTAGAGAATTCACAATGGAATCTCTTAGGGTAACGCCTCCGACCACGGCTAGTAAGTCCCGATAATTTTTTTTCTTTCGCCAGCGTTCATCTTTCCCGTTAATTAAGTATGTACTGGAAAGGTCTTTGATTATGATTCCTTCCATTTCTTCTGCCTGAATAACGTCATAAAGAGCTTGTGCATCATCGAAATTATCCACTAATTGAACATAATCGTTTGGCTTGATTATATCTGCGAGCATTTTCTGTCTTTCTGCGAGACAGTAAGAGGTTACCCATTCATCATTCAGATAAATCACGTCAAAAATCATGTAGGTAATGGAGATTCTATGTCGAAGGACGTTTACGTTTGTTACTTTTGTTATGCCATCCCTTTTCATTATCTCATAAAAAGAAGGTTTTCCATCTTTTAGAGCAATCATCTCTCCATCCAATATTACGGATTTTGCCGTGCAATACTCAGCGATGTTGGTTAGTTCAGGATAATGAAAAGTTCGCTCGTTCGATTTACGATTAAATAATTTGAGTTCGCGGCCATCGAAATAGGTTAAGACTCGAACGCCATCCCATTTTACCTGCCCGACCCAGGAAGGGCCCGTCGGTATATCTTCAGTACTGATAGGCTCAAAAGGTATGAGTGGTCTCATTGTCAAAATCCTTTTTTTTCGTTTAGTCTTATCGACAACAGCAATCTTACGCGCACACCGCGCGCCACGGCTGTTTTTATCGCCATGATGATATCTGCATCGGGCACAAAGTAGGGGGTGGTGATGTCAATGGTCTGGGTCGCTTCAGCTTCTCATACGTTTCAATGCCGTTCGTAAGTACCTGAACGCGGCCAGCCCGAAGGCCATGCACGGTTAAATGCCGTAAAGCATGAGCGATGACCGATGCTGAGCGGCTAAATGAATCAGGCAACGTGTCCGACGTTCATCTTATAAGATGTGTGAACTGTGACGGGCGTATACGCTTGTACTACCCATTTATACCATTCCTATCCTTTGGGGAAGCTAAGGTACCGCCCATTAAAGTGACGCAAGCCGACGCACTGTCCATCCAGGAGCTTGTCCCTTGGGTGGGTAGGCAGCGCAGTAAGGAGGTGGGGATGTGAACGATACCCTGACAGCCGAATATCCTGTACGGGTGACCAATTTGGAGAAGCTGCTCTGGCCGGAAGCCGGGATTACGAAAGCGGATTACATTCAATATGTGATTGAAATGTCTCCCTATCTGATTCGCCACCTGAAGGATAGACCGTTGACAGTGGTCCGCTTTCCAAACGGAATTTATGAGAAATCGTTCTATCAGAAGAATGCTCCCAAAGACACACCGGATTGGGTGCAGACTTTTGCTGTTTACTCCAGAGAAAGCAAGCGTGATATTCATTATATTTTGGCGAATAATACTGCAACATTAATTTGGCTGGCAAACCAGGCTTGTATCGAGCTGCACCCGTGGTATTCAAGGTTTCAAAATCCCGATTCCCCGACCAACATTGCCATTGATCTGGACCCGACGGCACCAGGATTTGAAAAAGTGAGAAAAGTGGCTTTCGGCATTAAAGAAGTTCTGGATGACCTCGGGCTGTCCAGCTATCCGAAGACGTCAGGCGCAACAGGCCTGCAAATTTTTATTCCCATCCGTCCCGGTTTTACTTTTGAACATACTCGAACCGTAACCGAATTTATAGGCCGTTATATGGCCAAGACTTATCCGGATCTGGCCACCGTGGAGCGCCTGGTGAAAGACAGGGGGGATCAGGTCTATGTTGATTTTTTGCAGCACGCTCCGAACAAAACGCTTGTCGGAGCCTATTCGGCCCGTCCCGTTCCCGATGCAAAAGTTTCAGCTCCGGTCACATGGCAAGAGCTGGCTCAAGGAGCTCTTCCGGAGGATTTTACGATTCATACGATGCCAAATCGCGTCAAACAGGTCGGGGATTTGTTTGCGCCCATGGAGCAGGAGGGCATTGATATCACGGAAATCTTGCATTTTATTCGCAACCGTCCGTGATGCTTCTGTTCTCAAAGGAACGTATTGACAATCATGGAACCCACTGATTAAATGATACCGTGAACTTGATTTGGCAGGAGGATGGAGATGAAGGCTGATTTTGCCATTATCGGAGGGACTGGTGTCTATGATCCCGGCGTTCTGCAGGATCCCGTGTCCCATGTTATACAAACACCCTACGGCGATGCACACGTCACCCTTGGTGAATATGCCGGCAAAAAAGTGGCATTCATGCCGCGTCACGGAAAAGGACATGCGGTACCGCCTCATAAAGTGAATTACCGGGCCAATTTACACGCTTTAAAACAGATTGGCGTAACCCAGGTTTTGGCGACGGCGGCTGTCGGTTCCGTCAAGAAGGAATTCCGCCCGGGCAGTCTGGTGCTCATCAATGATTTCATCGATATGACGAAATCCCGCAATGCTGCATTTCACGAAGGGGAAAACGGGGTTATCCATATTGACATGACCGACCCTTATTGCGGAAGAGTTCGGGACTGCATCCAACAGGTGGCGAAATCGGAAGGAATCGAATTGATTCAAGGCGGAACTTATGTTTGCACCGAAGGTCCGCGGTTTGAAACTGCGGCCGAAATTCGGATGTACGCACAATGGGGCGGAGACGTGGTGGGCATGACGTCCGTTCCGGAGGTGGTTTTGGCAAAAGAAGCGGAAATGTGCTATGCGACCGTTGCGATTGTCACAAATTACTGTACCGGAGTTTCCAGCACCGTCTTAACTCATCAGGAAGTTGTTGACGAAATGAAAGCGAATATCGAGAAAGTGCGGAAGCTCTTCTTCCGGGTGATCCAAGAAGGAACCGGCGAAAGAACCTGCAGGTGTCCGCATGCGTTGGCAGAGTTGGGATCTTTGTAGAGTCAAAACGGGAAGGAGGGTTCGAGTTTGGAACCGATCAAATGGAATGGAACGTCATTACTGCTATTGGATCAACTGCAGCTCCCCGAGAAAATGGAGTGGGTGGATTGCAAAACGGTGGAAGATGTGGCGGAAGCAATTGAGACGATGAAAGTTCGAGGTGCACCGGCGATTGGAGCTGCCGCAGCTTTTGGGATTGCCATTGGGGCGCAACAAGGTGCGAATTTGAACAAGGGCGATTTTTTGCAATACATAAAAGGTGTTGGTGAGAGACTCGCGCGGACCCGCCCGACGGCTGTGAATCTGTTCTGGGCAATTCGACGGATGAATCACCTGATTGATCAAAACGCTGACTTGGAGGTTCCTGAGTTAGTGGAGCTGATCACCAGGGAAGCCCAGACCATTGCCAAGGAAGATGTTGCAATGAATCAAGCGATCGGGCAACACGGGCTGCGTTATATACCTCACAATGCGAGAATCTTGACTCATTGCAATACGGGCTCATTGGCCACCGCCGGATATGGAACTGCACTTGGAGTGATTCGGGCGGCACAGGAAGCAGGCAAAAACATTTCTGTGTATGCTGACGAGACACGCCCTTATCTGCAAGGGGCAAGACTCACCGCTTTTGAGCTGCATCAGGATAACATCCCGGTAACGGTTATCACCGATTCAATGGCGGGTCACCTGATGAAAGAAAAACAAGTGGACCTGGTCATTGTGGGTGCCGACCGCATAACGGCAAACGGCGACACGGCGAATAAAATCGGGACCTATTCGCTTGCGGTTCTTGCGAAACACCATGGGATTCCGTTTTACGTAGCGGCTCCGACGTCTACTTTAGACTTCTCGCTTGAAACGGGCGAGCGAATCGAAATTGAGCAGCGGTCACCGGAAGAGGTTGCTGTAATCGGAGGAAAGCGTATGGTACCGGCGGGAGTACCCGCTCTTCACCCCGCATTCGATGTCACTCCGCACGAATTCATTACGGCCATCATTACGGAAAAAGGTGTTGTGGAATCACCAAATCGGGAACGAATGGCAATTCTGAAATAGAAAGGATAAACATAAATGAACGAACGAGTTGGAGAGATTCGTGAACAAGTGGTAGAGGCGGCCAAGGAGATGTACGAGAGAGGGCTGGTCGCCTCTGTCTGGGGCAACGTATCGGCAAGGGTGCCTGATACCGGGCTGGTTGTCGTCACTCCAAGCGGAGTCGATTACCGGATCATGCAGGCAGAAGATCTGGTGGCGGTCAACTTGGAGTCAGGGGAAGTGGTCGAAGGCAAACTGAAGCCGACGTCTGAACTGCAAATGCACTTAGCGATTTTGCGAGCTAGACCGGATGTAAATGGTGTCATGCACACGCACAGCATTTACGCTTCTGCATGTTCTGCCGCTCATAAGGAGATCCCGCCGATCGTGGAAGACCTGGCGCAGGTGGTGGGCGGACCGGTTTCCGTTGCCCGATATGCCCTTCCCGGAACAGCGGAGCTTGGGGCGAACGCGGTCAGAGCGCTTACTAAAAAAGGAGCCGTATTGCTTGCCAACCACGGAGTGGTAGGGGTCGGTCCCGATATCATGGAAGCACTTCGCGTGTGCACGATCGTGGAAAAAGGGGCCCAGATCTATGCGATTGCCAAGATGATCGGCTCGCCGGTTCTTTTATCGCATGACGATGTGGAATACCTGCGTGAAACATATCGGGATCATTATGGTCAGAAATAGGAGGGGAACTGGGTGGCCACACTCATCAAAAATGCGACGATTCTTACAATGACTGAAGAATCATGGATGGATAAGGGGTATATCGTACTGGAGGACAATCGGATTCAAGAAGTGGGTTCCGGCGATTATACAGGGACCCAGCCGATGGAAAAAGAAATTGATGCTTCCGGCAAAGTGGCAATGCCTGGATTGGTGAACACACATGGCCATGCAGCGATGGTTCTGCTTCGCGGCTACGCTGATGATCTTCCGCTGATGGAATGGCTGCAAACGAAATGTTGGCCGATTGAAGACAAAATGACGGAAGAAGATATCTATTGGGGAACTCAATTGGCCATCCTCGAAATGCTAAAGACAGGTACAACTTGCTTTACAGACATGTATTTTCACATGGACGCAGTAGCCCGTTCCGTGGAAGAAACCGGTATCCGGGCCGTACTGTCCCGCGGTATGATCGGGTTTCCACAAAAAGGAGAGCAAGCGATTGCCGAAAGCCGTGCGTTCGTGAAAAAGTGGAACGGTGCGGCGAACGGACGAATTAGAACATTACTCGGCCCGCACGCCCCTTATACGTGCCCTCCCGATTATTTGAAACGGGTCGTTGAACTGTCTGAGGAATTGAACGTTCCGCTGCAGATTCATTTAAGTGAAACGTCGGGAGAAGTTGAAGGCTGTATGGCTGAGCACGGATGCACTCCGATTCAACTCATGGAACGGGTGGATCTGTTTCAGCGGCCAACACTGGCTGCGCATTGTGTGCACGTGACAGATGAAGACATTGATATTATGGCACGATACGACGTTCGTGTCGCTCATAATCCCGATTCGAACTTAAAACTGGGCTCAGGTGTGGCACCAGCCGTGAAAATGCTGCAAAAAGGAGTCACAGTTGGGCTGGGAACGGATGGAGCCGCTTCGAACAACAATCTTGACATGTTCGAAGAGATGCGTCAAGCGGCTATGATTCATAAAGGAGTCGGATTGGATCCGATTGCCGTTTCCGCTTTCAAGGCGCTTCAGATGGCCACGGTTGATGGAGCAAGAGCGGTCTTCCTTGAAGAAAAGCTAGGCACGCTTCAGGCGGGAGCGATTGCAGATCTGATTTTGATCGATTACAATCGTCCTTATTATTATCCGCGTCACAACCTGATTGCCCATCTGGTGTATGCTGGCCAATCAGGTGATGTAACGGATGTAATCATCGATGGCAAGCTTGTCGTGGAGAACCGTAAAGTGTTGACCATGGACGAAGAGAAAATTTACCGGGAAGTGGAAACGGTTTGCAATCGACTGTTTTCGTAGAAAGAAGGAACAATCACCTGCAGCAAAGGGTGATTGTTCCTTATCTTTCTTGAATAGAGAGGTTCAGTCGGGAAATGTTATAGATAGCTGTGCGGATTTCGAGTCTTCAGATCAAAATGCTCGCGATCACTCCACAGATGGGGATTTGCCCAACTTTCGCAACGAAAAAGATCCTCGCATCCAAGTTCAATTGATTTTTCATGGGCGATCTGTCTGATTCGTTGTACGGGGAGTGGCATCGGGGTAGAAATCTCCACTGTCGATCCCCCCTTTTCTGATGTACCTATAGTATCTCTCGCGGGCTTTTCGGTATGTTACAAGGATTTTACCATGACAGGAGCAAATAGGACGCACAACATGCTACAATAGAGGTGATCAACGTTGGATGCACATCAGCTGGATACGCATGAGTTGGAGGTTTTGGCAACAGTACAGGTGGAAACCGACAATTTCTACAAGATTGTAGACTTTTTAAACAGAACACTTAAACCGTACAAACTTATTTTCGGACTTTCCAAAGCAGAAGACGGTTCGCTTTGGATGTCGATTTACGAGTCTACGGAGCATACAACAAGCCATTGAAGCTGAAGCACCAAAGAGGGGAAACTGATGAAGAAGATTGTTTGGACAAGCTTGCTTGTGGTTGTCACTCTGATTTTCGGGTCTTTATTTTTACTTCGGGAACTCACTGCCGCTCAGATGCCTGATTTGAAAACAGCTGCCCGAATTGCTGTCAATAATTCCGCATTGCAAAGAATTGATTCGGCACAACCTTATACGGGCGGACCTTTTTGCTACGTCTTGACGGGTCAGGACAAACTTGGCCGGGCGATGATGGTATTTGCCACGAAAGACAAGGTGCTTGGCTCTGAGTATCTTGACAAGGGACTATCGGCGGCCGATGCGGAGCAAAAAGCCAGGCAGGCTTCCGGCTATTCTGAAATTAACACGGTAACACCTGGCATTATTGATCCCAACGACAAGAATTCATTTGCGGGCAAGGCATCCGGAAGATTCGTTTGGGAGATCTATGGAATCAATGCCCAGGGTCAAAAGCTATATACGTACTTGGACTTTTACAATGGAAACGTACTCTCGTCCTATACCTTGCAGCAGACCAAGTAAACAGGCAGGCGTCCCAAAAAGGGGGGCCTGTTTCTCGTTTTTCCTTCCAGCGACTGGTCAACATTACCGCTGAAAAGGCAGATAGGGTATGGTATACTTATTCTGTTCCTCATTATGTAAACTGTGCGGACGCTTAACCATAAATGAAAGAGGGTGTACCCATGTCTCGTATACGATTAATGCCGACGTTACTGTTCTTGACCGCATCGTTGCTTCTGTTTTTCGGAGGATGGATTCTGTACCGGGATTATGGTCTGATCCGCCCTCTGCAAAAAGAGTTGATCGGCACGCAACAAGTCAATTCAGTCGACGTAAAGCTGAGCGGACCTCAGAAAACAATCGAAGTTTCATTGAATCAAGTTGCCGATTTACAGACCGCTTACCGATCGATCAAGACGAAAGCGGGTAAAATTCTTGATCAGGAAGTAACCATTGAACTCAAGGATAAACGGACGCCTGAATTGGAAACGCTGTATCAATCCTATCAGCCGATGATCTACGAAGGTCTTGCAAAAGGATCATTCACCGAAATGATTGAAAAGCTGCAAGCGCGCGGCCAGAAAGACGGCTTAAGCCGTGCCGCTGTTACTATGGATCGTGAGAATCTGTATATTCAACTCGAAAAAGGCGATCATTTTCTGTATGAAGTGATTTCGTATCGTATTGGTGAACCCAGTCAGCAACAGGGGGTGAAGTCGATATGATTCGGGAAGCGGGAATTGGAATCTCAATTGCTGCAGCTGTATTTTTTGCTTATCAGGGCTATAATATTCTTCCTTTTTTGCTTCTGATTACCCTGATATTTGCAGTTTCTGTGCTGGTGGAAAAAAGAGGGACAGTATCCACCGGACATGCGGAAATTGCAGCTTCCCATAAAGTCGAATTTGATAATATCGGCGGTCAGGAAGCCGCTAAGCGGGAATTGATGGAAGCGTTGGATTTCCTTCGTTACCGGGATAAAATTAAAAAACTTGGCATCCGGCCGCTCAAGGGAATTTTGCTGACAGGCCCACCCGGTACCGGTAAGACGTTGATGGCGAAAGCGGCTGCAACTTATACAGACTCCGTTTTTGTTTCGGCCAGCGGCTCTGAATTCGTAGAGATGTATGTAGGTGTGGGTGCTTCGCGAGTGCGCGAATTGTTCAAGAAGGCAAGAACCTTGGCCAAGAAAGAAGGCAAGGATTCAGCGATTATCTTCATCGATGAAATTGACGTCGTCGGCGGGAAACGCGGCGGCGGGCAAGGTCATCAGGAATTCGATCAGACGCTGAATCAGCTGCTGACCGAAATGGACGGAATGCAGACCACGTCCAATCCGCTTGTTTTGGTGGTGGCTGCTACAAACCGCGTTGATATGTTAGACCCCGCACTGCTTCGTCCGGGCCGGTTTGACCGTCAAATTAAGGTCGATTTGCCTGATAAAGAAGGCCGCCTGCATATTCTGAAGATCCAAACGGCAAACAAGCCGTTAGCGGAAGATGTGGATCTGTCAGCGATCGCCAAAGAAACTTACGGATTCTCCGGAGCACAATTGGAAAGCCTTACAAATGAGGCGGCCATTCTGGCGCTGCGTGAAGATGCATCGAAGATTGAGACCCGCCATTTGCGCGAAGCGGTTGATAAGGTCCTGCTTGGAGAGAAAACAGGAAAACGCCCTTCGGCAGAAGAGCTTATTCGGGTGTCGGTACACGAACTTGGCCATGCGATTGCTTCCGAATCAGTCCGCCCCGGGTCCGTTGCTCATATCACAATCGCACCGCGCGGCAATGCACTTGGGTTCGTGCGCCAGGTTCCTCAGCATGATTCTTATCTGTATACGAAGGATCAGTTAGAGGGTCAGATGAAGGTTGCATTGGCGGGAGCCGTTGCAGAGGAATTGATTTTTGGCAACCGTTCAACTGGAGCCTCAAATGACTTTATGCAGGCTTCAAATCTTGCTCGAACACTGGTTTCTTGCGGACTGTCGAATCTGGGTATCGTGGACGCTGACAACCTTCAGCAAAAGGTCCTGGATGAAGAGATTCGTCGCATTCTGGCAGACATCGAAAAGCAAACTTTCGAATTGCTTCAACCGTACATCAAGGGAATCGATGAATTGTCCAGAACTCTTGTTGAAGAGGAAAGTATGTCAGGTGAAAGATTCCGCGAGTGGATGAAGCAGCAGAGAAACCAATCAGTGGTGGTATAACAGGAACCGATTCAAGAGTGATTCACTCGTGAATCGGTTTTTTGATACATACTCTGACTTTTGTAACAGTTTCCTTTTGCTGCTCTTTGTGGTACTTTGAATGTGAATTTGTACATCAAACGGGGGGACTCTGGTTGAAAACGACCATTCAGAATGTGGGGCAGTTTGTTGGTCAGGAAGTAGTTATTGAGGGCTGGCTGTGGAACAAACGCTCCAGCGGCAAAATTCAATTTCTGCAGCTCCGGGACGGAACCGGTTTTATTCAAGGGGTTGTGGTGAAAGCGGAAGTTCCTGCTGAAGTATTTGAAACATCTGATAGGCTGACACAAGAATCATCTGTCCGGGTCAAAGGAGTAGTGCGTGCCGATCATCGTGCTCCCAGCGGTTTTGAATTGACTGTGACGGATGTCGAACTTGTTGCGCTGGCGACCGAATATCCGATTACACCGAAAGAACATGGTGTCGATTTCTTGCTGGATCACCGTCATTTATGGATTCGTTCGCCACGGCAGAGGTCGATCCTCAAAATCCGTGCAGAAATTATAAAAGCGATCCGGTCCTATTTGGACGGAAACGGCTTTGTTCAAGTCGATTCGCCGATTTTAACTCCATCATCTTGCGAGGGAACGACCAATCTGTTTCAAACCAAATATTTCGATGAAGATGCGTATCTGACCCAGTCCGGACAGCTTTATATGGAAGCTGCCGCCATGGCGCTCGGCCGGGTTTATTCATTCGGCCCCACCTTCCGTGCGGAGAAATCAAAAACGAGACGTCATCTGATCGAGTTCTGGATGATTGAACCGGAGATGGCATACTGTACGCACGAAGAAAACATGGTCATTCAAGAAGGTTTGGTGCAGCATATTGTTCGTCATGTATTAGAAAACTGTAAGCTGGAATTAAAAATGATCGAACGGGATACAAAACCGCTCGAAAATGTGATTTCGGGTCCTTTTCCGCGAATTACATATGACGATGCGGTGAAGCTTTTACAGGAAAAAGGACATGATTTCCCATGGGGAGAGGACTTTGGCGCGCCTGATGAGACAGAAATCGTTCAGCACTTTGAACGTCCCGTTTTTATTGAAAAATTCCCTGCGAAGATCAAAGCGTTCTATATGCAGCCGGATCCGAACCGTCCCGAAGTTGTGCTGGGGGCTGATCTGTTGGCTCCTGAAGGATACGGAGAGATTATTGGCGGTTCGCAGCGGATTCACGATCCTGAACTGCTGCAGGAGCGATTTGCGGAACATGAACTTGGCGATGCGTACAATTGGTACATGGATCTGAGAAAGTACGGAACCGTTCCGCATTCCGGGTTTGGGATCGGATTGGAGCGTACGATCGCTTGGATTTGCGGATTGGATCATGTGCGGGAAACCATTCCGTTCCCTCGTTTGTTGAATCGTATCTATCCGTAAAAAATGGTCTATCGGTTCATGCCAGTTTCGACAGGATTTGATATACTTAGATCTGAGTGGAGATAGATCATCCATGATCTAAAGGACGGGTGTATGATGAACGATTCGACAATGATATCGACTCGCATCGAGAAAGAGTACAATCCGATACGCAATGAATGGGAGACCCGCATTCAATTTATCACCCATGACAATGCTTTGTACTCCGGGTTTTTGGCAGAAATTCCGCCGATGCATTTGCATACGCTCATCTGTCTCTCTTTGTTTATGAAGGATAACGGGAAAATCGAAATTTCGGTTGCGGATTTGGCCCGCGCCCTGGGGATCTCATTCCAATTGGCCAAAAAGCGAATTGATGAATTGATCGGATTCCGGTTCCAGGGACAACCGGTAGTTCATATTAACAAAACACGTGATGCGAATGACAAGGATCGGGTCTCCTTATCAATCCTCCCTGTTTCACCCATCACCTTTGTTGATGAAAGGGAAGAGAGTAAACCTGAGTCTTTCTCCCCAAAGAATTCTGATTACCTGTTCGAATTCTCGCGTCTGACGTTTGGGCTTGACCGGCTTTCGGAGCAGGAGAAGGAACTTCTCGTTACGCTCCAGAACTACCCATATGAACTGCCGCCGCAGGTAATTGAAGTGTTGGTTGAACACGTGAAGGAATATAAGCAGGTTTTCGATCAGCAGTATATTCGGATGCTCGCGTCCTCTTGGTCCAGTTCCGGCATTTTGACCCGTAAGCAGGCTGAAAAGCGGGTTGAAGAAATGAAAAAGGTGGCAAATCCGGCCAAAGCGGAGGCACCCGAAGCCTACTTGCTTCAATATCTGCGCGAACGGATTCGGAAACAGCCGTCTGCCGTTCAGATCAATATGATTTTTCAATTGTTGGAGGAGCCGTTTCAACTGGAACCGGGATGCATTGAGGTGCTGATTGATCACGTGGCAGCACAGATTACGCTAACCAAAGGGAAGCCGGATTTTCCCAAAAAATACGTGGAAGTTGTGGTGCAGGACTGGTTGGAACGGGGGGTCCGCACGCGGGAAGCGGCGATACAAGAAGTGGAAGAATGGAACAAGCGATATTCGATGAAACCAACCGATTCCTTGGACAAAAAGGAAAAAAATCAGATGCCTTCCAAAACACAGGGCTTTTCAAAGGTGAAAAGCGAGTATTTGGATAAGCTTCGAAAAGCCGGGCTGAAGTAGGAGGAAATCGGATGGAGAAGCTCACACCAATCGGTTCATTGTTGGGAAAACCATCATTTCTAAATAAACGATCCAGCTCGCTTGACCCTGACATGATTGAGCGGCCAAAAGACTATTGGGAAAAAATCTTCCCTGAATTACAAACGGCAGATCTGCCGCATGAGTTTTATACCAGCAGTACGTCACTACAGCTCCTGCACATTTACCTGGATCGAAAAAAATGTGAAGGATGTCAGGGGTTCGCCTCCTGCCCGAAAGAAGAAGATGCAAAAGGCCATCAATTTTCGATCGGATTGACAGAAACAGGGTTGATCCAACAGGTAAACAAATGTGATTTTTATCGGGAGCATTTGGCAAAGGAACAGGAAAAGCGGCTGTGGACCTTTTCCGGTTTAAGCGAAGGCCATCGTCGGATGACGTTTGAGAACTATCCGGATGAACAGAAAAGAGTAAACCGTGAGCTGTGCACAAAAGCATTTCAGTTTGCCAATGAATACGTTCCCGGATCCGACATGAAAGGCCTCTACATTTACGGGGGATTTGGAACGGCAAAAACGCATTTGGCGTGTGCAGTCTTAAATCGTTTGATCACCCGGAAGATCCGTGTGCTTTATGTGCAGGCCGAAAAAACTTTTGCTGCATTGTCCGATCTTTATTTTCGCGAAAACCGGGATGGATTGCCCACTCGTTCCGAAATTCTGGACAAATACATTTCAGCCGATGTGTTGGTTATTGACGAACTCGGACATGAAAATGTGAATGAATCGTCGATTTGGGCATTATACACCATCCTCAATGGACGGGAACCGGAACGTAAGCCGGTCATCATCACATCAAACTTTTCCGCAATTGAACTTGCGGAGCGCTATGTCAGCCGTGCCTCAGGGGAGACCAGCAGACGGGCGGAAGCTCTGGTCTCCCGTTTGTTGTGGTTAACCGACCAGTATGAAATGCTTGGAGAGGATTATCGTTCACGGGAACTGTAAACGACCTTCATTTGAAGGTCTTTTTTATGCAGAGGCAGCGCCAAGCCTTGTTTGCAATGGAAGCAGTTGTTCCAACTGGAGGAATTCCATTAGTCTATCTTCGGTACAAAAATCTTTTCATGATGATAGTCCCCATATGCTTCTTTAAGGGTAATCACCGCAGCATTTTCAACAGGTTCATAGGATTCTAATTTGTCGACAGGCCAGTTCATTAAAAAGGCAAGGAGCATTTGAATAAAAGCAGCATGGGTGACTGCAATCAAGTTTTCATAACGCTGCTGCTGCAGAAGTCGTTGCACAACAGTGTGCATGAACATGCTGGAACGGAGATAGACATCTGCAAGCGATTCTCCATTCGGATATCGAAAATAAAATTGCCCTGCCGCTTTAAATTCTTTTTTGGCTTCAGGGGTCCGGTTGTTAAAATCGTACAGATTTCCTAACTCCCATTCCCGCAGAAGAGGATTTTCATAGAAAGGGGTCCCCTCGGGAAGCAGGGAGTGAATCGCTTTCGCTGTCTCCATAGTTCGAAGATATGGGGATGAATAGAGTACAATACTGCCTGTGACATGATTTTTTATAAATTCTGCAGTGACCTGAGCTTGTTTTCTGCCCAGTTCCGTAAGATCGTGTTTCGAATCGTGAGTATGGGCCATCCGAAAACGATCCACATTATGCTCAGCTTCACCATGGCGAATTAAATAGATATTCAATTTCCTGATCCTCCAAGGTAGTGAATTTTCTAACTATTACTCTAGAATCATATCATTTTTATGCCGAAAAACGAAACAAATATTCAGGAGAAAACATTTGAATAATCAAAAGGATTGAAATATAATTATACATACCGACCGGTTAGTAGAAGTTCGTGATATTCAGTTTTAAGGGGTGGATATTGATGAAAATCTGATACCGTATGCAGGAAGGCGCTCAACCATCCGATGGGCCCATTTCAGATATGGATTTATCGGGGATTGATGTCGGGTATTTTGTTCAGCAGCAGCGTTTTGCAGAAACTGGTGATCCGGCAGATAAGCCGGCAGCATGTATAGAAGAAAAAGTTAAGGCAGGCCATCTTGGACGAAAAACCGGAAAAGGCTGGTATGACTATTCAAAGTAAGAAGTAAGAAAGGAAGAGTGCCGAATGGGAAAATTGGTTCATTTTGAAAAAGCGGATGGAATCGCGATTGTAACGATTGATAATCCTCCTATGAATGTTCTAAGCAATCAAGTTGTGACTGAATTGGGGGAGATTTTTACCTCGATTGCAGAAGATCCGGAAGTGATCGTAACGATTTTGACCGGTTCGGGGAACAGAGCTTTTATGGCTGGTGCCGATATTAAAGAGTTTCCACAATTAATTGAGAATCAGGACAAGAAAGCGACTGTGATGAAAACCCATCATGTTTTAAATCAAATCGATTTCTTGTCCAAACCAACGATTGCCGTATTAAACGGAATCACCTTTGGCGGCGGTTGTGAGCTTGCTCTTACCTGCGACCTTCGCATAGCCGAAACCCATGCGCAAATTGGTTTGCCTGAAATAAAACTTGGGCTTTTCCCGGGCGGTGGCGGGACACAGCGTTTACCGCGATTGATTGGGAAAGCAAAAGCAAAAGAACTAATGTTTACCGGTGAACCCATTTCAGCGGAAGAAGGGGCACGTATAGGACTCGTTAATCAAGTGGTTCCGAGCGGTGAAGGATTGGAGGCAGCCCGTAAGCTAGCTCAAAAAATCGCTGGTTATTCCCTGCAAGCCCTATCACGCATCAAGCGGGCCGTAGATGAAGGGGCGGAACTAGCTTTTGAATCAGCTGTTGAACGGGAAGCAGATCTATTTGTGGAAGTATTTGAGACCGAAGATGTGAAAGAAGGTGTACAGGGGTTTATCGAAAAACGTGTCCCCAAATTCAAACACAAATAAGGTGATTGAAAGGGTCTGGTTAATCACTTAAGTTCGTACTGAAATCAAGGGGAGATGAACGTATGAAAGCAGTTCAATTTCGAGAGTATGGAACGCCTGATGTTTTAGAAGTTATCGATCTTCCGGTGCCAACATTACAGCCCGGTCGTGTGTTGGTACAAGTCAAGGCGGCAGGAGTAAACTTTGCCGACACGATGCGTCGCCAGAATAAATATTTAGTGAAAACCCCTGTACCGTACATTCCAGGTTCGGAAGTAGCAGGTGTGATTACAGAAGTTTCACCCGAGGTAACCAGGTATAAGCTCGGGGACCGTGTGGTTGCCCTAACGGAAAATGGGTGCTATTCGGAGTATGTGGCACTTCATGAAAATGAGATTCTGCCCATTCCGGATAGTGTAGATTTTGATCAGGCGGCTGCCATCCTTCTGCAGGGGCTTACTGCCTATCATTGCTTAAAGACCTCAGGTCAATTGGCCCAAGGTGAAACGGTATTGGTTCACGCCGCCGCAGGCGGGGTTGGAACGCTGGCTGTCCAGTTGGCGAAGTTAATGGGTGCAGGCAAAGTGATTGCTACGGCGAGCAGTTCCGATAAGTTGGAACTTGCCCGTTCATTGGGAGCCGATGCCTTGGTCAACTATACGGAAGAAAATTGGAGCGACCAAGTGATGGAGCTGACGGGCGGCAAAGGTGTAGATGTCGTTCTGGAGATGGTAGGAGGGGACATTTTCAAGAAAAGTATAAAATGCTTGGCGACCTTTGGGCGACTTGTCATTTACGGTCGAGCGGGTGTGGAAGCCACTCAGTTTGATCCTTCCATCCTAATGCAGCGTAATACGAGTGTTGTAGGGTTCTGGTTGCCACGGATTATGCAGCGTCCTGCCCTATATAAAGAAAGTGTCAAGGAGCTGTTGAATTATGTGGGTGTGGGGAAATTAAAGTTGATTATCGGGGAAAGAGTGCCGTTGACAGAAGCGAAAAAAGCGCATGAATTGTTGGAAGGACGTCAAACAACGGGCAAGGTCGTGTTAATTCCATAGGTGCGCCGAAAGGGAAAAAGGGGGGTATCATTTGTGATTGATACATCCCCTTTGTTATCAGGTGGAAATTTGCAATTGTTGTTGATCAACAGGTGTTTACATTATAATTACCTATAATCAAACTGAATTCTCGTGCACTGTAGCAAGAGGAAGGGGCATGATCGTGAAAGAGAAAATTGTGGAACAGAGCATTGAATTATTTGAAACCAAAGGATTTAGTGAAACTTCGATCCAAGATGTGGTAGACTCACTAGGGGTAACAAAAGGGACATTTTATTATTATTTTGATTCAAAAGAGCAACTGTTAATGGATATTCAAACGATGTATATCGATGAACTGTTAAAAAAACAGCAGCAAATTCTGGTACATCGATCAAAAGATTGCAAAACGAAAGTATTCGAAAATGTTCAACTAATCTTGAAACAAATCAAAACACATGGCGGCATTGCAAAGATTTTCTTTCGTGAAATGCGGAACCTGCACCCTGATCACGTAATGGTGATCAAACAAAAAAGAGAACAATTCCGATTGAATTTACAAAAAGTGATCGAAACAGGAATTCAAAACAAAGAATTCAGGCAAGATTTAAGAGCCGATCTTGTGACATTTGCAATTTTAGGAATGTGTAACTGGAGTTACCATTGGTTCAATCCAAACGGCCCTGCTTCAGATGACGAACTTACCAAAACCTATATCGAAATATTCCTAAATGGGATGAAATCCGAACTTTAATCAGCTTCCAAGTGTTCAGAGTGGTCCGATCATTCGGATCCATTCTTTTTTTCATAGAAAACATTTGCAAGCGTCAGAAATATTGTAATATAATGAACATACTAACCGGTTAGTAAACGAGAGGGCATCTTGATTGCCGAACGGGGGTATGAAAATGAGATTTGCGGACAAAGTAGCGATTGTCACCGGGGGCGGGAGCGGGATTGGCCGTGCCGCCGCTGAAAAGTTCGCTCGAGAAGGAGCCAAAGTGGTTGTTGCGGATCTGAATTCCGAATCCGGAACTGCAACAGCAGCTGCAATTAAAGAACAGAAAGGAGAAGCAGCTTACTTTCCTGTTGATGTCTCTTCCTACGAAAGTGTTCAATCTCTCGTTCAACAATCGGTAGAATTATACGGAAAACTGGATATCATGTTTAACAATGCCGGAATAGGGAACGGACAATATACTGTTCTGGATATGCCGATTGAACAATATCATCGCACAGTGGCCGTCAATCAACACGGCGTTTTTTATGGGATAAAGGCGGCAGGGAACGCGATGAAAGACACTGGAGGCGTGATCATCAATACCGCTTCCATTTATGGATTTATTGCCGATCGCAAACAGTTTCCTTACCACGCCAGTAAAGGTGCTGTGGTCATGATGACAAAATCGGCAGCTCTTGAGTTAGCCCGATATAACATTCGGGTCGTCGGAATAGCACCCGGGTTGATTGAAACCAACATTGTGAGTGAGTGGAGACAGAATGAAGCTGTTTGGAAGCAAATTGAAAAGGCTCAGATGAGAGGGAAGGCAGGTACGCCGGAGGAAGTTGCCAATGTAGCAGCCTTTCTGGCGAGCGACGAAGCCTCCTTTATGAACGGTCACGTTTTTTGCGTGGATGACGGTTCGGCTTCGTTCAAGCGTTAACAGAACATGTAAAGGCAGGTGATCTTGTCGATTCGCATTCGAATTGATTGGGGTAGCGGAACGTGCTCTTGAACTGCTGTGTGAGAGGGTGAAAAATCGGGTTGCGTTTGGGAAGCCTCTTTCTGAACAGGGGGTGATCAGACAATGGATCGCCGATTCCCGAATCGAAATTGAACAAGCACGCCTGTTGACTCTAAAAGCGGCCTATATGATGGATACGGTTGGAAATAAGGCTGCAAAAAGCGAAATTGCGATGATTAAAGTGATCGCTCCAAACGTGGCCCTGAAGGTGCTCGATCGAGCCATTCAAGCATTTGGTGCTGCCGGAGTAAGCGATGATTTCCCGCGATCAAGAACGCTGCGGTTGGCCGATGGCCCGGATGAAGTGCATCGCGCCGCGATCGCAAAACTTGAATTAAATAAGGAATCGTTGTAGTTGTTATGTCGAAATCTGTCACAAGCAGATGTCGAAATATTTAATAAAATAATAAGAGGAATTCGTCCTAGAATGTCTAACTTTCATAGTAATAAGAGAAATGAGAGCGACGAACACTTGATCGTACTGACCGTACAGTATGTTTGGTGTTTCAGGATAAACTGATTATCGGACGAGTAGGAGGACTCATATGCTTATTCAAGATCTTTTTAATCTAAAGGGAAAAGCAGCAATCGTCACAGGAGGTGGGAGAGGTCTCGGTGAGCAGATTGCGATCGGGCTGGCAGAAGCCGGCGCGAATGTAGTGGTATGTTCAAGAAAAAAAGAAGCTTGTGATGAAGTAGCCGAACGGATCCAAGAATCGGGACGCAAAAGTTTATCTCTGGCATGCGATGTAACCATTCCGGAAGATGTTGCACGAGTCGTTGAACAAACGAAAGATCAATTTGGAAAAATCGATATTTTAATCAATAACTCCGGAATTTCTTGGGGAGCGCCGGTCGAGGAATATCCGTTGGAAAAGTTCAATCAAATTTTGAATGTGAATGTAACCGGTTTGTTTTTGATGTCACAAGCCGTGGGGCGTGAAATGGTCGCTCAAAAATATGGCAAAATCGTTAATATCGCATCTGTAGCCGGTCTGGTTGGCAGTGATCCCCGATATATGAACGCCATTGGTTATAACGCAAGTAAAGGTGCTGTGATTTCTTTCACGCGTGATTTGGCTATCAAATGGGCGCGTCATGGAATTACTGTAAACGCTTTAGCACCAGGATTTTTCCCGAGCAAGATGTCTTCCGGACTGCTTCAGAAGTTTGGCGATCATATCCTTGAAAGGACTCCCATGGGACGTTATGGGGGGGAAAACGATTTGAAAGGAGCAGCCCTGTTCTTTGCCTCGGATGCATCGGCCTACGTCACGGGTCAGGTACTGGCTGTTGATGGTGGTGTTACTGCAATTTAAATAAATTTCAATCAGGGTGGAAGGGGAGTAGGACATGGGGATTGAGAATGTTCGGACGGTAGCGGTGATTGGAGCAGGAGCTATGGGTGCTCAAATTGCAATGCTTTGTGCGCTTGCCGGATACAAAACCTATCTGCAGGATATTTCTGAATCGAGTTTGCAAAAGGCCCATGAAAGTTTGCAGTTTCAATTGAACCGCAGAGTGGAGAAGAAACGGGTAACGGAAACAGAATCTAAAATGGCTTTTGCCCGTCTCCATATGATGACAGATCTCAGTGAGGCGGTTAAAACCGCAGATTTTGTGATCGAAGCAATTGTTGAAAAGCTGGATGACAAACGTGAACTGTTTGCAAAACTGGACGAATTGGCTCCAAAGCACGCGATTCTTGCAACGAATAGTTCGACAATTGTAAACTCCATGATCGCCCCTTTCACGAAACGACCGGATAAAGTCTGTAACATTCACTTCTTTAATCCCCCGCTAAAAATGGATCTCGTTGAGGTTGTAACCAGCGGGGAAACATCGGAAGAAACAGCCGAGATCGCAGTTGAACTGGTAAAACGTCTAGGTAAAACTCCAATTTTGCTTCGCAAGGAGATATCGGGTTTTGTTGCAAACAGGCTGCTTGGTGCCATGGTGCGGGAAGCCCTTCACCTTCTGGAACAAGGAATTGCGACTCATGAAGAGATTGACTTGGCAGCCAAAGAAGCCCTGGGTCATCCGATTGGCCCATTTGCTTTGATGGATATGACTGGTATCGACGTAAATTACTATATGCAGCTTCAACAGTATCAGGAAACAGGTGACCCCAATCTGAAGCCTTCGCGGATTATTCAGCAGAAGTTTGAAAAAGGGGAATTCGGACGAAAAGCCGGAAAAGGTTTTTACAGTTACCAGTAGATCCAAAAGGTCTGACCTTACTTCCAGGTCAGACCCACTCTTGAATCTCCATAAACCGTTTAGGATACAAGCTCTGTTTCTTGCAAGAAGGAATGAATGGCTGCCGCTAATAGATTCGGCTGTTCCAAGGGTAAATAATGGCCGGCTTTTGCAAATTCAATTTTCGAGTTTGGAATCTGCTCGTGCATAAAAACGGAGTAGAACGGTGGGGTAACCTGATCTTCTTCTCCCGCTACAAGTAACACCGGAATCTGGATGTTGGAAATATCATCTCGCCTGTCAAACTGATTACACGCCATAAAATCCCTGAAACTGCTTTCCACTGTGACCAATGCACGGTGTGCAATCACTTGCTGAATGAGTTCTTTTGCAGCTGCGGAGCCAAAACCCGCCTCTACAAAAGATAAGTCATATTTCCCATCCGAAAGTTGAGACAGGAAATTCTCATTTACTTTCAATTTGGAGCCGGAAGTGACGACGATCAATCGTTGAATCCAAGTGTTCGCTTGGCAGGCAATTTCAAGACCGATAGCCCCACCCATGGAATGTCCGACAAGACTTACATTATGAATCTGAGGGTCCAGTCGACGGATAAAACGTTCGAGAAAGTTGGCATATTCCGTGATCCCTTCTCGGGCCGTTCCGTGGGATCTGTAATGTCCGGGAAGATCGACCAGAATACAGTCAAACTGAAGTAAATCGGGGACACAGAGTCTCCATGTTTCTGCCGTGCTGCCGGCTCCATGGACAAACAGCAGCGTATGGGCACCGCGACTGCCGTGCCGCTCATAATAAATGGATTCACTATCTACCTCGCAATAGGGCATAAAGAAGCACCACCTTTTTCTATTTCAGAAAGCATTTACTACTTGCATAAAAGTATAAATTATGTTCAATTCATAAACAAGAATATTTGTTAAATGTAAAATGTTATATTTTTTTTACCTGGATCCTACTAACCGGTTGGTTTCTGAATCGTCTAAGGAGGTTTTGCTAATGGAAGCAGTGATTGTATCAGCGGTTCGCACGGCTATCGCAAAAGAAGGAGGCTCTCTGAAGAGTATGGCTCCTTTCCAGTATGGTGGAGCAGTGATTCGTGAAGCTGTGTCTCGAGCTGGACTCAACCCGACAGAGGTGGATGATGTAATCTTCGGAAACTGTATGTCAGGCGGAGGAAATATAGCCCGTTTGTCCCTGTTGGAGGCCGGCTTGCCAGTCGAGATTCCCGGTCTTACAATTGACCGTCAATGCGGATCCGGCATGAATGCGGTGGCACTTGCTGCTGAAGCTGTCTGGGCAGGGAGAGGGGATGTATTTGTAGCCGGGGGAACAGAAAGTTTGACCCGTCGCCCGTTTTTACTTGAAAAACAGGCAAAAGCATATGATCGAACACCACCGCGTTTTATTAATCCGCAATTGTCTCCGAAAGAAATCGGGGATCCTCCTATGGGGATCACTGCTGAAAACCTTGTAACCAAGTATGGCATTTCACGTGATGAACAAGATCAGTTTGCATATGAGAGCCAAAGAAAAATGGCTCGTGCCATCGAGGAAGGCCGGTTTAAAGACCAGATTCTTCTTATCACCGTACGGGAAGGAAAAAATGAGTTTGTGTTTGACACTGATGAGCATCCTCGTCCGGGCACCACTTTGGAAGCACTGGCGAAGCTGCCTCCTGCATTTAAAGAGGGAGGGTCTGTGACAGCAGGCAACAGCTCGGGCATAAACGACGGAGCCTCCGCTTTGGTTGTCATGTCCAAAGCGAAAGCCGAATCCATGGGGCTTGAAATTCTCGCGAAAGTAACCGCTTACGCGGTCGCGGGTGCAGATCCGAATATCATGGGGATTGGACCTGTTCCTGCTGTTCGGAAGGTGCTCGATCGGACCGGTTGGAAATTGGAAGATATCGATCTGATTGAAATTAACGAAGCGTTTGCCGCACAAGTTTTGGCTTGCGACAGGGAATTGCAGTTTGATAGGAGTAAGGTGAACGTCAACGGCGGGGCCATCGCACATGGGCATCCGATCGCCGCAACGGGAGCCATCCTTTGTACAAAGCTCGTTTATGAGATGAAAAGAACCGGTCTCAAAAGAGGTATGGTCACCGCTTGCATCGGTGGGGGACAGGGAATCGCAGTCCTGTTTGAACGATAGGGGGCTTTTCTATGAGTCTGGAATTATTCAAACCGTTCATTGGTGTGGAATCGAATCCGGTCAAAAATGAGGTGGAAAAAGGCGCCATCCGCAAATTTGCAGATGCCATCGGAGACCCGAATCCCCTCTACCGGGATGAAGAATATGCGAAAACAACTCGCTTCGGCCGCATCGTTGCCCCACCTACTTTTAGCCGTACATTTGAATATGGCGAGATAGTAGGGCTGACTTTTAAAAAAGAAGGGTTAATCCACGGGGAACAGCAATTCGAATATTACAAACCGATTTTTGCCGGAGATGTTTTATTCTGTTCCACCAAACTGGCTGATGTGTATGAGAAAGAAGGCAAACTCGGGCGAATGACATTTTTGGTCTATGAACAAAAAGGGGTTAATGAATCAGGCGAAACGGTGTTCATTGCGCGTTCGAGCGCGATCTACAGAGGCTAGGAGGGAAAAACCATGACAGCCAAACCAGTTCAAGCAGGTGACACGATTGGTCCGCTTGTAAAGCCCCCTGTAACGAAGACCCAACTGGTGATGTATTCCGGTGCGTCCGGTGACTTTAATCCGATTCACACTGTCGAGGAATTTGCTCAGGAAGCCGGCCTTGGCGGTGTGATTGCACACGGAATGTTAACCATGGCATTTGTGGGGCAATTAGTAACCGAAACAATCGGAATCGAAGGGGATTTGCTGAAGTTCGGGGTCCGGTTCACCGGGATGGTACGGCCGGGAGACCTTATTACCTGTGAGGGTAAAGTATTGGAGACCCGAATCGAAGGAGATCGACAATTCGTAAGATGTGAAGTTTGGGCTGCCAACCAAAAAGGTGATAAAGTGGTAGCGGGTCAAGCAGAATATATCATTTAACCCGAAAACATAATAACGCGGGACGAATCGTCCTGATTCGGAAGGAGAATCATTATGAGAGTCAAAGATCGTGCAGCAATTATTACCGGATCCGGAAGCGGGATTGGAGCCGCAGCGGCGATGCGGTTGGCAGAAGAAGGGGCAAAGGTGACGGTTACAGACGTTAACGCGGCCAAATGTGAGGAGACGGCCGCTGCAATCCGAGCAGCCGGCGGGGAAGCGATTGCGGTACCATGCGATGTCACCAGCCGTCAGTCTGTTGAAGAAATGGTACAAAAAACGGTCGATACATTTGGTCGGCTGGACATCCTTGTGAATAACGCAGGAGTCATTCGCGATAATTTGGTTCACAAAATGACCGATGAGGATTGGGACACTGTGATGAACGTCCACCTGAAAGGCTCTTTCTACGCAACGCAAGCCGCTCAAAAATACATGGTGCCTCAGCGGTACGGGAAGATTGTCAATTTCAGCTCCACCTCCGCATTAGGGAATCGGGGCCAGTTGAATTATGCGACAGCAAAAGCCGGTTTGCAGGGGTTTACAAAGACCCTGGCCATCGAACTTGGAAAATTCAATATTAACGTAAATGCAATTGCACCCGGGTTCATTGAAACCGATATGACGAAAGCTACCGCAGAAAGAATGGGGATCGATTTTGAAACACTGAAGCAGGCAGCTGCCGAACGTTCGCTTCTGGGGCGTACAGGGAAGCCGATCGATATTGCGAATACAGTTCTCTTCCTCGTATCGGATGAGTCCAGTTTTATCACCGGTCAAGTTATTTACGTGCGTGGCGGAATCTAAGTATGGATCTACTTCGACCATGGGTTCATTGATTCATAGATTGCTCCCTTGTAATTCTTGAGAGGAAAATGATCTGAATCTTCTGTGAAGGGGGACTGCCTGAATGCCAAATGTATCAGTGGTTCACGGTTTGAGTCATGCAAAAGGTAAGAACTTTGTAGTGGAACCGATGTCACTCCCGGAAATGCTCGATCGTACAACAGCTCAGCATGGAGACAAAATCGGGATTACTTTCTATCAACTTCAGATGACTTACACTCAATTGCAAGCATACACCCGACAAGTCGCAGCGGCGTTATATGAATTTGGTGTCCGGAAAGGCGACAGGGTCGGGATCATGCTGCCAAACTGTCCTCAGTATGTTGGAGCCTTTTATGGTGTCTTGCGGCGGGGTGCAGTGGTGGTTCAGGTAAATCCGTTATATACGGAGCGGGAAGTTGAATATGTGCTGCAGGACTCCGGAGCGGAAGTTCTGTTTGTTTATGCCGACTTGTATCCCAGAGTGCGAAATATTGCCGGCTATGAAAATCTAAAACAAGTGATTGTCGTTTCTTTCGTGCCCACCAATGTCGAACTGGCTGAGAATGCGATTTTATGGGATGAATTTCTTCGTTCAGTTACACCGGTGCCGGATGAACCGGTAGATCCGCAGGAGGACGTGGCTGTTTTTCAATATACAGGCGGAACTACGGGTCGTTCCAAGGGGGCCATGTTAACTCACATGAACCTGGCAGCCAATGTTCAGCAAATCAATGAGCATACGTGTGAGGAGCCATTAGCGGAAGGAGACAAAATATTAACCGTCATCCCACTGTTTCATGTATACGGCATGAGCTGTGCGATGAATCTTGGGGTTCTAACGGGCACAAACGTGATTCTTCTGCCGCGATTTGATGTACTTGAAGTGCTGCAGACGATTAAAGAGCATAAACCTACTTTTTTTCCGGGTGTTCCTACGATGTATGTCGCTCTAAACTCTTACCCGGGTGCTGAGCAGTATGGGATTGATGCAATCCGGATTTGCAACAGCGGATCTGCGCCGCTGCCAGTAGAACTCATGCATTCATTCGAAAAGAAGACCGGGGCCAACATGCTTGAAGGGTACGGGCTCTCAGAGGCATCGCCCACTACACACAGCACCCCCCGGCGAGGGATTAAAAAACCGGGAAGCATCGGCATTCCGCTTCCGGGAACGGAAGCGCGGATCGTGGATCACGCATCAGGCGGCAAGACCCTTCCGATCGGGGAGGTCGGTGAGCTTGTGATTCGAGGACCACAGGTAATGAAAGGATATTGGAACTTGGCGGAGGAGACTGCCCATACGATTCGTGACGGTTGGCTCTATACGGGAGACATTGCACGGATGGACGAGGATGGATACTTCTATATCGTCGACCGCAAGAAAGATCTGATCATCGCCAGCGGGTATAATGTGTATCCCCGTGAAATTGAAGAAGTACTCTATACACACCCGAGCGTGCTGGAAGCTGTAGTCGTCGGAGTACCTGACGATTACAGGGGAGAAACAGTGAAAGCTTTTCTTGTTCTCAAGCCTGGGCAAACTGGCACGGCGGAAGAAATTGAAAAATTTTGCCGGGATCACCTCGCTGCGTTCAAAGTACCCCGACTGATCGAGTTCAGGGACGAGCTCCCTAAAACCGCGGTGGGAAAAATCCTGCGGCGTGTCTTGGCAGAGGAAGCGAAGAAACAAGCGTGAGGTGGGGACAGCACGGATTTGGTGCGAATCTTTAAAATGTTTCACGGATGGAGCAAAAATGTTGGAGGTGATTGGAGTTGGATCTATTTTTTCAACAGATCGTTAACGGCTTGGTGCTGGGCAGCATTTACAGTCTGGTAGCACTTGGAATCACTCTGATCTATGGAATTATGCATCTTCCGAACTTCGCCCATGGTCATCTGTATATGTTGGGTGCGTATTTGACATTCTTGATGATGACTCTTTACGGGTTCAGTTATTGGCCGGCGATCCTGGTCTCCGTGGCGGCTCTTGTGGTGATTGGGATGCTGCTTGAGAGACTCGTCTTCCGCCCGTTGCAGAATGCTCCCCATATCAACATGATGATTGCTGCAGTCGGCGTTATGCTGTTTATTGAAGCAACTGCACGAAAGATGTGGGGATCTGATTATCAACGGCTTGATTCCCCGTACGACGGTGTAATCAATTTGTTTGGACTTACCATCACGGAACAACGGTTAATTGTGATTGTGTCAGCAATTGCTCTGATGGTTGGGCTGAATCTGTTTTTGAAGAGAACGGTGATCGGATCAACGATTGAAGCGATGGCCCAAAATCGGGAAGGGGCTTTCCTGGTCGGGATCAACGCCAACAAAGTATCGCTTCTGACATTTGCGATCGCCTCCGGACTGGCAGCTGCAGCCGCTTCATTGGCGGCACCCATTAACCTTGTCTATCCATCGATGGGTGCGATGGTGAACTTGAAAGCGTTTGTGATTATTGTTTTGGGCGGGATGGGAAGTATTCCCGGTGCCGTGCTCGGGGGGTACATTCTTGGACTGGCGGAAAGCATGTCAGGCACTTATATCAATAGTGAATATAAAGACTTGGCTGCGTTTGTCCTCCTTGTTTTAATCTTAACGGTGAAACCAACCGGATTGTTTGCGAAGGAGGCCAGATAATATGAAATCCTTCTTTCCCTCGAAATGGGTTGCGGCCCTACTGCTGGTTACTGCAATTGCGATTCCTTTGCTCACTTCCAATACCTACTATCTGAATATGCTTATTATGGCGTTTATCTGGACAATTGCGGTTAGCGGGATGAATATTATTGCCGGATATACCGGGCAATTGTCATTAGCCCAGGCGGGGTTCTTCGGAATTGGCGCTTATTCCTTAGGTCTGTTGATGACAAAGGCGGAGATGTCTTTTCTTGCTTCCTTGGCCATCGCGGTTGCTTTGACAGGAATTATCGGTGCAGTTGTAGGAATTATTTCTCTGCGCCTGAAGGGCCACTACTTTGCGATCTTCTCTCTCTGTGTGGGAGTTATCATTCTCCTGGTCATTGAAAAATGGGAATCGTTGACGGAAGGGATCCGCGGGTTACTCGGCATCCCCATTCCGAAAATCGGCTCTTTTGAATTTGCCAGTATGAGCTCGCAGTATTACTTGATCCTTTTCTTCCTTGTGCTGGCGATGTTTGTCAATCAACGGATTGTCCGATCGTTAGTGGGAAGAACCTTTATTTCGATCCGAAACAGTGAAGAGTTGGCAGAGGCACTGGGAATTAACGTAATGCGGAACAAAATACTGGCCTTCGTTCACTCCACCGTTTTGGCCGGTTTGGCCGGTGCATTATACGCCGGGTATATTCGATTTCTAGGGCCCGACATCGCCTCGGTTGAGCATACGTTTGACATGTTGCTGTACCTTTTGGTAGGCGGAATCAGCACTCTTTGGGGTCCTTTGGTGGGAACCACGCTTGTGATGATCTTGATGCAATTGCTGCAGTCCTGGCAAGAGTATCGCATGATTTTTTTCGGGCCGCTGCTTGTATTGATCGTGATGTTCCTGCCGTATGGCATTATGGGAGCTCTCAACCGGCTAAAAACGAAACGTGACTCTCGTTTGCTGAGCACTCCGGATGAGAATGCTCCATTCCAGAGAGGGGTACCTGATCACAGGCTGGCAGGAGGGGAAATCGATGCTTAAAGCTGAAAAATTAACAAAAAGTTTCGGCGGGAATAAAGCGGTGAACGAGGTGGATTTCCATATAAGAAAAGGTGAAATTACGGCGATTATTGGTCCAAACGGGGCAGGAAAAACGACTTTTTTCAATCTGATCAGCGGTTTTCACCAGCCTACCTCCGGCAGATTGCTGCTTGAAGGTGTGGATGTCACCAAGAAGCCTTCCTACCGGATGGCGAAGATGGGGGTCGCCCGAACGTTTCAAACTACAAAACTATTCGCCGAGGCAACAGTGATTGATAATCTGATCGTCGGACATCGTTTGAGAACGAAAAGCGGGCTTATGGGAGCGGTAATTCAGAGCAAACGGTATAAACGGGATGAAAGCGCTTGCATCGAAAAAGCTTTACAGGTTCTTGATTTTGTCGGCGCTTCTGACCTGGCCTATCGACCGGTGGCAAGCATATCGCAGGAAGCCCAAAAAAGAGTGGCCATTGCACTTGCCTTAGCTACAAATCCGAAGCTTGTTCTGCTTGATGAACCTGCAGCCGGTATTAATGCCGATGAAACGAGCGGTCTGGCAGATCTGATTAAAAAAATGAAACAAGCAGGTCTCACAGTTTGCATCATCGAGCACAAGATGCAAATGATTATGAATTTGGCCGACCGGATTATGGTCTTAAATCAAGGGACGAAGATTGCCGAAGGAACACCGGCTGAAATCAGTCAGAATGAAACGGTGATTGAGGCTTACTTAGGAGGGGCTCACCATGCTCAAGCTCATTGATGTTTCAGTCAAGTATGGAAGCTTCAAGGCACTCCACTCCATCAATTTGGAAATTCATGCAGGCGAGCTTGTTGTGCTGTTGGGGGCAAACGGTGCCGGGAAGAGTACCATTTTTCGTACAATCAGCGGCCTGTTGAAGCCAACGAACGGGCAAGTCCAGTTCATGGGGCAATCGATCGGAGGATGGTCTCCGAATCGGATTGTCAAATCCGGAATAGCTCAGTGTCCGGAAGGAAGAAAGCTGTTCCCCGAAATGTCTGTTCTCAAAAATCTTGTTTTAGGCGGATACATTCACCGAAAGGACAAATCGGCCATCGCCCGTTCTTTGGAACATGTTTTTGATTTGTTTCCCGTTCTGTATGACAAAAAGGAACAACCGGCAGGCTCGTTAAGCGGCGGCCAGCAGCAAATGGTTGCGATAGCACGCGCTCTCATGGCCAGACCTAAACTGTTATTACTGGATGAGCCTTCGGTGGGACTCGCCCCGCTTGTCGTTGAACAGATGTTTTTAACGATTGAAAAAATCAACCGCGACGGCACGGGCGTTCTGTTGGCAGAGCAAAATGCGTTTGCCGCTCTGCAAATTGCCCACCGTGGCTATATTATCGAAAACGGTCATCTCGTATTGGAAGGAACAAGTGAAACATTACGGGATAATGAGGAGGTGAGACGCGCGTATATTGGTGCTTAAAACGAGGGGGTACAAATGATACAGAAAAGGAGAGGGTTAAATGAAACGAATGATGAAATCTCTTCTCACTCTGTCAACTGCTGCTTCTCTTTTGGTTTTGACAGCGTGCGGCAATCAACCGACGTCTGGAGGCGGAGGACAAACAAAAGTTGTCAACATTGGCTGGTCGGGTCCGCAAAGCGGCGGGGCTGCTCTCTACGGGAAGAATACGTTGGATGGGCTGCAGATGGCAGTCGATGATATCAATGCCGCTGGAGGCATTCAGGTCGGCAAAGATAAGGTCACTCTCAAACTTGTGCCCCTAGATGATAAATATGCGCCAAATGAAACTGCAACAAACGCACGTCGTTTAAAAACCGAACATAAAGCGACCATTATCTTTACACCCCATTCCGGTGGCGTGTTCGCCATGCAGACGTTTAACGCACAAGAAAAGTTTTTGATTGCCGCCTATACGAGTGAACCGAAAGTTACAGAAGCGAAAAACCCATTGACCGTTCGAATTCCTCCCCGTTATGACACCTATCCGAAACCATTCTCGGAGGAAATGATGAAACGCTTCGGCAAAAAGGTCGCTCTGGTTCCTGGAACGCATCAGTATGCAAAAGACTGGTCCGCCATCTTTAAGAAAACATGGACTGAACTGGGCGGTGAAATTGTGGCGGAAAACCCGGTCGATTACAATAAAGAAAGCGATTTTGCTCCAGCTGTAACGAAAGCATTGGCCGCAAAACCGGATGTTCTTTTTGTTGGAGGTGCTTCCCAACCCACGGCACTTGTGATCAAAGCAGCGCGCGACCAAGGATTTAAAGGTGGATTTATCCTGATGGACCAGGCGAAAGTGGAAGAGATTGAACCTGTTTTGAAAGACCCTAAAATGATGGAGGGCGTTATCGGTGTTATGCCGGCCTCCCAGCTGCCAAACGAAGGAACCAAGAAGTTTGTTGAGAGCTATCAGAAGAAGTTTGGTGCGGACAAGATCCCGACATCCGAAGTATCTTACCATTATTCCGCGATGTTTGTATTCGCAAAAGCGATGGAGTTGGCAGGAACCACAGAGGATGCTGCTGCAATCCGCGCAAAGGTCAACGAAGCAGCCAAACAAATGACTCCTGACAAAATCCCAACTCCCGTCAGCGGATTGGCGGAAGACGGGGCATTGATCACCGAGCCGAAAGCAACTACCATGAAAGACGGGAAATATATCGAAATTCCGCTGCCTGTCTCGAAATAGGCAAAACAACAACAGAAGAACACTTCCTCAATGTTGTGAGGGAGTGTTCTTTTCTATTATGATGGAAACATCTTACCAGTCATAGAGGTGTCCAATGCAACACGGAAATCGTATCAAGGTTGTGCGAGGCATTCATATCCGCGTGCAAAAAGAATACAAAAACTCCATGTTGTTCGGAGGGATTTACGGTTCGACCGCAATTGGTCGGGATACGGAGTTTTCTGATATTGAAATGATGTATGTGTTACAGCCGGGAACTGCTGAAAGGGCGAAGACTTTTCTTTATCAAGGAGTTCCGATTGAGATTAACTTTGTTCCCTTGGATCAGGCAGAGCGTCGGCTGGAGGAATTGACGCTGCAGGTCCCTTTTTTCATGGGGAATTTGGCGAATTTGCAGCTTTTAGTCGGGGACAACAAGCTGCGGGATGATATCCTTACCAAATACCAACAATTGCCGCAAGAGCAGATCGCCCGATTTTTTCTCGATCACGGATCCGAGATCGCATATGAATCATTCAACAAAATCCGTTCGATTCCTCGCAGGGCCAATAAGAGGGAACGGGAGCTGTTTGTGTTTGAAGTGATCCAGGAAATCTCCTTGGCCATTGCTCTTCTAAACCGTAAACCAATTACACGCGGGTATTATACTGGGGTCAAGGAGACTTTTGAATTTGAAAATGTGCCCGACAACTATAAGGAACTGGTTGAGGTTCTTCTGAAGGCAACAGACGTCAAAGATACAATTGAGGCGGGACACAATTTGATCGATGCTTATGAAAAGTATTTGTCAGAGCAGGGGATTCGTATTCGTAATGTTGACACGTTGGACGAGTTGGATTGGTGATTAGTTTTTACATTGCGAAAAAACCCGTCGTGGCGGGTTTCTTCTATATATATCTTTCAATCAGGGAAGTTAAAAGATCGATGGCGATTTCGTTTTGTCCGCCCTCGGGAATGATTAAATCTGCATATCTCTTGGACGGTTCAACAAACGCCTCATGCATCGGTTTGACAGTTGTCAAATACTGTTCGTGTACGGATTCAAGTGTCCGTCCCCGTTCATTAATATCTCGCATCACGCGACGCAGAATTCGGACATCCGGATCAGTGTCGACAAACACTTTTATATCCATTTGGTTTCTAAGTTCGGGGGCGGCCAAAATCAGAATCCCCTCGATCACCACCACCGGCTTGGATGGAACATGCAGCGTTTTATTTGTCCGCGAATGAGTGGAGAAGTCGTAGGTGGGCACCTCAATCGGCTGTCCCTCCCGAAGTGATTTAAGATGTTGTACCAGCAGGTGATTATCGAAAGAGTCCGGATGGTCATAGTTTATATGTTGTTTTTGCTCTGGGGACAAATGTGATAAATCTGCGTAATATGAGTCTTGAGAAATAAGCGCTACGTTTTCATCCCCGAGTTTATTTACTACAGCATGAGCAACAGTTGTTTTGCCCGAGCCTGATCCGCCTGCTATTCCGATTACGAGCATGTGTTTTCCCCCTTACAAAATACCATTCTACATTCTACATCGAATCGAGAGGGATAGCAAAAGGCTTTCGCTCTGACATGTTTTGTTTCAAGAATTGATTTGAGCCGTGGTTAAAATTATGGACACACAGGATTTCTTCTGTAACTAAAGTGACTGTCTCTTTACGTATAACGACGCTTTGTGAAGAGATTGTTAGGGAATTTTGAGTAAATCAATTTTTTGTTCCGGTTTGTTTGGCTGTTAGGATTGAGGGTGACCGGAATGCGTGGTAGTATACTTTTTGTCGCCTCACGAAGAGCGAGAACGTTCCACTCAATGGATCGCCGGTTATGGCGATAACGTGGAATAAATCCAAAAATTACCAGTTGAAATGGTAAATTGGATGTGCTAGGATAAAATTTGTCGCTGTTCACGACTTGGTCGTGTGGCGCGACGCACTTTCGTTCTTTGCACCGCAAGGGTATATAGTTTAACTTAGCGACTTGTCGCTTAGTTGCAACTTTCGCCACAAGGGCACTAAGTCACGCCAAAGTCACTGAAGTGACTGGTCGCGCTATGTACTCCTGAGTGCAAGTAACGCTAAGGCGCTAAAGC